>JAFRNK010000124.1 GCA_017430225.1 Clostridia bacterium | reverse complement strand
GCCGAGGGCGGGGACGATGTGAACCCGGATCTGCATTTCATAAGTATCCGCAGTGCCCAGCTTCACATTCCCCAGGTAATCCCGATGCCACATGGTCAGCCATTGGCCAAGGGTCAGGCCGCTGTCCTCTCTGTAATCGCCGTGGTCAATGGTGACGGATACCTCGGTCAGTTTTTTCCTGACTTCCGCCTGAGTTCTGCCATAAACTGAGTGCCGTTTTCCATCAGCACAGTATCGGGCCTCCCAGCTTCCGTCGGGTCGTTTTCTGATGGTTCCTTCGCCGTTAGCACGCTTTCTTGCCATTGGTATCTCCTTTCGACAGCCAGTCCAGGAGCGCCTGACGGGCGATCACGATCTTCTTTCCGACGTGGATGGACGGGATCTCATTGCTGTGAATGAGCTCGTACATCTTCGGCTTACTGATCCCGATCAATTCGCAGGCTTCACGGACAGACAATGTCATTTTCGTGCCCGGCGATGATTGCTGAGGTATGCTGTTGTCAAGGTGCTCCGGCTCCTGCAGAGCCGCAGTACCATCCAGTTTGCGGAGAACCTCGTCCACAACCTGGTGTACCTGTTCTTCAGTATAAAGCCTGTTTCTCATCATGGCAATATCCTTTCGCACTTTAAAGTGATGAAAAGTTGTAAACTTTCTCTTTGTGGTTGCCTCTGAACGTTTGTTACCGGTTTAAAATCCCGTTTTTGACGGGGACGATATATTTGTCGTCCACCTTCAAAACTGCCCTGTTCCATGCTCGGAATCCCTTGTAAAACAAGGATTCCATTTGCTCTAAATCGTGACAAGCGGTACTGCAAAAGCCAATCGAAGTTTTGCAATGCCTGCAGACTGCCGCTTTAGGTTCGGCTGTATCTGCAATCGTTGCCGAAACTGATGGTTATTCACGCTGGGAAGATATCGCCTCCAGGCTAAAGCGGGCCAAAACGACAGCATTTTTTCCGGATCAGTCAAAAAAACAGCTCTATAAGGAACTTTATCGCCAATACCTTGAATTATCAGACTATTTCTCCAATGTGAATCCGGTCATGGCAGAACTCCGGACATTGTATTAATAAGGAGGTTGCTATGTTTTCCAGCAATTATGATGTCATTGTGGCGGGCGGCGGCCCTGCCGGTATTGCTGCGGCAGTTGCAGCAGCACGCCAGGGTGTTTCGGTTGCCCTGATCGAACGCTATGGCATTCTGGGCGGCATGCTGACATCAGGCCATGTCAACCCCGTCCTTGGATCAACCTCTGAAGGTACCATTGCCGATGAACTGATGCAGCTTTTATGCCGCCAGCAAGCCACCTCCCGAAACGGATTGGAGCGCGGTGTTGATACTGAAGAAGCGAAAACCATATTGCTCAGATTTGCAACCGACGCCGGTGTGCACGTTTATCTGCAGACACCTGTTGTTGATGTTATAAAAGAGGATAATAGGGTTATCGGGCTTATTGTCGGCACACAGGAGGGGCTAAAAACACTGCAGGCAAAAACAGTCATTGATGCAACAGGCGATGGTTTTGTGTCCGTACGAGCCGGTGCCCAGGCATGGATCGGAAGAGAAACAGATGGCCGCTGCCAGCCATGTACCATGGAATTCACAATCGATCATGTGGATGAAAGCAGAGCGATCACCTGCTGGGGCGGTACGGACCCAGTTAACCTTTCCGACGGAACCAAATATGCCGATTTTTGTATTCAAAAAGAAAAAGAAGGTATCCTTCCGCGAAACGTCTCGATTGTAAGACTGCACAGGACTGCTTATCCGGGAGAACGTAGCATCAATGCTACCCAGGCAAATGGATATAATTCGCTGGACCCCGAAGATATCCTGAAAGCTGAACTGGAACTCCGGTCTCAGGTCGACAGAATTATAGGCTTCCTCAAAACCTACATCCCCGGTTATGAGGATTGTCAGTTGAAATCGTCGGGCAGTACGCTCGGCGTACGTGAAACACGGCGCATCGTCGGAGATAAGATCGTAACTGACCATGATGTCGAAACAGGAGGACGCTATGACGACGTTGTTGTTCACCACGCCTGGTTTCTGATCGATATCCATAATCCCAACGGCAGCGGACAGGCTGAAGGACATTCTCAGCCTGCCGTTCCCTATGATATTCCTTACGGCGCATTGTTGCCGAAGGGTATAGATGGCCTGCTGACTTGCGGCCGCTGTATTTCTGGTACACACCGCGCCCATGCCAGCTACAGGGTCATGTTCATCTGTTTCGCAACCGGCCAGGCCGCAGGTATTGCTGCCGCATTAAGCGCCAAAAAGAGTATCGTACCAAGGCAATTGGACTTTGGCGAAATACAGCAATGCCTTCATAAGACAGGCGTTAAGCTGTTTGACTAATGATCTCAATTCATTAGGTTTCAATTGTTTTGTCTATAATACTTAGTGTCTGCTCAACAAACCACTTTTCTGAAAACCGGGCACCAGCGTCCCTTGATTCAGAAAGCATCAGGCGATTGTTGAAGATTCCGTTTCAACATGCTCAACAGCGAGTTTGAATGAACTAAAGATGTTGGTTCAGTATACTGATCGCGTTTCCGGCGTGTATGATAAAGAGAAAACTGTGATTAAATCCTGTAAGCGGCAATTGTTGGCTGCTGATCCCCCACAGTCGTTTTCAATAGCTTGCAGTTATTTAGATTCTGTTTCTGAAAAAATGTGAATACAAATGTGAATACAATTGGTGTTTATTTTCATTTGTCACGGTTTTTCTTGGTTCGCCAAACCGTTTGTGAAATCAGTTATTTTTGATTACTATGACTAAGTAATTTATCTGGCCCTAGCACTTCAAGTCCTGTTTCCCGCACCAAAACCCCTGATACCACAAAGGTTTCAGGGGTTTTCCTTATGCCTGGAAATGAGCATAGACGACGATTTTCCCCCCTGGATTGCACATGATTTGGCGGACGATTTTAGGAGGGAAAACATGCCAAAGATCAAATTCAAGAGGGTCGACGGGATCAGTCGCAAACTTGTCTCTGATGCGTACAGTTCGTTCATGAGACATTGACAACTTACGAAGGTTATCATTATGAAGGCAAAGGCTCCCAACGGCAATGACCGCACCTATGATCATTAAAATTCTGGCGGCAGAATCGCATCGATTTCAAGTTTTTTTTAAGTTTATATGCTAAAATACATACATGATATCGAGCAGCGAAAGCGTAAGACCAGATATCAAACGCTTCAAGGAGGAGACTCACTGATGAAGAAGGTTTTATCAATGATTCTTGCACTTTCACTTCTCTGCACTGCTTTGGCTTTCGCTGAAGGCCGTGGTGGGCGAGGCGGATTCGGCAGAGGTCAGGGCGGAATGGGCGGAGGTATGACTGACAAGTCGAGCGATGCGGAACTGCAGACCATGATTACGGAAATCGCACCAAAGTTCCAGCTGATGACTTTTGAGGATGCTGAAACCGGGAACAGCCTGCAGTACCAGTTGTTTATCCCTGAGAACTATGATGAAAACCAGCTGTATCCCATGATCCAGTTCATTCCGGATTCCAGCGCAGTCGGACGCGGCACGGACTATGTCCTGACCCAGGGCTGGGGCGGACTGATCTGGGCAACGGAAGAAGAACAAGCCAAACACCCCGCTTTCGTGGTGGTTCCTGTCTTTACCGAAACAATTGTGGATGATAATTTCAATCATTCCGGCCAGATTGATATGGCTATGCGTTTGCTTCAGGCGTTGACTGAAACGTATTCCATTGATACGAATAAAATCTATACGACCGGCCAATCGATGGGCGGAATGACCTCATTCCATCTGAGCATCGAGTATCCGGACTTCTTTGCAGCCTATCTTTTTGTCGGCAGTCAGTGGGATGTCAGTCTGCTGAGCGGACTTGAGCAAGAGAACTTCTTTTACATCGTTTCTGCAGGCGATCCGAAAGCTTCTGCAGGACAGGCAGAACTGCTCGCTTTGTTCGATGCAGACGGTGCTGAATACAGCCACAAAGAATGGAGCGCGCAGGAGGATGCCGAGACACAGAAAGCGGCTGTCGCTTCCATGCTGGCAGAAGGCAATTATGCGAATTTCGTAACCTTTACTCTGGGGACAACCCTTGCAGAAGGCCAAACTGCCGGCAGCGGAGCAGGAGAGCACATGACTTCGTTTGACTATGCGTATAAACTGGAAGCAGTACGCGACTGGCTGTTCCAGCAGACAAAATAACAGGAGGATGAATTCCATGAGCAGGATTCTGGCTTGCTTCATTGCGACGGTGCTCGTGCTGTCCTGTATGGCCTGTATGGCGGAGGACAATCATGTGCCCGCAAAGATCGACATGACCAAATGGCAGTATGAAGCTGAGGATGACGTGTACTGGCAGGTGGGGATTTCCTATGCAGCAACCCCGGCTGACAGCAAATATGAAACGATGGGCATCTTTGTGCCCGGTGCATACTTCACAGCAACCGCTAACGGGGATGGTACCTATACCTGCACGGTCAATGAGTCCGGTACTGCCGGGCAATATACTGCACTGACAGCGCCGTTGATCCTGCCGGTGAACACACCCGGCTATTCCGCGATGTCAGCGCCGACCGGTTATACGAGCTCCATGGGTTATGGCAGCATTTCGGACTACACCAACGAGGGCATGATCGTCCTCTTTGCCGGCGCCCGTGGACGTGACGCAGGCGCGCCTGCCGGTGTGACCGATTTCAAGGCAGCCATTCGCTATGCGCGCTATAATAAAGATCTGCTGCCCGGCGACATGGAAAGCATCTTCTCCCTGGGTATGAGCGGCGGTGGTGCCCAGAGTGCTTTGATCGGTGCCAGCGGCAACAGCGATCTGTATACGCCCTATCTGGAAGCCATTGGTGCAGTCATGACCGAAAGTGACGCTGTCAAGGGCAGCATGTGCTGGTGCCCCATCACCAATCTGGATATTGCGGATGAAGCCTATGAGTGGAATATGGGCAGCACCCGTTCCGGACTCAGTGATGAGGAACAGGCCTATTCTGACGGCATGGCCTTGGCATTTGCCGATTATATCAACGGCCTTGGCCTGACTGATGAGAACGGTACTGTGCTGACACTGACGGAAAGCGAAGAAGGCATCTGGCAGAGCGGCACCTACTACGATTATGTGAAAGACGTGATCGAAACTTCGCTGGAGCATTTCCTGTCCGACACAGAGTTCCCGTACACCGCTTCTGCTTCCCGCGGATTTGGCGGCGGGCGCGGTGGTATGGGCGGCATGAGGGGTGGCAATCCGGGCGGTGGAATGGAAGGCGGCTTTGCCGGTCCCGATCATGGAGAAAAGCCTGATTTTGCAGACGGCGGAATGCCAGATCCTGAAAACCCCGGCGGTCCCGATGCAAAGCAGGAAGCCGCATATGAAGATATGGACGGCATTACCCGTACGGAGACAATCTCTGCTGTCTTGTCGCTCAGCGGCACTTATGAGACCAGGCAGGATTACATCAACGCGCTGAATGCCAACGGTGAATGGGTTGCTTGGGATGAGAACACGAACACTGTAACAGTCACCAGCATTTCAGCCTTTACCCAGGCGCTGAAGAACGCGTCCAAGGGTATTGCGGCCTTTGACCAGCTGGACCGGGGCCAGGGCGAAAACACTTTATTCGGCTATGGTGATGGCAGCGGAGCACACTTTGACGCGATCCTGGGCAGTCTGGTACGGGGCAGTGAGTATGAAGCTGCGTTTGCTGAAGACCTGGCAAAACAGGATGCACTTGGCAATACAGTAGACGTACGTCTGAATATGTATAATCCCATGTACTATCTGTCGCCTGCTTATGAAGGATATCAAACCGCTGAACCTGCCGTTTACTGGCGTATTCGCACCGGCATCACCCAGGGAGACACCGCTCTGTGCACAGAGATCGATCTGGCTCTGGCTGCGGACGCCTACAGCGAAGAAACACAAGTGGACTTTGAAACTGTATGGGGCCAGGGCCATACAATGGCCGAGCGTACAGGCTCCTCTACTTCCAACTTCATCGCCTGGGTTCAGGAGTGCATGAAATGAATCACAAAAACAACTTGCATTGCCACAAGAACGCTAAAAAATTTGATTACCAGTAAAGTATAATAGAAAAACAAACCGAGATTAAAACAAATGGTGTATAAACACATATAATAGATATTTTCCGTCTCTTATGTGACCCTGTTACAGAACACATATATCCACAAGGATTTCATGGGTTTTTCCTTTCCCCCGCGCATATGATTTTTACCCCTCGGATGGATATAATTCTGCGATCGGTTTTATGCCACTTGTTCAAACGGTTTTATAGGAGGCCAGGACAATGGAACGGACATATCCCAATCATTTTTCCCGCATCGGGATAAGCGACACGGAGGTTCGGGAACGGGTGAAGCGCTGCTTTGATACGCTCTTTTTTGATCCCGGGGAGAAAATCTATCAGGACGTGGATGCAGACAGCGGCTGCATGGTGGATACCGGCAATATCGACGCCCGCACCGAAGGCATGAGCTACGGCATGATGATGTGCGTGCAAATGGACCGAAAGGATCTGTTTGACAGGCTGTGGCAGTTTGCCATGCGGTACATGTATCACGCAGACGGGATATACGAAGGGTATTTCGCCTGGTCCGTGCAGCCGGACGGCAGGCACAACGCCGAAGGTCCTGCCCCGGACGGGGAGGAATACTTTGCCATGGCGCTTTTCATGGCTTCCGCCCGCTGGGGTGAAGGAAAGGGCATATTCGCTTATGCCGCCCAGGCCAGAGACATATTGCGGCACTGCGTCCACCAGCCGGAAATCGTCGCCGGGGGCCGGGCTATGTGGGACGAACGCAATCACATGATCCGTTTTGTGCCGGAGGCGGATTTTACCGATCCCAGTTATCATCTGCCCCATTTCTATACGCTTTTTTCGGAACGGGCGAATCCGGAAGACCGGGTGTTCTGGCTGGAAGCGGCAAAAGCCAGCCGGGACTATATCGCCCGCAGCGCTCACCCAATCACCGGCATGAGCCCCGAATACGCGGAATACGACGGAACGCCCAGACTGTTTCCGAAGAAACCTTTTACCTATTATTCTGACGCCTACCGCGTGGTGATGAATATCGCACTGGACACCCTGTGGTTCGGGCGGAATGAAGGCATGGCGCGGATCGCCGCAAATCTCCAGGATTATTTCCATGGCATCCCCGAAAGCGAGTACCGCGCCTATCAGATCGACGGAACGCCCACGGATGAACCGGCCATGCATCCCGTCGCCATCACCGCCGTGCTGGGAGCCGCTTCCGCCGCAAGCGACAGCCCCTATGCGGACGAATATCTCCGCAGCTTCTGGCAGACGCCGCTGCGCACAGGCAAGCGCAGATATTACGACAACTGTTTGTACTTTTTCAGCCTGCTGATGCTGGCTGGTATGTATCGGATTTACTGACAGGCAAAACAAAGCGGGCCGGGGACATATGCCCCGGCCCCAGTTTTTTGATTCAAATCATCTTTATTCCTTTACCGCATCCAGAAGCTGCCGCACACAGGGCTTTGGCTGCCTGTTTTCATCGAACAGCAGGGGATGCTGCTTGATCCTGGGCATATTCTGATTCATGCCAAAGCCGTCCAGCCACGTCCTGTCGTCCGCCACGCCCCAGGTAGTGACGCAGTCGATCACATCGGCGTAGCTCCGGTAAACCTCAAACAGCTTTATATAGATTTCATTGATTTTGTCCAGCTTTTCGGGCGTCGCCCGCAGGGCTTCCCGAACGTATTCCTCAAAGCCCGGATCCCCCGGCTTGAGCCGCTTCTCGCCCCGGTTCAGCGTGGCCATCATGGAAACGTCCAGTTCCGTCACATGGATGCGCAGGCCCAGCCCCGCGTAGATTTCAATGCTTCGCTTGAGCTCGTCATAATCGGGGGCAGCGAAATAGTGCTGCTGCATGCCCATACCGTCCACCCGGCATCCCTTCTCCTGAAGATTCCGGATCAGGCTGACGATCCGATCCCGCTTTTTCGGCATGCATTCATTGTAGTCATTGTAGAAAAGCTGTGCGTCCGGGGCGGCGTATCTGGCCATGGAGCGGAAAGCCGCCTCGATGAACCCGGTACCGCACAGCCTATAGTATTCGCTGTTCCGATAGACGGGGCTTTCGTCCGGCGCTTTCGCCGCGTCCCAAGGATCGTCCCGGGTAGCTTCGTTGACCACGTCCCAGGCGTATACGTCCCCGTTATACCGCTGACACATGGCTTTGCTGTGGCTGTCGATGCGCGCATAGATCAGTTCCGGAGAAGCCGGGCTGTCCCCGTCACGGTACATCCACGCGGGCGTCTGGTTATGCCATACCGGCGCGTGGGCGCGAACCTTCACACCCATCTCGCGGGCCATGGCGACGATGGCGTCCGCCCGTGCAAATTCAAACTGTCCCTCTGCCGGTTCCGTCAGATCGTACTTCATTTCGTTTTCCGGCGTCAGGCTGTTGAAATGCTCAAGGAGCAGCCCGTGATATGCCGAAAGGCCAAAAGAAGAAACCGCTGAGCCAATCTTGAAATACTTTTCATACGCCTTTGCCAGGGAAAATAATTCGCTCATATTCATTCCTCCAACCGCCGCAAATAATGCCGGACGTCCTGTCCGACGGCCTGCCGGTTCATCCGGCCTTCCTGACTGCTATCCGACCAGCGCTTCGTAGAGCATGATCCATAAAGGAATGCTCGCGATGCAGGACAAGGTGGTCAGCACGTTGATGGCCGAAGCGTATTGCGCGTCCTTGTTGTAAAGGATGGCCATCTGATTGATGTTGGCGGCGGACGGCGCGAGCGCCCCGAGCAGCGGGATCATCACAATGGCCTTGTCCAGCGAAAGCATCCGGGCCGCAAACGCGGCGGCGAAAACCGCCAGGCCGGACGCAAGGACCATGCGAAAGAAAAGCACGCCGAACACCCTGCGATTGGCAAACATCCCGCGAACCGACATACCGCCCACCACCATGCCGGTGATGATCATGCTCAGCGGGCCGATCATGGCCGCCACGTCGCTGAAGGCCAGAGCCAAAGGCTCCGGCAGCTTCACACGGGCGAACAGTATGACCAGGCCCGCGGCAATGGCCAGAATGTTGGGATTCAGCAGCACTTTCCGAAGGTTCAGCGCGTTTTCCCGGTCAAACATCCGTAAGCCCACCGTCCAGAACAACACATTGAAAACCAGGATATACGCGCTGGTATAGATGACCCATTCCTGCCCCTTCGCAAAAGCGACCAAAGGAATGATCAGGTTGCCCACGTTGGTAAAAACGACGGACGCGCGCTCCACCTCGCTTGCTTTCCAGAAACGGCGGAGCAGCGCCGCAATCAGGAAAAAGAGCGCCTGAAAGCAGACGGCCAGCGCGGCAGCCGTCAGCAGGCCCGTCCAGATCTCAGGCGTGAGCTCCTTTTGAAAGGAATTGAAGACCACGCAGGGCGTCACAAAGTATAACGACAGCCTGGACAGCACCTTGCTGTTCTCCGTTTTCAGCACGCCGGTTTTCACCAGGGCGGCCGCCGCGAACAGGATCAGAAACAGTTCGGCGATTTTCTTGGCGAGGGGGATGGCAATCATAGCGAGTTCTTTTCTCCTATCAAACGGTGATGGGCGGCTTTCCGGCGGTCAAACGCCTTTCCGCAGGTCCTGAACCGTCCTTTTTTTCCAGCGTCACATCGCTGACCAGCCGAAGGCCTCCTTCTCCGTCGGGGGTCTGGGCTTCCAGACCCACCTTCACGCTTTCCCCGACGGGCATCAGCAGAACGGTCCGGACGTACCTGCGCCTTCACAGCAGGGCGCCCAAAGGTTCGTTTGCCTGAGCCATCGGCCTGTACCCTTCCGGTTCAGTCAAATCCCCGGACAAATACTTCCAACGATTGAATCATAAACCTTAGAGTAAAGTTTAAGTCAAGCCGGAAATCAAAAAAGAAAGTGTTTTCTGGCTGAGAGGGGAAGGGAACGTACCTTGAAGCCTTTCCCCCATTCCTGATCAAAGAAGATGAAATCTGCAAAGAACCTTGCAGCACCTTTTCCAAACGGGCAGAATCACTCATGCGTACATGGCGGGCACTATTGCGGATCGCCGGCCTTTGGGGTATAATCATCTGCAAGAATCCAACACAAGGGTACCTGACGGCGGGCACCGTCGCCGCTGTCATCATACCACAGAAGGGATGAAGATGTCGATGAAGATGTATGCTTCTTTCTCAAAACGTTTGCTTTCCGTCCTGCTTGTTCTGGCAGCGCTGATTTCCATTCTCAGCCCCTGCGCCAGGGCTTCCTCCGAGACGGAACCGGAAGTGAACTACGAATCAGACGTTTCTTCCCTGCATGTCGGCGATACCCACCAATGGAAGCCGTTTGCGGACTATCCCCAGCTTCAGGTCGCCTATGAAAGCAGCGATCCGGATGTGCTCAGCATCACCTCCGACGGAACCATGACCGCCTTGCGGGAAGGCGAGGCGACAGTGACAGCGAGCACCGCGAAAACAGGAGAATTCAGTCCAGCAGAGTATGAGTGCCTGATTGTGGTGTTTTCTTCCGGAGACGGTCTGTATCTGAGCGAAATGTGTTCCTATTTCTATTACCGGGGAGCAGAGTACGAGACCGGAGAACTGCCCCTGGAGGTGGAGCGCGAGCTGTGCCTGACCCAGGAGGATCTGAGGATCTACCTCCAGGACTATCTTTATCCCTGCCAGGAAAAAATACCGGACAGCACCGAAGCCGCGTTAACGGCAATCATCAACTACGGCGCCGGCTATTTCAGGCACCATTTCAGATTTGAAGACATCGGCGGGCGTGCGGAGGACGCCAAGGACGACTGGATGCACATGCTCGTCAAGCGCAAGGGCCTGTGCGTCTCATGCTCCAGTATGTTCTGCTATCTGATGTACCTCGCCGGACTGCCGAGCATGATCGTCGAATCTCCCGAGGAATCCCAAATCCGGGCGCATGACTGGAATCTGATCGAACACGGCGGGTACTACTACAATCTGGAAAACCACGTCTTACTGCATTACCAGTATGACCGTTATGTCTTCCCGCCCTTTTCCAATGCGACAGCGGCTTATTTTCCAGGCGCGATCTATGGCTGCTGGTACATGCACTATCCCGTCCCCGGAGGCGCATTCGGCCCTGATCAAGCAGTCAGCGCAATGGGCAGAGACCTGTCGGAAGCCTGTCCGATCCTGATCTGCGAGAAAATGCAGAACGGAGAATATATCGCGCACTTTGAAACGATCAGGAAAGGCAGCGTTCCCGTCTATGCAGACGGGACACCGATTGCGCCTGAAGAGGTGATTTACCGGAACATGGAGACAGGCGACGGCATGGAGGCAGGCGGCAGCGGCGACCAGGTGAATGAGGAAGCGGCCCCCCTGTTCGCCAATGCCGATCAAATGCTGTCCGCGGAAATCGCCGGGCTGTTTGAACCCTGAGGCTGTTCAGCAGCGTCGCTTCTGTATTCACTTCCGTCCGGAGCCGTTCAGCGGATCGCAGCTTTGACAAATCCGACAAACAACGGATGGGGCTTGTTGGGGCGACTCTTGAATTCGGGATGGAATTGGACGCCGACGAAGAAGTCTTCTTCCGGAAGCTCGATGGTTTCCACCAGACGGCCGTCCGGGGACAGGCCGGAGAGCACCAGGCCTGCCTGGGAAAGCACATCCCGGAAGGCATTGGCAAATTCATAACGATGGCGGTGACGCTCGCTGATTTCCCGGGTACCATAGCAGCGGGCGATCACCGTGTTTTCTTTTAAAATACAGGGATATTTGCCCAGGCGCAGGGTGCCGCCCTTATCGATTTCGTCGTTCTGGCCGGGCATGAAATCAATGACTCTGTACGGGGCGTTTTCGTCGAATTCCCGGGAATTGGCGTTGTCCAGGCCGGCGGCATTCCGGGCATATTCGATCACCGCGGTCTGCATCCCCAGGCAGATACCGAAGTACGGGACGTGATGCTCCCGCGCGTATCGGGCGGTCAGGATCATGCCTTCAATGCCCCGGCTGCCGAAACCGCCGGGCACGATCAGCCCGTCCACAGACGAAAGAACGCTTTCGATATTTTCTTCCGTCAGCGTTTCCGAATCGATCCAGGTGATTTCGACCTTGGCGTCCAGGGCGTAGCCCGCATGGTGCAGCGCTTCCGCTACAGACAGATAGGCATCGTGCAGCTGCACATATTTCCCGACCAGCCCGATCTTCACCGTCCTGCTGTGGTGCCGGATGCGTTCCACCAGATCCTGCCATTCCGTCAGGTCCGGCGCTGGCGTGCTGATGCCCAGCTCCCGGCATACGATGCCCGACAGATTCGCCTGTTCGAGCATCAAAGGCGCTTCGTACAGGATGGGCAGCGTCAGGTTTTCGATCACGCAGTCCGGCTTCACGTTGCAGAAATGGGCGATCTTGGTGAAGATCGTTTCGTCGGTGATCTTTTCGTCCACCCGCAGCACGATGATGTTGGGGCTGATGCCCATGCCTTGCAGCTCTTTCACGCTGTGCTGGGTGGGCTTGGATTTGTGCTCCCCGCTGGCCTTCAGATAAGGCACCAGCGTCACGTGGACGTACAGGGCGTTTTCCCTCCCCACTTCCAGGCCGACTTCCCGGATGGCCTCGATAAAAGGCTGGGATTCGATATCGCCGATGGTGCCGCCGATTTCGGTGATCACCACGTCGGCATCGGTCTTTTCTCCGACCCGGTAGATGAACCGCTTGATTTCATCGGTAATGTGCGGGATCGTCTGCACCGTGCTGCCCAGATATCCGCCCTGGCGCTCCTTGTGGATGACATTGGAATAGACTTTGCCAGTGGTCAGGTTGGAATACTTGTTCAGGTCCTCGTCGATGAAGCGCTCATAGTGCCCCAGGTCCAGGTCGGTTTCCGCGCCGTCCTCGGTGACATATACTTCCCCGTGCTGATAGGGGCTCATGGTGCCGGGGTCCACGTTGATGTAGGGGTCCAGCTTCTGGGCCGCCACCTTCAGGCCGCGGGCCTTCAGAAGCCTGCCCAGACTCGCCGCCGTGATGCCCTTGCCCAGGCCCGATACCACGCCGCCGGTTACAAAAATATATTTTGCCATGAAACTCCCTCCCGCGATTTATTTATTCCACTGTGACACTCTTGGCCAGATTTCGCGGCTTATCTACATCCAGACCGTGGTTGATGCTGGTGTAGTAGCCCAGCAGCTGCAGGGGCACCACTGCCAAAGAGGAGACGAAGTGCTCGTCCGTCTTGGGAATGTATACCGTAAAATTCACCGAATCCTCCACGGAGAAGTTACCGTTGGTCGTGATGCCCATCAGGTAAGCGCCCCGTGACTTGCACTCTGCCATATTGGAGATGGTTTTTTCAAACAGCCGGCTCTGTGTCAATACGCCTATCACCAGCGTACCGTTTTCGATCAGACTGATGGTGCCGTGCTTCAGCTCCCCGGCAGCATAGGCCTCTGAATGGATATAGCTGATCTCTTTCATCTTCAGGCTGCCCTCCAGGGAGATCGCGTAGTCCAGGCCCCGGCCGATGAAGAAGATATCATGGGCATTGGCGATCTTGGAGGAGAACCACTGAATCCTCTCCTTGTCCTCAAGGATCCGTCGGATTTTATCCGGGATGGCAGAGAGTTCTTCCAGCAGGCGGCCAAACTGATCCGCGGTGATCGTACCCCGTACCCGTGCCATTTCCACAGCGAGGGCATCCATCGCGACAAGCTGGGCGCTGTAGGCTTTCGTAGTGGCCACGGCGATCTCCGGACCCGCCAGGGTGTACAGTACATGGTCGGCTTCCCTCGCGATGGTGGAACCGATCACGTTGACGATGGCAAGGGTCAGGGCACCGCGTTCTTTCGCCACCCGCAGAGCTGCCAGGCTGTCGGCAGTCTCCCCGGACTGAGAGATCACAATCACAAGCGTGCCTTCCCCTATAGGAAGGCTTCGGTAACGAAATTCAGAAGCCAGTTCCACCCGAACGGGGATCCCGACGAGATCCTCTATCACATACTGGGCAGCCATGCCCACATGCCAGGCGGATCCGCAGGCCACGATGTCAATCTGTGTCAGCGACCGGATGATTTCTTCCGTGAGTCCCACGGCGGAAAGATCCACGCGGCCCTCCTTTACCAGACTGTTGACCGTATCGCGCACAGCGGTTGGCTGCTCATGGATTTCCTTGAGCATGAAGTGCTCATATCCGCCCTTCTCAGCAGCTGCCGCGTCCCAGGTGATTTCTGTCAGGGGCAGGGACACCTCGTCACCGTTCAGGTCATAGAATTTTACGCTCCCGGGCGCCACGCGCGCCACCTGCAGGTTGTCGATATAATAAACGCTGCGCGTATACTTGAGGATAGCAGGCACATCAGAGGCCAAATAGGAGGCGTCATCCGCCGTGCCGATGATCAATGGGGAGTCTTTTCTGGCTGCGAAGACCTCACCGGGATAATCCCTGAACATCAGTGCCAGGGCATAGCTGCCCCGTACGCGGACCATGGTGCGGGTGATCGCATCAATCGGGCCGATCTTGTACTTCTTGTAATAGTAGTCTACCAATTTCACGACAACTTCCGTGTCAGTGTCGCTGTAAAATACGTAGCCGTGATGCAGGAGTTTTTCTTTCAACTCCGCAAAGTTTTCGATGATACCGTTGTGAACGCCTACCACGTCAGATTCCACGGCCCCGCTGCCTGATCCGGAGCAGTTGCCGCTGACATGGGGATGAGCATTAATCATGCTGGGATCGCCGTGGGTCGCCCAACGGGTATGGCCGATGCCGCAGGTGCCCGGCAGCGACCGCCCTTGATCCGTCTTGTCCGCCAGACGGTATAACTTGCCCGTGGCCTTGACTACCTCAGCCAATTTTGAGCCGTCCCGCACTGCCAGGCCCGCAGAGTCATATCCCCTGTATTCTAGCTTGGCCAGCCCGTCCAACAGGATCGGCGCCGCCTGATGATTTCCTGTATACCCCACAATTCCGCACATGGCTTCCTTTTCCCTTTCTGTTTTCTCTCACCGCACACGCGGATTCGTGGAATTCTATGTCAGCAGCGCGGCTTCTGTCAACACCCGCGCTGCTTATTTCATGTTTTTCTGTAGGAAAGCGTCCGTTTCCCGAGCCGCAGCCCTTCCGTCGGCCAGAGCCCGCACCACCAGGGACTGGCCGTTTCTCATATCGCCGGCGGAAAACAGATTGCCGCCCAGATGATGGGAGCCGTCCTCCGGCAGCAGCCTTCCTCGGGAATCGGCGGTCAGGCCGAAAGCCCGGACCGTCTGTTCCTCACAGCCGATAAAGCCTGCCGCGATCAGCAGCAGATCACAGGGCAGCGTTTTTTCGGAGCCCGGTACAAATATCAGTTTTCCGTCTATGCCTTTCTGCAGGCGTACCGTTTCCAGCGCGGTGATTCTGTCCGAAGCGTCCACCCGGATGCTTTTCACAGTGGTTTCATAAACGCGGGGATCAGCGCCCTGCACAGCCACGGCTTCCATTTGTCCGTAATCCGTACGCAGGACGCGGGGCCACTCCGGCCAGGGATTCCCGGCAGTCCTGCGTTCGGGCGCTTTGGGCATCATTTCCAGTTGGGTCACACTGAGGGCACCCTGGCGCAGGGCTGTGCCGACACAGTCGTTCCCTGTGTCCCCGCCGCCCACGACGACCACATGCTTTCCTCCGGCGGTGATGTCCGGCTCTTCCCCGGTCAGGACGCCGCGGGTGGCTGCTGTCAGATAATCCACGGCAAAATGCACGCCTTCAGCGTCGATACTCTCGACGTTTAAGGTACGCGGTTTTCGGGAACCGCAGCAAAGCAGGACCGCGTCGTATTTCTCCGTTACATCAGGTGCTGCGGACGTATTGAGCAGGAACGAAACGCCTTCCGCTTCCATCAGATGGATGCGCCGTTCGACGATCTCTTTGGGCAGTTTCATATTGGGGATGCCGTACATCAACAGCCCGCCGGGACGGTCCGCCCGTTCGATCACGGTGACGTCATGTCCTAGTTGATTGAGCAGATCCGCCGCCGCCAGACCCGCGGGTCCGCTGCCGGCGACAGCGACCCTTTTTCCTGTACGCGCAGCGGGAATACGGGGCTGTATCCAGCCGTTTGAAAAACCCGTTTCGATGAGATACAGTTCGTTGTCCCGGTTGGTGACGCCGTCGTCCGCCAGATTGCAGGCTTTTTCACACAGTGCCGGACATACCCGCCCGGTGAATTCAGGAAACGGAGCTGTCATCAGCAGGCGGTCCAGCGCTGCCCGATCCTGGCCCTGATACAGCAGATCGTTCCATTCGGGGATCAGATTGTGCAAAGGACAGCCGAAATCCGACTGGCAGAAGGGCACGCCGCAGTCCATGCACCGTGCTGCCTGGCAGCGCCTGATATCGGAGGGCTGGGCTGTGTGCAGATCGACATAATCTTTGAGGCGGGTCTGCACGTCACGGTACGGGTTTTCCGTCCGGACGTATTCCATGAATCCAGTTGGCTTGCCCATACCGTCACGCTCCTTTCAGGAAAGACAGGTACTCGTCGGAAATCACCGCTTTGAATCTGGGCAGATAAGCGTCGAAATTCTCAAGGATTTCTCTCGCCTTTTTCGAGCCCGTGGCCCGTTCATGCATTTGAAGAAGCCGCTGTAATTCCCCGGCCTGTGCCGGCGGCACAGGATATAATTTGACATGCCCGGGATTCATATGATCCTTCAGGCCATCCTCTTCGTCCAGGACCCAGGCGATACCGCCGCTCATGCCCGCGGCGAAGTTATCGCCCACTTTTCCCAGCACGGCGACCCGGCCGCCGGTCATATACTCGCAGCTGTGATCGCCCACGCCTTCCACCACGGCCCATGCGCCGGAGTTGCGCACCGCGAAGCGCTCCCCCGCCTTGCCGGAGATGAAGGCATAGCCGGAGGTGGCGCCGTACAGCGCTACGTTTCCGATCAGGGTGTCGTCCGGATTCCAGACACTGTCCACCGGCGGACAGACCGCAACGGTTCCGCCGGACAGGCCTTTCCCGAGATAATCGTTCGCGACGCCGTAGAGCGTGATCTCCTGCCCGGCGGAAAGGAACGCGCCAAAGGACTGGCCCCCGCAGCCCTGGGCCTGGATATGCCTTTGACCGTTCAGCATGGTGCCGAAAGCCCGGTCGGTCGTCATCAGATGCACGTGATCCTGGAAAAGACGGACGTCGGTGCGCTCGTCCAGATGGAAATCGTGCTTTGCGTCAGGGCGGTAATGGGTGTTCCGGGCAAAGCCGATGATATCGGACAAATCAATGCGTGCGTCCGGTTTCATCCTGAGCAGGTCGCTGCGGCCGACCAGTTCGTTGACCGTCCTCGCGCCGAGTTTCGCCATGATGCGGCGCATCTGCTCCGCGACGAACAGCATGAACCGCACCACATATTCCGGCTTGCCGATAAAACGTTTGCGCAGCTCAGGATTCTGGGTGGCGATGCCGAAGGGACAGGTGCCCAGGTGGCATACCCGCATCATCCGGCAGCCCATGGTGATGAGCGGCGCGGTCGCAAATCCGAATTCTTCCGCGCCTAGCAGCAGGGCCACCATCACGTCGTGGCCGGTCATCAGCTTTCCGTCAGTTTCCAGCGTCACCTTCTGGCGCAGGCGGTTCCGGCACAGCACCTGATGGGCTTCCGCCAGGCCGATTTCCCAGGGCAGGCCCGCGTGATGGACCGAGCTCAACGGCGCGGCGCCGGTGCCGCCTTCTCCGCCGGAAATCAGGATACCGCCCGCGCCGGCCTTGGCTACGCCGCTGGCGATCGTACCTACCCCTGTGGAGGATACCAGCTTCACCGTGATCTTGGCCTGATCGTTGGCGCACTGAAGGTCGTAAATCAGTTCTGCCAGGTCCTCGATGGAATAGATGTCATGGTGAGGCGGCGGGGAAATCAGGGAGATGCCGGGGGTGGAGCAGCGGGTCTTCGCCACGCTTTCCGTCACCTTGGCCCCGGGCAGGTGCCCGCCCTCTCCGGGCTTGGCGCCCTGGGCCATTTTGATCTGGATCTCTTTCGCGGAGAGCAGGTATTCCCGGGTCACGCCGAAGCGGCCGGAAGCGACCTGCTTGATGGCTGAATTCAGGTTCGTCCCATAGCGTTCGGGCAGTTCCCCGCCCTCACCGCTGTTGGACCGCCCGCCGAGGCGGTTCATGGCTTCAGCCAGGCATTCATGGGCTTCCCGGGAGATGGAGCCATAGCTCATGGCACCTGTGCGGAATCGCCTGACGATTTCGCACGCGGGCTCCACTTCCTCAAGCGGGATCTCCCGGCAGGTGTCGAAGGCAAAGCCCAGCATGGATCGGATGGTCCGCGGGCCTTCGTTCTCCACCCGCGCGGCATAACGGTCGAACAATTCCCGGCTGCCTGTCCACACCGCCTGCTGGAGGAGGTGGATGGTTTCGGGTGAATACAGGTGCTCTTCTGCTTCTTCGCCCGTACGCAGTTTGTGAACGCCGATGCTGGGCAGGCCTGTATCGGGTACCGCAAAGGCGGCGGCATGGTGGAAACGGCTGTCCGCCTCCACGGTGCTCAGATCAGCTCCGCCCAGGGAATAAGGCGTGTTGGTGAAATACGTTTCCACGAACGGCCCGTCCAGCCCGACAGCTTCAAACAACTGGGCACTCTGATAAGCCTGCAGAGTGGATACACCCATCTTGGAGGCGATCTTCAGTACCCCGGCGGTGAGGGCCTGGTCATAATCGCGGACGGCTTCATCCGGAGCTTTCTGAATCTGGCCTGTTTCGCAAAAAGCTTTGATGCAGGCATGTGCCAGGTAGGGATTGACTGCCCGCGCGCCGTATGCGATCAGCAGCGCCAGCTGGTGCACGTCCCGGGGCTCGCCGCTTTCCAGGATCACCGATACCGCCGTGCGCTTTTTGATACGGATCAAATGCTGCTCGAGGGCAGATACCGCCAGCAGGGAAGGAACGGCGAGATGATCGGCGTCCACGCCCCGGTCAGACAGGATCAGGATGTTGACGCCGTCGGCACACGCCCGGTCGCACGCGGCAAAGAAAGCATCCAGGGCGGAACGGAGGCCGGTTTCCTTTTTATACAGCAGCGAGACTGTCCGCACCGAAAAGGCCCGATGGTCCAAACTCCGGATTCGGGAGAGCGCCTCCTCCGTCAGCACCGGGGACGGCAATTCCAGAACGGTGCAGTTGTCGGGTCCGTTCGCCAGCAGATTTCCGTCATCGCCGATATAAATCGAGCAGTCGGTTTTGATCTCTTCCCGCAGAGCGTCGATGGGCGGGTTGGTGACCTGGGCAAAGCGCTGTTTGAAATAGTCGAACAAGGAAGGATGGGTCTTCGACAGAGCCGCCAGCGGTTCGTCCGCGCCCATGGAAACGATGGGTTCTGTACCGTTGTTCGCCATGGGCAGCAGGATGTTCTGCACGTCCTCCTGAGTATAGTGAAAAGCCTTGCACAGCCCGAGCCGCTGTGTATCATGGAAGGATTCGGCGGTTCCCTGCGCCTTGGGCAGATCATCCAGGGCAATCAGCTGCCGCATCCAGTCGGAATAGGGCTGTGCCTGGGCGTAACGAGTCTTTAAAGCTTCGCTTTCCAGCAGTTCGCCGGTGTGCAGATCGGCTTCCAGTACGTCGCCGGATTTCAGCTTCCAGCGCCGCACGATATGGGCGTTTTCCTCAAACAGTACGCCCGCCTCGGAGGACAGGATCAGCCGCCTGTCGTCCGTCAGAGCGCAGCGCAGCGGCCGGAGCCCGTTGCGGTCCAGGGAGGCGCAGACGGTATCGCCGTCCGAATAGAGGATCGCCGCAGGACCGTCCCAGGGCTCCATCATAGTGGAATAATAACGGTACAAATCCCGCCAAGGTGTCATTTGCTTTTGCCCCTGCCAGGGCTCCGGCAGCAGGATCATCCCGGCCAGAGACAGCGGGAACCCGTTCTTGTGCAGGAATTCCAGGGTGTTGTCCAGCATCTGGCTGTCGCTGCCGCCTTCGGTGACCACGGGCAGCACACGGCGCATCTCCTCTCCCATCACCTGGGAGCGCATGGTCTCCTCCCGGGCCTTCATACGGTCATGATTGCCGCGGATGGTATTGATCTCCCCGTTGTGCAGCAGAAGTCGCTGGGGATGGGCCTTGCTCCAGGAAGGAAAGGTATTGGTGGAAAACCGGGAATGCACCATTGCCATTTGAGAGGTGTAGCGCACGTCCTGCAGATCGTCATAGAAGGAGCGCAGCTGGCTGACCAGCATCATGCCCTTGTACACGACGGTGCGGCTGGACAGAGAGCAGATATAGGTGTCGGTATCCTGCTTCTCAAAGACCCGGCGCAATACGTAAAGCCGCCGGTCGAAATCCGCACCGGCGGCGAAAGAAGCTGGACGGGCCAGGAAGCATTGGCGGATGCGCGGCATGGTGCGCCGTGCGCCTGCACCTATCTGGGCGGGATGGCAGGGCACGCTCCTCCAGCCAAGCACCCTGATCCCCTCGGAGCAGGCGAGCTGTTCGAAGATTCGGCAGATGTTCTGATCTCCTACCTCGTCCTCAGGCAGGAAAAACATGCCGACGCCGTAATCGCCCGGTTCGCCGAGCCTGATGCCTTTCTCCTGCGCCCAGGCGGAGAACAGGGCATGCGGGAGCTGGGTCATGATACCCACGCCGTCGCCGGTAGTGCCCAGGGCATCGCTCCCAGCGCGGTGAGCCAGGCGTTCTACGATCGAGAGCGCCTGATCCACCGTGCGGTGGGTGTTCTTGCCGCTCAGATCCACAACAGCGCCGACGCCGCAGCTTTCATGTTCCAGTTCCTGATGATACAACGGGTATTGGGGATCACGCATGGTCATTCCTCCGTCTCCCTTGACGTTTTGATGATCTGTGCCGCACAGTCGGCCATCCGCATGCCGCGGTTCATGGCAGCTTGCTGCAGCGCCCGGTGCGCCTGCGGTTCGGTCAGGCCGTCCCGCCGCATCAGCAGCTGTTTGGCCTGTTCGACCAACTGCCTGTCGTCCGCGGTGCGCTTCGGCAGTCGCATGTGGTGCAGTTGGGTCAGCATTTCTATCGCGCCTAGCACCGCCTGCTGGGAAGTAGGCAGCGCCAGGCGGAAAATGCCTGCCTCCTCGCACGCTTCCAGGGCCGGCGGTTTGGCGATCAGCAGGATACGCACATGTTCTCCGTAATCCCAGAACAGCTCGTCCGCGCTGCAGTCCGGCATGGGCCCGGCGAGTATAAGCACCCCGTCTTCGGACTCGTTCAGCGCGCGGCGCAGCTCCGCGGCGTGGGCGCAGAGGCGGTATACCGAATGACCGGAGGAGGAAAGCAGACGGGCCAGCTGTATGCGGCTATGCTCCGAGCTTCCCGCGATTACAATTCTTGCCACCGGCTGTCCCTCCTCTCTGGTTTATTCAGTCAAATCCGAATCAATACATTACGATGTATCTGTCGATTTCCCACTTGCTCACATGTGTGCGGTAGGCGTCCCATTCCTTGGCCTTGCCTTCCACGTACTGGGAAAGCACATGCTCGCCCAGGGCGGCACAGATGACCGGATCGGCCTTCAGGCAGTCGACGGCCTCGATCAGCGTGCCGGGCAGGGATTTGATCCCTTTGGCTTCACGGGCGGCGGCGTCCATTGCAAAGATATTCTCGGTGATCTCATCCGGCGGGGTCAGGCCCTTCTCGATGCCGTCCAAACCGGCCGCGAGGCAGACCGCCATGTTCAGGTATGGGTTGCAGCTGGGGTCGGGGCAGCGCAGCTCAACGCGGGTGCCCATGCCGCGGGCAGCGGGGATGCGGATCAGCGCGGAGCGGTTGCTGGCGCTCCAGGCCAGATAGCAGGGCGCTTCATAGCCCGGTACCAGACGCTTATAGCTGTTCACCAGCGGGTTGGTGATCGCTGCCATGCCGCGGACGTGGGCCAGGATGCCGGCGATGAATGCGTAAGCTTCTTTGCTCAGGCCGCGCTTGTCGCTGGGATCAGCGAACGCGTTCTTGCCATCCTTGAACAGGCTCATGTTGGTGTGCATGCCGCTGCCGTTGATGCCGAACACCGGCTTGGGCATGAAGGTCGCGTGCAGGCCGTTCTTCTGTGCGAGGGTCTTCACCGCCAGCTTGAAGGTCATGATATTGTCGGCGGCGGTCAGGGCGTCGGCGTATTTGAAATCGATCTCGTGCTGTCCGGCGGCCACTTCATGATGGCTGGCCTCAATCTCAAAGCCCATCTTTTCAAGAGCCATGCAGATCTCGCGCCGGGTGCTCTCGCCGTGATCCAACGGCCCCAGGTCAAAATATCCGGCTTCGTCGCCCGTAGTGGTGGTCGGGCGGCCCTGCTCGTCCGTCTGGAAGAGGAAGAACTCCATTTCCGGTCCAACATTGAAGGAATAGCCCATGTCCGCTGCTTTCTTCAGCACGCGCTTGAGCACTCCGCGGGGATCACCGGCAAAGGGCGTCCCGTCCGGGTTGTACACGTCACAGATCAGGCGCGCCACTTTCCCGTGCTGGGGCCGCCAGGGCAGGATGGCGAAGGTATCCAGGTCGGGGCGCAGGTACTGGTCGCTCTCGTTGATGCGCACGAAGCCCACGATGGAACTGCCGTCGATCATGATCTCGTTGTTCACGGCCTTTTCGATCTGGCTGGCGGTAATGGCCACGTTCTTCAGCTGGCCGAAAATATCGGTGAACTGCATCCGGATGAATTCCACGTCGTCTTCACGCACCATGCGGATGATGTCTTCCTTACTGTACTTGCTCATGGGGATACCTCCTTCAAATAATAAAAAGGGCAAGGGAACCAAACCAGCTTGGCTCCCTTGCTTTGCTGCGCAGATATTAGCACCTGGGCAATCCCGGTGTCAATAGCAGGATTGTATTCATGATGTTTTTCTGAAATCACTGTATTTTCACTGTATTTCATCTTGACACGGCATCGTCCCGGCACTAAAATCCGTGCTAATTTCATAGGTAAAGCGTTGCGGAAGCAAAGTACCCTGACAAACGGCATCCCAGAGAGCGGGCGGCGGTGAGAGTCCCGTATGAGTGTGCAGGCGAAGAACCCTTCCAAGCCCAAACCGAAAGCGCGATGCGAGTAGGGGCGGCGTGAACGGCGGCACGTTACAACCGCCAGGGCTTAACGGGAACAAGGGTGATCCCAAGAGCCTGACAAAGAAGCAAATCAGGTGGCACCACGGAGCGGCGGCCTTCGTCCTGAAATCATTCAGAGATGAAGCCGACCACGTAAGGAGGTGCCTTTTATGTGTTCCATTTTCGGTGTGACCAGCAAGAAGATCCCAGTCGAGACCCTCAGGCAGTGCTTTGACCGCACGATTTCCCGCGGCCCGGACATGAGCCGGTTCGAGGAGATCCCCTGCGGATACCTGGGCTTCCACCGCCTGGCCATCATGGGCCTGGACGAGCGCGGCATGCAGCCCTTTCACCTGGATAATGACGCGGTGGTCTGCAACGGCGAGCTGTACGGCTTCCGCCCGCTCAGAGACCGCCTGCTGACGAAGTATGAGCTGCAGAGTTATTCGGACTGTGAGATCCTGCTGCCTCTGTACCATGAATACGGGATCGAGATGTTCAAAACCCTGGACGCGGAGTTCGCGCTGATCCTGTGGGACAACGAGCAAAAGAAACTCATCGCCGCCCGCGATCCCGTCGGCATCCGGCCTCTCTATTACGGCCGGCTGGAAGACGGAGAGTGGGCCTTCGCCAGCGAGCCCAAGAACCTGATGGGCCTCTGTGAGACCATCCTGCCTTTCCCGCCGGGGCATTACTGGATGGATGGGCAGTTCTTCCAGTATGCGGACCCGGCCTATGTGGGCTATTTCACCATGAAAACCGAGGAAGAAGTCTGCGCCAAGCTCCGCCGCCTGCTGATGGACGGCGTACAGAAACGCCTGGACGCCGATGCCCCGGTGGGCTTCCTGCTCTCCGGCGGCCTGGACTCCTCCCTGGTGTGCGCCATCGCGCAGAAAATGCTGCCCCATCCCATCCGCACCTTCGCCATCGGCATGGATATCGACGCCATCGACCTGAAGTACGCGCGTATGGTAGCGGACTACATCGGCAGCGACCACACCGAAGTCATCATTTCGGAGACGGATGTGCTGGACGCCCTGCCCACGGTGGTCGAACTGCTGGGCACCTGGGACATCACCACGATCCGCGCCTCCATCGGCATGTATTTGGTTTGTAAATGGATCCATGAGCACACGGATATCCGTGTCCTGCTGACCGGCGAGATTTCCGACGAGCTCTTCGGCTACAAGTACACAGACTTCGCGCCTTCCGCCGCCGCCTTCCAGGAGGAGGCGGAAAAGCGCATCCGGGAACTGCACGTATACGACGTGCTGCGGGCGGACCGGTGCATATCGGTCAACAGCCTCGAAGCCCGGGTACCCTTCGGGGATCTGAAATTTGTTCGCTACGCCATGAGCATCGATCCGGAACTGAAAATGAACACGCATGACATGGGCAAGTACCTGATCCGCAAGGCCTTTGCCGACGATCACATCCTGCCCGACGAGATCCTCTGGCGGCAGAAGGCGGCCTTCTCCGACGCCGTGGGCCACTCCATGGTCAACGACCTGAAAGCCCTGGCGGAAAGGACATACGCGGACAAGGAATTTGCCGAAAAGGCGGCGAAATATGATTATTGCAGCCCCTTCACCAAGGAGAGCCTGCTCTACCGCGAACTGTTCGAGCAATTCTATCCCGGCCAGGCGCACATGATCCCCGACTACTGGATGCCCAACAAAACCTGGCCCGGCTGCGACGTAGATGATCCCTCAGCTCGGGTGCTGAGCAACTATGGGGCGAGCGGGATGTGAAATGAATCTTTGGGGAAAACCATTCTTTGGCGTCCAAAGAACGGTTTTCCCCAAGCCCCTTTCCAAGAAAGCCACATACATTATCTTTTTCTAAGGAGCTCCTATGTCAAAGCATGAAACCATCGTTATCCTGGATTTCGGCGGACAGTATACCCAGCTGATCGCCCGCCGCGTCCGTGAAAACAACGTGTATTCCGAAGTCGTGCCGTGGAGTATGCCGATCCGTGAAATCGCGGCCAAGCAGCCCATAGGCATCATCCTCTCCGGCGGGCCCGCCAGCGTCTGCGACCCGGACGCGCCGCAGTGCGACCCTGACATTTACCATTTGGGCGTGCCGGTGCTGGGCATCTGCTATGGTATGCAGCTGACTGCGGCCTTGTTGGGTGGTCGGGTGGAACGCGCGGAAGAACGGGAATACGGACGGGTCACCGTCCGCATGAAAGAACAGGCCGGCCTCCTGAGCGGCATGAAGGGATCCTCCTCCTGCTGGATGAGCCACACCTGGCAGGTCGCGGAATGCCCGCAAGGCTTTCATCCAATCGCGGAGACGGACAACTGCCCCGTCGCCGCCATGGCAGACGAGGAAAAACGCGTTTACGGCGTGCAGTTCCATCCCGAGGTCACGCATACCGAGGAAGGGAAAACCCTGCTGCACAATTTTCTGTACGGCATCTGCGGCTGCACCGGGGACTGGAACATGAGCGCCTATGCCGAAACCGCTATCCGGCATATCCGTGATGCCGTAGGAGAGTCCGGAACAGTCCTGCTGGCCCTGTCCGGAGGCGTGGATTCCTCTGTGGCGGCGGCACTGATCTATCGTGCCATCGGCAGCCGCCTCACCTGCGTATTCGTGGATCACGGCCTGCTGCGCAAGGGAGAGAGCGACCAGGTGTGCCATGTATTCAGCCACCTGTTCCCGGTGCGTTTCGTCCGTGCCGACGCGGCAGATAAATTCTTTGCCGATCTGAAAGGCATCACCGAGCCGGAAGAGAAACGCCACATCATCGGGCGGGACTTCATCGAAGTGTTCCGCGAGGAAGCGAAAAAGCTGGGCAAACTGGACTACTTTGCTCAGGGAACGATCTATCCCGACGTCATTGAAAGCGGCCAGGGCACCAGCGCAGCCGTCATCAAGAGCCATCACAACGTGGGCGGCCTGCCGAAGGAGCTGGGCTTCACCGAACTTATTGAACCTTTGCGGATGCTGTTCAAGGACGAGGTTCGCGCCTTGGGCGAAACCCTCGGCCTGCCGAAAGAACTGGTCTGGCGACAGCCTTTCCCTGGCCCCGGCCTCGCCATCCGGGTGATCGGCGAAGTGACGCCGGAAAAAGTCCGTATCGTCCGTGAAAGCGACGCTATCTTCCGGGAGGAAATCGCCAATGCCGGTCTTGACCGCCAGGTGAATCAGTATTTCACCGTGCTGACCGGCGTGCACAGCGTAGGCGTCATGGGCGACGAGCGCACCTACGATTATACGATCGCCCTGCGCGCCGTCACCACCGACGACTTTATGACCGCCGACTGGGCGCGCCTGCCCTACGACCTGATCGCCACGGTCTCCGCCCGCATCGTCAACGAAGTCGCCCACGCCAGCCGCGTGGTCCTGGACGTGACGACGAAGCCGCCCGCCAGTATCGAGTGGGAATAAGCCTGCAGATTGTTCAGGATTTGTATTTACGTTCCAAATGGGTTTCAGCCTTGTTGACAATCGCCGAAGCGGTGATATAATAGCCCCAAACCTTTGAGAAAGGTGGGGTGGACATGAAGAAACGTATGACAGTACAGAGTGTTTCCCGCCATCAATCTGCCCAGGCCGTCTCTGCTTTTGACAGCTATAACAGCGCAGTGCCGTTTACGAACGCCCTGCGCTTTTACTTTTTTACGTTTATCTTTACGCAGCCGCCCATCTGTAAGAACTGTCCATGAATCAAGCGCGTTCATGAAGACGGCTCTTCCGGATGGGAGGGGCCGTCTTTTTGATAGATCATACAACAGGAGGAAACAACCATGAAAAAGCTGATCGCTATGATGCTCATCCTGACTCTGTGTATCGGAACCGCCGCTTTGGCCGAAGGCTCATACCGCGTTGGCGTCTGCCAGCTGGTGCAGCACGTAGCGCTGGACGCCGCCACCCAGGGCTTCCAGGACGCACTGACCGCGAAACTGGGAGACGCCGTCACGTTTGACGTGAAGAACGCTTCCGGCGATTCCAACACCTGCTCCACCATCGTGAACGGTTTTATTTCAGACGGTGTTGACCTGATCATGGCCAACGCAACCCCGGCGCTGCAGGCCGCTGTGGCCGCGACGGGCGATATCCCGATCCTGGGCACCAGCGTAACCGATTATGCCACAGCGCTGGACATCGACGACTGGAACGGCGCGACCGGCATGAATGTTTCCGGCACATCCGACCTGGCGCCGCTGGAGCAGCAGGCCGAGATGCTTCGTGAGCTCTTCCCCGACGCCAAAAAGGTAGGCCTGCTCTATTGCTCTGCTGAACCGAACTCCAAATACCAGGCGGACGTCATCACTGGATACCTCGAGGCCATGGGCTATGCATGCACTGCATACACCTTCGCGGATTCCAACGACGTGGCTTCAGTCGCCCAGAACGCTTGTGACGGAAGCGACGTGCTCTATATCCCGACAGATAACACAGCCGCTTCCTGTACCGAAGCTATCCGCAACGTGATTGAGCCTGCCAAAATGCCCGTGATCGCGGGTGAAGAAGGCATTTGCGCAGGCTGCGGCGTAGCCACCCTTTCCATCAGCTATTACGACCTGGGCTATGCTACCGGTGAAATGGCCTATGAGGTTCTGGCCAACGGCGCAGACGTGGCAACGATGGCCGTGCGTTTCGCCCCGAACGTCACCAAAGAATACAATGCGGAACTGTGCGAACTGCTGGGCGTTAAGATTCCTGAAGGTTACGTAGCGATCCAGTAATACTGATTGAACAGCTGTACAATCAATTGAATACCCTCATCTGTCACGCTTTCAGCGCGACATCTTCCCCCGAGATCGGGGGAAGGTGGGCCGCGAAACGGTCCGGATGAGGGCTGTTTCACTGATGTGCAGCATGGCTTGGAGGCATATTGCATGAACTTATCCGCTCTTCTGAACGCAATGCCGGGCGCAGTTGCCCAGGGTCTGATCTGGGGCATCATGGCCATCGGCGTATATATCACTTACAAAGTGCTGGACCTGGCAGACCTGACTGTGGACGGCAGCATGGCTACCGGCGGCGCGGTCTGCGTGATGCTGATGCTGAACGGCGTGAACGTGTGGATTGCGCTTTTGTGCGCCGTGGCAGCGGGTATGCTGGCAGGACTCCTGACCGGGGTCTTCCATACAGCCATGGGCATCCCGCCCATTCTGGCCGGTATCCTGACCCAGCTGTCCCTGTATTCCATCAATCTGGCGATCATGGAATTCAAGGCCAACCAGGGCATCAACGTCACCAAATACGCCCTAATCGTCAGTCAGCGCAATGTGCGTACAGTGAGCTGGAACAACCCTATCCTGATCGCGCTGGTCTTCCTTGCGGCGCTGATCGGCGTGCTGTACTGGTTTTTCGGCACGGAGCTGGGCAGCTCGCTGCGGGCGACCGGCGCGAACGAGGCCATGTCCCGTGCTCAGGGAATCAACACGAACAAGGCCAAGATCCTGGGCCTGATGATCTCCAACGGGATCGTCACGCTTTCTTCCGTACTGCTTTCGCACTACCAGGGATTCGTGGATGTAAACATGGGCCGCGGCGCCATCGTCATCGGCCTGGCCGCGGTCATCATCAGCGAGGTGATATTCGGGAAACTGTTCCGGAATTTCGCCCTGAAACTGACAGGTGTCGCCATCGGCGCAGTGATCTATTATATTGTGATCCAGGTTGTTCTTTGGCTGGGTATGAATACCAATCTTCTGAAACTGCTTTCAGCGCTGGTCGTAGCCATATTCCTGGGGATCCCTTACTGGAAGGCGCATTTGACCGCCCGGTCTGCGCGCAAAGGAGGCCGGAACAATGCTTGATCTGATCGATGTGAGGAAAACCTTCAACGCAAAAACCGTCAACGAGAAGGTTGCGCTGGACGGCCTGAGCCTGCATTTGAATGACGGGGACTTCGTCACCGTGATCGGCGGCAACGGAGCCGGAAAATCCACCATGCTCAACGCTATTGCCGGGGTGTGGCCCATTGATCAGGGCAGCATCATGATCGATAAGACGGATGTTTCCCGCCTGCCTGAACATCGGCGTGCTCCGCTGCTGGGCAGGGTATTTCAGGACCCCATGACGGGCACGGCCGCTACTATGCAGATCGAGGAAAATCTTGCCCTTGCCGCGCGCCGGGGAGAAAGGCGGACCCTGAAGCCAGGAATCACACGCGCGGAAAGAAATCAGTACCGGGAACAACTGGCGACTCTGGGTTTGGGCCTGGAAAACCGGATGACTGCCAAAGTGGGCTTGCTGTCCGGCGGACAGCGGCAGGCGCTGACGCTCCTGATGGCTACATTAAAGAAACCAAAACTGCTGCTGCTGGACGAGCATACCGCTGCCCTCGACCCGCGCACTGCCGAAAAGGTATTGCAGCTTTCAGAAAAGATCGTCACGGAAAACAGGCTGATGACGCTCATGGTCACGCATAACATGCGGGACGCCATCCGCTACGGCAACCGCCTGATCATGATGAATGACGGCAAAATCATCCTGGATATCTCCGGAGAACAGAAGAAAAACCTTACCGTAGAGAATCTGATGACCGCCTTTTTCAAAGCCAGCGGCGAAGAATTCGCCAATGACAGGGCGCTGCTTTCATAGTTTGTTTTCCGGTCGGGTGATTGTTCTTTGACTGTTTTCCCCTTGACAAACGGCTGTTGACAGCTTAAAATCCCCTCATTCCAACAAGGCGCAAGGGTGTGCTTGAAGCACCCTGCGCCTTTTTTGTTGGAAATCTGCAGAAACGGAAGTGAGCTATATGACTTATTCTCCCGCAAACACTATCTGGGTATTGCTCGGCGCAGCGCTGGTTTTCTTCATGCAGGCAGGCTTTGCCATGTGTGAAGCCGGCTTTACCCGGGCCAAGAACACCGGTAACATCCTGATGAAGAACCTGATGGATTTCTGTATCGGCACTCCTCTGTACTGGCTGTTCGGTTATGGCATCATGTTCGGCACCGGCTCAGCGCTCTTTGGCTGGATCGATCCATTCATCATGGGAGATTACAGCCACATCCTGCCAGCTGGGGTCCCTCTGTGGGCATACGCGATTTTCCAGACGGTTTTCTGTGCCACGTCGGCGACCATCGTGTCCGGCGCGATGGCCGAACGTACAAAGTTTTCCGCGTACTGCATCTACTCCGCTGCGATATCGCTGTTTATCTACCCGGTATCCGGCCATTGGATCTGGGGCGGCGGCTGGCTCGCGGACCTTGGGTTTCATGATTTTGCCGGTTCCACTGCCGTGCATATGGTGGGCGGCGTGTGCGCCCTGATCGGCGCAAAGATCCTGGGGCCCCGTATCGGAAAATACGGCAAAGACGGCAAGCCCAAGGCTATTCTTGGCCATAACCTGTCCATCGCTGCCTTGGGTGTGTTCATCCTGTGGTTCTGCTGGTTCGGTTTCAATGGCGCATCCACCGTAGGCATGGACAGCGACGACCTGATCACCTCAGCCGGAATGGTATTCTTCAACACCAACCTGGCTGCGGCGCTCGCGACTCTGGTGACGATGCTGTTCACCTGGCTGCGCTACGGCAAACCCGACGTATCCATGACCTTCAACGCATCCCTGGCCGGCCTGGTGGGGATCACGGCCGGCTGCGACGCGGTCAATCCCTTCGGGGCGGCGGTCATCGGCATCTGCTGCGGTTTTGCAGTAGTGCTGTCGGTCGAATTCTTCGACAAGGTGGCCAGGATCGATGACCCGGTCGGCGCGATTTCAGTGCACGGGGTCTGCGGCGCATTGGGTACTATCCTGACCGGCTTTTTCGCCACCGGCATATCCACCATGAAGGGCGTGTTTTATGGCGGCGGGCTCAAATTCCTGGGCATCCAGCTGCTGGGCGTCGCTAGCACAATCGCGTGGACCGCAGCAGTGATTACTTTGGTGTTTGTCCTGATCAAAAAGGCCATCGGCCTGCGGGCTGACGCTGCGGATGAAACGATGGGTCTGGATCGCTCCGAGCATGGACTTGTCACTGCCTATTCCGGCTTTTCTGTCCTGCCTGACGGGAGCCTGGCTGAAACAGAAGCCGTACCCGTATCTGTATCCGCCGATGCTAAGCCTGCTCCCCGCAAGGCAAAAGAGAAATCGCCGGATGAGCATGTATACACCAGAGTCCAGATCATTTGCCGTCCTGCCAGCCTGGAAAGCCTGAAGAATGCCATGAACACAATCGGGATCACCGGCATGACCGTCACCAATGTGATGGGCTACGGCATGCAGAAGGGCAAGCCGGAATACTACCGCGGCACACCTGTGGAAGTAACCTTGCTGCCCAAAGTGCAGGTAGATATTGTTGTCAGCAAGGTGCCGGTCCGCCAGGTGATCGATACCGCCTGCAGCGTCCTTCACACCGGCCATATCGGCGATGGAAAAATCTTTGTGCAGGACGTGGAAAACGTGATCCGCGTACGTACCGGCGAGGAAGGATACGACGCTTTGCAGTCTGACGAGTGAACAGCTACATGCACTGCCCCGAAAACACTGCGTTTTCGGGGCTTTTCCTTTCCCCTGAGACTATGGTTTTCTCATATGAGATTCCCATGATCATGCGATAAATTTGAGGGGTAGAATCAGATGTCCGGAAACAGCTTGAAAAAGGCAGATCAAATCAGTCACAAAACGTATCGAATGCATTGCTTGGGTTTCGACAGATTCATGCATTATCGCAATATTGAGAGTTGAATGAAAATCAGTCATTTGTTATAATTGAGGAAAGAGAACTGCCATCATCCCCTGGTTGATATGCAAAGACCGGGAATCTGATCACTTTACAATAAGGAGAATCTGCCATGCTGACGATACCCACAGAATTTACAACAAAATGTGAGAATGCCGGAACAGTCACTGCGCTCGATTATGGGGAGAAATCCCTGCTGTTGTATACTCCGATTGCGCCATCAGGCCGCATCCTCTACCTGATCCATGGCGGCGGCGGTGATCAGCACTCCTTTTTCTGTCCGGAATTTTTGAACATGGTGGACCACATGATCGACAGCGGTATTCTTGATCCGCTTTATATTGTTTCACCTTGCTTCTATGACCCCGAGGAAAAGGATAAGAGCCCTGCTTCATCAGGCATTGTTGTGAAAAGATTCTGCACAGAACTGAGGAAACAGATTTTTCCGTTAGTGGAAGCCCATACAGGCGTCAGCTTTACACGGGAAAACCGAGCAATAAGCGGTTTCTCCATGGGCGGCGTTACAACCTGGTACGCGTTTCTCCAGGCGCTTGACTTATTCTACTGGTTCCTCCCGCTCAGCGGTGATTGCTGGGTTTGCAGCGAAACCGGCGGCGGCAGATTTCCCGAAAAGACCGCTATGGAGCTTGTTTACGCCGTCAGCAGGCAAGGCTCCCCCGACTTCCGGATCTATGCGATCACCGGTTCAAAGGATATTGCCTTCCCGAACCTCGACGCGCAAATCAAAGCAATGGGAAAGTATCCCGCCGTGTTCGGAGACAAGCTGAAATATGAAGTGCTGGAAGATGGTATCCATGATTATGAGACGATCTTCCGGTATCTGTTCAATGCGCTGCCTGCGCTTTTCACCGGAAAACCATGACAGGCCTTGTTTCAGAAGGGTGAACAGAGTATTCCGCTCACCGGAAACCCAAATATGAGAAGTTGTATAACATTTTCCGGCATATTGAGCAGGGATTCAGATGGTCCCCGTTTCTCGTGCGGATGAAGGTATATTGGGCAAAACGGCACTTTCTCAGCGCCGGCATCCGGAAAAAAGCGCTTGTCATAATCGGTCGATTGTGTTACTATGGATACAAGAAAGCCGACAATGCTTCTTCACGGATACCTCCAGGCATTTTCGATAAAAATGCGCGTATGACGGTATCCACCGCTGCATCAGCACGGCAGAGTTACCTATTTCTTTGTCGGCAAAAGCACAACATTAATCTTTGAGACGGAGGAACAAATTCATGGCGGAAAAACGTAATATCGCTTTCATCGGCTCAGAATGCTATCCGTTTGTGAAAACGGGCGGTCTGGGAGACGTAATGTACGCGCTGCCCCGTGCCCTGGTGGGTGAAGGGTGCGAGGTTCGGGTCATCATCCCGCTGTACGCCTGCATCCCGCAGAAATACAAGGACCAAATGGAGTACAAGGGTTCCTTCATGATGGATCTGACCCTGGAAGGCCGCACCTTCTTCGTCGGCATCATGGAACTGGAAAAGGACGGCGTCATCTACGACTTCGTCGAGAACAAGGAGTTCTTTGACTGGGGCAATCCCTACACGGGCCTGTGGGAGGACATTCCGAAGTACTGCTACTTCGCCAAGGCTTCCCTGGCGATCATGAACTACCTCGGATGGGCGCCGGACATCATCCACTGCCACGACTGGCAGGCCGCGCTTGTGCCGCTGTACAAGCGGACCAAGTTCTGGGATACGCCCGTCGGCGCAGCAAAGACGATCCTGACGATCCACAACCTCCGTTTCCAGGGCATCTGCAGCATCCCGCACCTGAAGTACTGGTCCGGCCTGCGGGACGACCTGTTCGACTATCCAGTACTGAAATGGAACGAGCAGGAAGCCAACATGTTCAAGGGCGGCATCGCCTTCGCAGATCGCATCACCACCGTCAGCGAGACCTATGCGCAGGAGATCCAGACCGAGGCCTACGGCGAAGGGCTGGATGCGCACCTGCGGTATCACAGCCCGCGTCTGAGCGGTATCGTGAATGGCATCGACGTGGACCAGTGGGATCCGGCTGCGGATCAGCTGCTGGCCGCGCAATATGACGTGGATAACGCCATTGAGCGCAAAAAGACCAACAAAACCGCCCTCCAGGAGAGATTGGGGCTGGATCAGGATGAGCATAAAATGGTCATTGGCCTGGTTTCCCGCCTGACAGACCAGAAAGGCCTGGATCTTGTGAATGCGATCGTCCCGCAGATGATCGACGGCAACACACAACTGGTGGTTCTCGGCACGGGCGACCCACGGTACGAGAACGCTTTCCGGTATTATGAAGGGGAATACAAGGGCAGCGTCTGCGCCTATATCTCCTACAATGAGCAGCTTGCCCACCTGATCTATGCCGGCGCGGACGCCTTCCTGGTGCCCAGCCTTTTCGAGCCCTGCGGCCTGACTCAGCTGATCGCCATGCGTTACGGCACCGTACCGATCGTCCGGGAGACCGGCGGCCTGAAGGATACCGTCCTGCCCTTCTCCGGCGGGGATGGCAACGGCTTCACCTTCAGCTGGTATGACGCGGACCACCTGCTTGGCACGGTGAACGACGCAAAGACCGTTTATTTCACCGACCGCTACGCCTGGGACGAGATGGTGAAGCGCAACATGCGCAAGGACGTTTCCTGGACCAGCAGCGCGGACAAGTACCTGGCGCTGTATGATGAACTCATGCAGTGATCCGCTCGCGGAAACGTGCTGAAATTAACTGAAGATGCCGTAACCCGGACAATACAAAAGACAAGAGGTGCGTAAAATGACCGAACAGGAAGCCCCGCGCAGCAAGTGCGGGTATTGCATGGGCGGCGAACTGCTGGATTCCTTTGGCATTCCCATCTGCGAGCTGTCAGTCAGCCGGCTCATCCTATTTCGGGAACAGAGCCATCCCGGCCGCTGCATCGTAGCCTACAAGGACCACGTCAGCGAGATCGTTGACATCAGCCCGGAAGACCGCGCCGCCTTCATCGAGGATGTCGCCCGCGCGGCGAAAGCCATCCACGCCGCCTTCCATCCGGAGAAAATCAACTACGGCGCGTATGGAGACACCGGCTGTCACCTGCACGTCCATCTCGTGCCGAAGTATCGGGATGGTTTCGAGTGGGGCGGCGTGTTCGCCATGAATCCCGGCCAGACCAAGCTCAGTGAGACTGAATACGCAGAAATGATCGAAAAAATCAAAGCGAATTTATAAAACAATAACCATGGCACGAAATTTGCCATGGTCTGCGCCTCCGTTGATTGCGGTCAACGGAGGCTTTATTATTTTGCTCTTAAATACTGATTATGGATATTGGGTACTGCTTTGACACTAAATATCTGCTATGCTTCTCAGCGCTATTCCTGCCACAGAAAGGGCATATAGATGGCGTTCTGCTTCTCCCAGTCGGCTTCGCAGTGGCTTCCGCCGATCTGGCAGTAGAGCTTTCCCGCGCCGCCCGCATTGATCACCTTGTTCGCCGTTGCCCTGCAGGTTTTATACAGCCAGCTGGAAGTATCCTCAGCCCATGGGTCTTTCACGCCGCCATATCCTTCGTTGGTGCCCCAGGAGAGGTAGATCCGCGAATCCGGGCTCAGGGCCGTCTCGTTCATTTCATGCCAGAGCATGCCGCTGATGCTACCGATGGCCGGAGACAGGCAGGCCGCCTTTGAAATGTACTGATTGTAATGGACCAGAGCGTAAGCAGCCATCAGGCCGCCCATGCTGGAACCGCCGATGCCGGTGCACTCGCGGAACGGGATGGTCGGGAAGGCGCTGTCGATATAGGGTTTCAGCTCGTAAATAATGCCGTCCATGGTCTTTTGCCCCAAGGGTTCAATGCCCCGAAGCCATCCATACTCTGTTCCGTAGGGCAGATATTCAGATAGCCGGAGATTGCCTTCATGGGCACATTCCACGCCGACGATGATCATAGGCTTGTTCCATGCCGCGCAAAAAGCGTCCAGCCCCCACGACTTCCCGTAGGTAGCGTCCTCATCCCTAAACAGGTTGTGGCCGTCAAAGAAATACATGACCGGAAACGGCGGTTCACCAAAGTCCGGAATACGAATATGAAGCGGACGGTGAGCGTCCAGTGAATGAAAATAGAAATCCTGTTTGATCAGCATGTTATTTCACATCCGCCTTGAATAGAATAATGTACCGCATCCCCGATCAGATGAATGAAGAGTTTCCACCCACTGATCCGGATGCTGCCCGATCCCGGGCCATGTCATTCCTCCGACCGGACTTCCAGCAGAAGGATCCGTTCTGTAAACCCTCCGCGCTTTTCAGCTTTATCCCGCCGTATGCTTTCCACTTGCTCGAATGAACTCCCGCGCGCGGCAGCTACAGCGTGCATGACTTCCAGCAAATCGGCAAGCTCCTCCAGCGATTTGCTTTCCTGGTATTCAGCCAGTTCCTCATTCAGCTTTTCGTCCAGCATCGCAAGGTATTCACCGTCGGAAAGAATCGCAGTCCTGCATTTCTTTCCCGCTTTTTCAATGATTGCAGGAATCCTGTCACGCACAAGCTTATGGTACTGAATCGAACTCATCGATACACCTCCGCATTATAATTCACGTGTTTTTCCGCGACGCACCGGGACACTGTTCACTCCTCGGGAACGCGCCTGTTCAAGCTGCTCAGCAGCATTCCGCCCACCACCAGCGCGATGCCGATCGCGCCGCCCCAGGTGATCGCCTCTTCAAGGAAAGCGGCGCTGGCAATCATGGTTACGACCGGAACGGCATAAACATAGAGATTCGTCTTCATCGCGCCGATCTCCGCAATCGCTGCGTTCCACATGAGATAGCAGACAGCGCTGCATATGAGGCCCAGGTACAGCAGGCCGCAGACATCCCCTAATGACAGCCGTCCGATTTCCGGCATGCTGCCCTTTTCAAACAGCAGAAGAGGCGCGGTCGTGACCATCCCGTAGAACATCAGCTTGCGGGGGCTCAGGAACGTGTCGTACTTGTCCATCACCCGTTTGGCGATAAACCCGTACAATGCCCAGCAGAACGCCGCGGCAAGCGCCAGAAGATCCCCGAGAGGATTCAGTTTCAACACGAACACACCGTTGAATACGACAAACAGCACACCGAAGAAAGCGATCCCGATCCCGACGATCTGGCGCCGCGACAGCCTCTCATCGCGTTCAAACAGACGCAGCATCAATGCGGTAGCGATCGGAGCAGCGGAAACCAGAATGCTGACATTGCTGACCAGCGTCAGCTGCAGCGCTGTATTTTCCGCAAGATAATACAGCGTGTTTCCAACCAGGGAAAAAACGACAAACCTTCCTTCTTCCCGCCAATTGAAATGCCATTTCGGGTATATCGCCCAGATTGCAAGCCATGCGATCACAAAGCGCAGCATCATCAGCTGCACTGAGGTAAGATCCTTCAGCAGATTCTTGCTTACCAGGAACGAGGTTCCCCACGCAATAATGCAGAGAAGGGAAAACAAATGCCCTTTGAGATATCTCTTGTCATTCATCGAGTTTTTGATCATTCCTCTGCAGAACTTTGAAGCATTGCCATAAATTCGGTCTGTTGAGCAGTGCGCCCAATGCATTATACCACAATTCCATCAATGCGGCAGGTTTGTCTGTGATGATTTTTTTAATCTTATCACCCCGGCATTTTCTTATTTTCCGAAAAACCTTCTTAATTGCTTTATTTCGCCAAGGATGCGTGTTATAATAACGGGAAGACCGACTGTCGATCAATCAAAGGGAGGAACATTTCATGAAACGGATCGTTGCGCTTGCGCTCATGCTGATGCTGGCAATACCAGCTTTTGTACCGGCTGGCGCTGAACAAAAGGAATACTCCTTGAACGCGCGGAACCTGAGCCTGAACAGATACTCCGGCACCTTCGCCTATCAGGCCGAGGGCAGCTCCTATTACCAGATCATTGATGCCAACGGCCAGGTGCTTATGGATGAAGGATCAGGCTATACCTCTCTGATTTCCAGCAGTTATTTCCCCTGCTTCAAAACCGAGGTACAGGCCAAAGACGGCATTCACGATGAAGGGCTGATCGACGGCTTCGGAAAAGTGCTGGTGCCCGCGGAGTATGCCGACGTGAATATCATCTCCGACCGTTGGCAGGCCGGCATCAAGCTGACTCCCAGCTCTGCCGATGACAAGGACTACACTTTTTCCAACTGGAGTACCGGGGAAAAGAGCTTTTTCCGCGTAGACTATGCGGATATATATTTTGACGGCCAGAAAGTGGGCACTCTGAACCGCTCCGATTACGGCGGCGGCAACTGCACTGCCTACAACGCCTATCTTTGTGTGACCAATCTCGCCAAGGAAAAGGTATTCTATAACAGCAAGCTGGAGAAATCTCCCTACAACGCTCAATACAGCGGCGAATTTGAAAGCGTGCGTGAAAAAGGCATTACAGTGTATTATCACCAGGGCAGCGGTCAGAAAGCCTTTACCAGCTCCTGCACCCTGGATCCCGCTGATCTGGTTGTTCCCTACCTGTATGACCGGGGCGTCGTCTATGACATTCGCGGCAACGAATTGTTCAAAACCAAGCAGGTTTACGATAGCGTACGCTCGTTTACCAACGGCTACGCTTTGGTGAGAGTGAATCGGATGTACGGCCTGATCGATATGCAGGGCAACGAAGTGATTCCTCCCCAGTACGAAGAATTGGGCTACAGCGGAGAGAACCTGATGGCTTATGGGTACATCAGCGCCGTGAAGGATGGAAAGTTCGGCTTCATAGACGCCCAGGGCAAGGAGACCTGTCCCTTCGTGTACAGCAAGGATATCGTGCGCAACAGGGGCAGCTTTGCCACTATAAAGAACCTGGACGGCAGCACCATCGTGCTTTCCGCTGCCGTAGGCGAGCTGCAAGAGCACTTTGCCGATGTCTCGTTCCCCGTATCCAGCAACAGCAGGGCGTTTGTGGGCCAGAACGGCAATAAGCAGTATTGTGTGGTAGACCTGAACGGCAACACTCTGCTCCCATACACCGAAGGCGTGCGCAGCATAGAACTGAACGCGGACGGTTCCATCGCCCTGGTCAGCTACGGAAGCCGCCAGTACAGCATTTTCCAGTTCGATCAAACAGCGCCTGCAGATAAAAAAGCGGACCAGCCCGAAGCAGCCAAGGATTCCGCAACCAACAATGACGGCTCCTGGACCTGTGAAAACGGCCATCCCGGCAATACAGGCAAATTCTGCACCGAATGCGGCGCCCCCAAGCCCGCCGCGGAATCCCCCTTGACCAACTGCCCCAGCTGTGGTTATGCGTTTGGCGAGACACTGCCCAACTTTTGCCCCGAATGCGGTGCAAAGATCGCACAATGAATCAAACAGTTTTCAAGCTTACAGGTACCATCAGAAAAGCCTCTGTAAAAACAGAGGCTTTTGATTATTTTGGTTCAATCGGCCGGACTATATTGTTCCCGCATCACAGTTATCAGTTCCAAACAGCCGTTGACAACTGTTACGATTCACGCCTGACCTTGATGAGCAGCAGCCGGCCTGTTTTGACGGACACCCTGGCCGTATGGCCCGGCAGCACTTCATTGCTGATGCCGTACTGGTATTCGCATGTGATTTCAGCGTTTTCGAGCGGGTATTTGGCACCGCTGATATTGATGCCGAAGGCCGTCCCGCTGATGTTCAGCAGGGAAAAGTAAGCATAATCGCCGCCGATTGCCGCCTCCTGCCGCGACACGATCTCCATTTCGGAATAATCGTCGATGATGGCAGCCGGAATGCCGATCGAATCCAGAAAGAGCAGGATGGACACGTTCCCCAGCGTATGGTCGAGGCGCGCGCCGATCACGCCGATCAGCAGGAAACGGTCGCACCCGCGTCTGAGCGCTTCCCTGACGGCGAACATTGTATCCGTATCGTCTTTTTCACGCGGCAGCACGATCGTTTCCACATCCGTCTCCGGCTTTTCATATGAATCAAAATCACCGACGATCAGGCTGGGAGACGCATGCAGCCGCTCCATGTGCCTGAGCCCGCTGTCGCAATAAACGACATAATCGTCCGGCCTCAGTTGATCCCGAATGCTGTCGTAATCCCTGATGTCAGCTCCGCCTACAATCACACAGCGCATGGACAGCGTCGTCCTCCTTTGTTACCGTTCAATGGATCAACAAGAGAAAATGGTTTCTTTTCGGGATCCTGCCAGCGAAGATGTCCTCCAGTGATGCTTTTCAGGAAAAAGCGCGTTTCATGGTCCGGATATCGTTTTGCAGCAGGGAATGATTGTCCCTTCCGTAGGCCTTGAATTCGTTTTCCAGGATGATCCAGCCGCGGTAATCAGAGCGCATGACGATATCCGCGCATTCCAGAAAACGCCCGTTCCCCGTTCCGAGCGGCGTCATGGACATCCGCTTTCCGTCGCCGTCCTTCACGTGAATCTGGCAGATGAGGCCCTCCAGGCTCTCCAGCATTTCCGGCGAGTCGCCGAATCCGAATCCGGCAGGATTCTCCGTATCGAAATAGACCCGGAAGTTTTTCCGGTCAACCATGCGCAGAAGCTCCTTGTTTTCCCCGGCGGAGAGCGTGTTCTCGGTCCCAACGATGATTTCCCCTGCCCGGTCGCAGAGACCGCGGAAGCGTTCCGCCATGGTTTCCATATGAGCTCTTTCCGTCATGGCATTCTCGTTGAAATTGGGCACCTGAATCACAGGAATATGCAGTTTCTCGGCTGCGATGACCGCCTCATCACAAATCTGCCTGATCGCGGCTTCTGTTTCCAGGAATCCTTTGTGAATCATGTCAAAGGAAGACAATACGTTCATCGCCAGGGCACAGAACGACACGCCTGTTTTCCGGCTTTCCTCAGCGTACCATCTCCGGATCCGCGGATCCGCCAGCAGGAGTCCTTCATGCAGGCTCCCGAAATCCAGAGCAACGCCGTCCAGCCCATATTCGGCGGCTAGGCGGCATACGGACGGCCCGACAGGAGGAAGACACCATTCACAAATGCCGAACTGAAAACGTTCCACCGTTATCCCTCCCACAGTTGAATTGTATCACCAGAATCCAGATCCGTTCCCCGCATCATTCATCTTGCCCTTGTGCGATCCACCGTTCGAGCACTTCATCGTCATACTCGACTGTGTCTGAAAAGGTCCGCGCCCGTTCGACGAGGCTGTCGAGGCGTCCGTCTTGCCAGCCGTCCGTGATGGAAGCGAAAGCCCGCCTGATAAAAGAGATCCGCTCCTCCAGGCGGCCGTCATAGAGCGCGTCGGCAAGATGGCGATAGATCAAAGTCTCCATGAGGCGGGTCGGTGGGCCATCTTCCGGCAGCGACGAAAGCCACTCGTTCCGCAAATCGAAAAGACAGCGTTCGTCGTCGGTCGGTTCCTCGACATCGTCGCCCTCCAAACGAATCAGTCTGAGCGGCGTTGGCCAGGACAGGATCAACCGGGCGGCTTCCCCGCATACCAGACCGAGCCCCATTTCCACCCGTGAGGAGAAGTAATTGCGGAATCGCGGATGATCGCGGCAGATCTGGCAGAGGGCGTCTTCACCCTCGTTCAGGATCAGATCGCACAGATTGTTTTGATTGAGCAGCGGACAGCGCTCATGATCCGAAAGAATGAAATGAGGCGTTCCGTCCAAGCTGATGCTCCGCTTCACACGGGATCCGAATTCGCCCATCATCCGCTGATAGCGGGAAAGGCTTTCGGGATCAATATCGATTTCCCATCCCGCGCAGCAGGTATTCCGGCATTTCGAAGCGATGCATCGGAACCGGGAATAATATTCCGGCACATAAACATTCATCTCAAAGGACCTCACCTTGACAATACAGATAACTCAACGGAGACGCCATTGCAAAAACGATGCCAATGACTTCGCGATTGATACTCTCAGTCCGTTAAGGCAGTTTCATCAGAATAGCGTCGTTTTCATTTTAGTATAAAGACACAGGGGCGTCAACCCATGCGAATGCGGAATACGATGCGGAACCGCAATATCTGTTTGGATTGCAGCGTTTCCGATCTTCCAAACCGTATCGTTTTGTGTTATTATAGTTCAGGACATTGTATTCACAGCCGATCGTATGGAGGGAAACCCATGAAAAGCATTCTGATCGCCGATACGACCCGGGAAGAGCGGGAGCAGATCGTGGCGGAGTCCATCGGCAATATCGACGGCCTGTGCGACGGCTGCAGCCCCGGCCTCACGGAAATGTACCAGGCATACATTGACGGACATAAGGAACTGCGCGAAATCAACATGGAATTCCGTGCCCGCTACACCCGCGGCGCGACAGGCCCGGACAAAGGCGGCTGCGTTTTTTCAAACGAACCGTGAACGAATGGAGGATGCGAAATGATCAAAATCTACGGAATGCCCACCTGCCCTTATTGCGATTACGTCCACGAGCAGATCAAGGGACGGGAAGGCGAATTCAAGTACATCAACATTGGCGAGAACATCCGGAATCTGAGCGCTTTTGTGCGGCTTCGGGACACGAATCCGATCTTTGAACATTGCAAGGAAATCGGGGACGTAGGCGTTCCGGCTTTTGTGTTTGAAGACGGCCGGGTTTCCATCGATCCGGCAGACGCGGGATTGATCGAATACGGTTCTCCCGCAGCCTGCTCCATTGAGGACCACAAAAGCGGAAGGAAAGGCTGCTGACAGAAACCGCTTTACAGACTAATAATGACACAGCGCCGCATGATCCGATGCGGCGCTGTATTATACAGGTCGGGCGATTATTTCTCGAAGATGACGCCGCCGGCCTGAGTCGGATGATCCATGAACACGGTATGGTTTGCCACGCTTTTATACCACAGGAGCTTCCAGACGATCAGAATGTCTCCGGCGGCGGCATCTGTCATGAGGATACCGATCGACAGAATCAATAAGGAACCGGTCGCAATGCCGATGATCATCGGGATAATGCCCAGAATGATCAGCGGCATCAGCGCGCCGAAAATGTAAGGGCCCTTTTCCAGCGGCACGCTGCAGGTACAGTAAGGCGTCAAGTACTGCTTCATAAAGCCGAATTCTATATCTTTGAAATGATGCTCGGCAAATATCGCCCAGCTCGCACCGTGGATCAGTTCATGCACAGGGATCAGAAGTGCGTAAGCCACGAAAAACCAGAGTATATCCAACGGGTCATAGTCGGTGCCCGTTCCCCCGCGTTTAAAATGCAAGGCCGCTATACCGATGATCAGCAGAGGAATCAGCAGGCCGACCGCAAAAGCATTGGCTTTCCTGATGCTGACCGTCAGATCGACCCGCCGGTAGCCCTGCCGGATCAGGGCGTCGGAATTCGCTTCAAATCTTTCATGGCGTTTCTTTTCCGCTTCGGACAGCTTTCTGTTCTTCTCTTTCTGATCCTGGTTCCCCAGGCTGGATTGATCGGGCTTGTTCATCGTCTTCCCCTCGGTCAATTATGAGTTCGATAGTGCTGAGTGCGCACAGCGGATCAGAACCCCAGTTTTCGGATCGTTTCCACCAGGTTCCTGCCATAGACTTCCGCGCCGAGTCCGTTTGGATGCAGATTGTCCAGGAAATACTCGGGAAGGTGCGGCACCAGCTTGAAGCCGTCGGCAACCGTAACATTCGGATACTGCCCGGCAATCGACTTCACACTGCTGCAGAAGCGGGTCAGCGTGGGCAGCCCGTCCGGCACATCTCCGCGCCAGAGAGGGGTGATGCACAGGATCGGGATCTGATCGCCATATATCCCAATCAGGGTTTCATAGTATTCTTCCACGTCCTTCATCGTTTCACACCCGAACTGGTTTGTGCCCAAGGCCACGATGATCTTATCCGGCGTGTAGCCTTCCATCTTCATCAGGGATTTCTTGTCATAGACATATCCGCCGATTCCCTGATTGATGATATCGTAATTCAGCAGCCGGTTGGCGACGCTGACGTAGGTCTGGCCGGAGCGAAGCGGGCCGAAGCCCTGGGTGATCGAATCCCCGAGCCAGAGCACTTTTTCATTTTTGTGCGCGGGTGTCCAAGACCCGTCGATCTCGCAGCAGCGGATCAGGACCGTAGCATCTGACGGAAGATAGATGACCGCGTCTTTCTTCCCTTCGGGGAGTTTCCAGATCAGTTTGCCTTCTTTGGGGAGGTCCTTCACATAGCGGATATCGCAGATCTGACCGTCGACTGCCAGTTCAAAGGAGTCCTGCGACCCTTCCCACAGGAACCGGTATTCGAAGGAAATGGACTGCGCGTCAGTCGTCAGTTCCAGCGTCTTTGCAGTCGAGGCTATGCAGCGGTCATACCAGAAATCAAACGCCGACCTGAAATACTCCATCTGCGCTTCCGTATACTGAAAAGCCTGCAAATACCCGTCTTCCGTTTCCCGAAAAGAATAAGCTCCGAAATAGATCTCTTTTAATTCCTGGTTCGTCAAGCTGATCCCTCCCCATTGCATCAAATCAAATGACTGCCGGGCAAATGCCCTTGCAAGCATATCACAGATTTTCGATTAGTTCCACCGGAAATTTGCCGTCGGCATTTCATTTTGTTCTTTTACCGCAGCGCATCATGATCCAGGGGTATCCGGCAACCATTAACATACTGCTTGAATAAACAAGCCAATTATAGTATACTGTCTTGAAAATTGTCCCGTCTGTCATTTCCTGCTTCCGGGCAGGACGCAGGCTGGCCGCGCTTTTCTGCATTGTTCCGGGCTTTGCCCGTATTCTGCGATAGGAGGCATTTCCTCAATGACGCACAACCGGATTCCTGCCCTTCTGATGGTTCTGCTGCTGCTTGCGGGTTCAGGCAGTGCCAGTGCTGAAATCCTGAAGCTGCCCATGGATTTTTCCGGCGGCACCAAGCCCCAGCGGACTTATGAAATCGGCCTTCCCGAATACCAGGATCCGTCCATTCATGTGACCCGGCGAAGCGAGCGCCCGATCCTGCCTGACGGAAAAGAGACCCGGCTGTACGCGCTGAGGGTGAAAATCGCCGATCCATCCCAGCTGCGCACCATGTCCATGCAGGGATTCGACAAAATCGGCCGCGTAGGCAACATCGAGGTCATGGCCAACCGCGTCAACGCCGTGGTCGCTTTCGGCGGCGATTATTACTGCGGAGACGCCAAACGTTTCGTCCTGCGCCAGGGTGTCGTGTACAAGGAATCCATGGCTCCGAACCAGGACCTGCTGCTGATTGACGAGGACGGAGATTTCCATATTATCCTCGCCGAGGAACACCCCGAAACCATGGACAAAACCCAGATCGACGGCAAAAAGGTGGTCAACGCCCTGTGCTTTGGTCCGGCGCTGATCAAAGACGGAAAGAAAACCACTGATTTCAGTTCGGCCCCCACCCATTGCGACCCAGAAGAATATCACGAGCGCTGCGTGCTGTGCCAGATCGGCCCGCTGGAGTATATGGTCGTAGCCTGCGCCCACCGGGGCCTCAAGCTGTCGGAGATGGCCGACATGATCCTGTATTTGGAGCCGGGCGTGCAGCAGGCATATAACCTGGACGGCGGCATTTCCACCCAGCTGCTTTTCCTGGGACGCCGCATCAACAATACCAGCGTGAAGCCCGAGGATATTCGTAAACTGGTGGATATTGTCTATTTTGCCAGCGCTTATCAGCCTGATTGAGGAATAGGAAAACGCGATGAACCTGCAATATGTACTTTGGTTTCTGTGTTCTGTGGTGATCTCTCTCGGCCTGTTCGCCCTCATGAACCGGGGCAAAAAGGATCTGCTGACCCAATGCCTGCTGATCGGCGTGTTCGGCACGGTTCTGGCGGCCGTTTTTGCAAAACTGCTCTATTATCTGGCCATGATCGACTTCATGCTGATGCACGGCTGGCTCAAATCCCTGGTGGACGTCACCATGGGGACTTTCAGCTACTACGGCGGTGTAGCGGGGTTTTGCTTGGGCGTCGTCCTCAGCGCCTGCCTCACCCGTCAAAAGCCGCTGGAACTGCTGAATGCCTATGCCCCGGCCGGCCTATTGCTGGCGGCCCTGGCGCGTTTCGGCGAGGTCATGCTGGACGGCGTGGGCATCCGGGATATGCTGTATTGGGAGCATCCGGAGCACTGCTTCTTTCCCTTGGCAGTATCCAACGAATATGGCGAGTGGCTGTATGCCGTGTTCATGCTGGAAGGGCTGCTTACCCTGGGCGTATTTCTGCTGTGCGTCACCTGCTTCAGAAAACAGCGTTTTATCCGCTCGCTGTTCTATCTGTGCCTGATCCAGATCCTGTGCGAAAGCCTGCGCTCGGACAGTTTCACATGGCTGTTCGTCAAAGTGGAGCAGCTGCTCTGCATGCTGGGCGTCGCCGGAGTGATGCTGGTGTACTGCATAAAAACCCCGGGCGTCCGCTTCCGCTGGATGCCATTCATATACTGCTTCCTGGCAGCTGCGGTCTTCGTCGTGCTGGAGTTTGCGCTAAACGGCAAAATCCCGCTCCCCCATCTCCTGTGCTACGGGGTAATGATCGCCTGCCTGGCCGGGCTGAGCCTGAACGAAATCCTGGCTTTCCGCCGAATGGAAGCCCAACGCTGAATTTCAAAACAAAGTCCGCAATCCAGTGGCATTGCAAGCGCCGGATTGCGGGCTTTGTCATTTGTGTACGTTGTCGTATAGCTTTTGAATCTTTTCAGGCAAACGATCCGGCAGCATCGCGTTGATCCGGTCTTCGTTTCCGTCGGCAATGGCGGTTTCATAGTACCAGCACTTGTACCGGAGCATGTCCAGCGTCTTCTGCAATTCCAGCATTTCCGCTTCCACCGCCTTTTTGCGCACCTCGAACAGCTGCTTTCGCTGTGCGTAAGTGGCAGCGCCTTCCTGCGTCCATTCCATAAACTGCTTGATGTCCTTGATTTCGAGGCCGGACACCTTCAGACATTCGATGACCCGAAGCGCTTCGATTTCGCGTTCACTGAATACGCGTTTCCCGGACTGCCGCCCGATCCCGGGGAAGAGCCCTTCCCGGTCATAATAGCGGATCGTTGAGATAGGCAGGTGGAACATTTCGGAAACCTGGCCGATGGAGTACATAAAATCACCTCAAAGTCGAAAAAAGTGCTTGACCTGAAGTCAGGTTCATGTTGTACAATTTGTATTGTAGCATCGTGCGCCGGAAATTGCAATGTTTTTCAGAAGGGCACAAGAAACCGGAACGATAAACGTATCTCAGTCTGACAGCCTGTCTAACAGGAGGAATTGTATCATGAAGCAGGGCATGCCGCTTGGTCTCAGTGTGCTGATGATCATGCTGATTCTCTTCTGCCCTTCTTCTGCGTTTTCAGAAGAGGAACCAGTAAAAAGTGTGCTGCTGAACAGCGGTTATGAAATGCCGGTCATCGGTCTGGGCACATGGACGCTGGACAACGATTCGGCCGAAGCATCCACTTACGCCGCGCTGAAATGCGGAATGAGGCTCATCGACACGGCCCGGTACTACGGCTGTGAAGTCGGCGTGGGACGCGGACTGCGGCGAGCGATTGACGATGGTATCGTGACCCGCGCAGAGGTGTTCATCACCAGCAAGATCATGCCTTCCGATTATGACCGCGCATCCAGAGGGATCGACGACTCCCTGCGCGACCTGAACGTGGACTATGTTGACCTGATGCTGATCCACCAGCCGGGCTGGAACGATGAAGCGGTATACCGGGCTTTGGAACAGGCAGTCCGGGACGGCAAAGTCCGTTCCATCGGCATCTCCAATTATTATACGCGGGAAGCCGTTGAGGAAGTGCTCTCCTATGCGGAAATCGTTCCCGCTGTCATTCAGAACGAAAACCACCTGTATTATCAGAACACGGCTCTTCAGGAGTATGTCTGCCAGTATGGCATCGTGATTGAAAGCTGGTATCCCTTCGGCGGACGGGGGCATACGGGTGAGCATTTCGGCAATGAGACTGTTGTCGGCATCGCCCGGCACCATCACAAAACACCGGCGCAGGTGATCCTGCGCTGGCAGCTGCAGGCCGGGTATATCGCCATTCCCGGATCTTCCAACCCGGAACACATCGCTGAAAACTATGATGTTTTTGACTTTGAGCTGTCAATATCGGAAATGGAACAATTGAGACAGCTTGACCGGCACAAACGCTATGAAAACTGGTAAAAACGGAGATTTGACACGATGAAGAAACTGACTGCTCTCCTGACGGCCCTGCTTTTGATGACAGCCGCGCTTCCCGCATTCGCGGCGGACGCAGTTTCATCCGCTACCGTAAACATCTCTTCACTTCCTGAACTCAGGGAAAACCCGGACGCCTCAGCGCTGGTCGTCTATTTCTCCACGGACGATACAGTCAAAGCGGTCTCATACACCATCGCCGACGCTCTCAGTGCGGATGTGTTTGAGATCCTGCCGGAAATCCCCTATGCCGAGGACGACCTCAAATACTATACCAATTGCCGCGCGGATCAGGAACAGAGCGACAGTACTGCCCGCCCCGGCGTTTTGACATGGCCTGATTCGCTGGAGAAATACAGCGTGGTCTTCCTGGGCTATCCCATCTGGCACGGGCAGGCTCCGAAGATCCTGTACACTTTGTTGGAAGGCATCGACGTTTCTGGGAAAACCATCGTGCCCTTCTGCACTTCCGCCTCCAGCGGCGCGGGTTCCAGCGCACGAAACCTGCAGGCGCTGACAGACAATACCGCTGTCTGGCTGGACGCAAAGCGCATTGACAACAGCAGCACCGCAGACGATATCCGGTCCTGGGTACTGTCCCTGGGCCTCAAGGAGGAAGCAGCTATGAAAATGACGATCAATGACACACCCGTTTCCGTTGCCTGGGAAGACAACGACTCGGTCAAAGCCCTGACGAATCTGGCGGCTGACGGGCTGACGATCCGGATGTCCATGTACGGCGGCTTTGAGCAGGTGGGTTCCATCGGCCAGCGCCTGCCCAGCCATGACGTGCAGACCAATACCTCATCCGGCGATGTCGTGCTGTATTCCGGCGATCAGCTGGTCGTATTCTATGGCAGCAATTCCTGGGCTTATACCAGGCTCGGGCACATCACCGACCAGACACCGGATCAGATGAGATCGCTGCTGGGCAACGGCGACGTGACGATCACCCTGTCAATTGACTGAACCGGCCGTCGAAAGGAGAACTTATTGATGATCTACCGTGCATTTCAGGACATTCAGCTTTCCAACCTGGGCCTGGGCGCGATGCGCTTGCCCGTGATCGGTGGCGATGACAGCCGGATCGATGAAACCAAAGCCTTCCGCATGGTCGACCAGGCCATGGCCGGGGGTGTAAATTATTACGACACTGCCTGGGGCTATCATGACGGGCAGTCGGAGATCGTGATGGGCAAAGCCCTGGCCCGCTATCCCCGCGACAAATTCTTCCTGGCCACGAAATTTCCAGGTTACGACCTGCACAACATGGGCAAGGCGGAAGCGATCTTTGAAGAGCAGCTCCGCAAATGCCGGGTGGAATACTTCGATTTCTACCTGTTCCACAACGTGTGCGAAATGAATATCGACGCCTACCTGAACGATGAGAAATACCATACTTACAGTTACCTGATGGCCCAGAAGCGCAACGGCCGCATCCGCCACCTGGGCTTCTCCGCCCACGGCAGCGTGGACGTAATCCGGCGTTTCCTGGAAGCCTACGGCCAGGACATGGAGTTCTGCCAGCTGCAGCTGAACTGGCTGGACTGGGATTTCCAGGACGCTAAGGCGAAGGTCGCGCTGCTCAAAGAATGGAACATCCCCGTATGGGTCATGGAACCCCTCCGCGGTGGCAAGCTGGCGAAGCTGCCCGAAGAGGACACGGCAAAGCTCCGCGCCCTGCGGCCGGAAGAGAGCGTCCCCGCCTGGTCTTTCCGGTTCCTCCAGAGCATCCCCGAGGTCAAAGTCATTCTCTCCGGCATGTCGGATGAACAGCAGATGGCAGACAACCTGCACACCTTTGAAACGGACCGTCCGTTGAACAAAGACGAAATGGAGGTTCTGCTGTCCCTGGCAGCCGATATGACCCGACGCACGGCTCTCCCCTGCACGGCCTGCCGCTATTGCACCACCCACTGCCCGAAGGGCCTGAACATTCCCTGGCTTCTGGAGCTGTACAACGAACATATTTTCACCGGCGGCGGATTCATCGCGCCGATGGCGCTCATGTCCCTGCCGGAGGACAAAAAACCTTCCGCCTGCATCGGCTGCCGGAGCTGTGAAAAGGTCTGCCCGCAGCAGATCAGGATCTCTGAGGCCATGAAAGACTTCAGCGCCAAGGCTACCTGGTAAGCCGGGCAAAGAAAAGCATCCATTGAACAGTTTCAGAAAAGGAGGAAATCTCCCATGAAGCAAACGATCTCCATACTTCTCGCTTTGCTTCTCCTCAGCGCCTGTTCCGCGACGGCGGACACGCTGACGACCAACAGCGGCGTAACGCTGGATACCGCTCAACTGCCCTACTGCACCGACAGTTCAGATGCCTCCGTCGTCTATTACATCTCCGACATATCTCCGGAAAGCCTGGTCATGATGTACGACGTGCTGGGCATCGACCTGCCTGGGAAAGTGGGCGTGAAGATGTCCACCGGTGAAAGCGAACGCAGCAATTACCTGCGGCCGGTACTGATTGCCGATTTGGTGCATGAAGTCAACGGCACCATCGTGGAATGCAACACCGCTTACGGCGGCAGCCGCGCTTCCACCGCCATGCACCGGCAGCAGGCCAAAGACAACGGTCTTACTGACGTAGCGGAACTGGACATCCTGGACGAAGAAGGCAGCATGGAGCTTCCCATCGAAGGCGGCAGGCGCATCCAGGTGGATTATGTCGGCAGCCACTTCGCGAATTATGATTCCTTCCTGGTACTGACCCACTTCAAGGGCCACGCCATGGCCGGCTTCGGCGGCGCGATCAAAAACATCTCCATCGGTTTTAGCTCCTCCATGGGCAAAGTGTGGATCCATTCCGGCGGCACCAAAACCAGCGGCGGCATCTGGGGCGAGCAGAATCCCTTCCTGGAAGCCATGGCCGACGCCGCCAAGGGCATCAACGACGCCATGGGCGATAACATCGTCTATATCAGCGTAATGAACCGCCTGTCCGTGGACTGCGACTGCGACGGGAATCCTGCCGAGCCGGACATGCATGACATCGGAATCCTCGCTTCTCTCGATCCGCTGGCCATCGACCAGGCTGCGATCGACCTGGTGTACGCCATGCCGGACAGCGGCAGCCTGGTAAAGCGTATTGAGAGCCGCAACGGCCTGCACACACTCGAAGCCGGTGAACAGATCGGGCTTGGCAGCAGGGCCTATCAGCTGGTCGTGGTAAACAAATAATGATGTGGGCCTGGATCGAACGGGAAGCTGTTTATCTATGGTACTACCTGGATATTCAGATCCGGCAGATCGCACCGTACTGGGCTTTGGGCATCGTACTGGGCAGCGCTGTATCGGTATTCGGGAAGAAGTATATTCACGGCGCCTTTGCGAAGATCGGCCGGCGCAGGATGGGCTGGCTGGGTGTGATACCGGCGAGCCTGCTGGGAATCGCATCGCCTTTGTGCATGTACGGCACCATTCCCATTGCGGCTTCGTTCTCTGAGCAGGGTGTGAAGGATGATTACCTGGCGGCTTTCATGATGAGCAGCATCCTGCTGAATCCGCAGCTGCTCTTCTATAGCGGGGCTTTGGGACAGACGGCGGTGATCATTCGCTTTGTCAGCTGCTTTCTGTGCGGTTGCGCGGCCGGCTGGCTCATCCGCCTGTTTTACTCCGGAAAAGACAAATCCTTCTTTGACTTCACCGGCTTCCATGAAGGCAGGAGCCGCGATACAGACCCGAACCTTCTTATGCGCTTCCTGAAGAATATTTGGCGCAATATCAAAGCCACCGGCCCCATGTTCGCCCTGGGCATCCTGCTCACCGCTTTGTATCAGATCCACGTACCGGAGGGGTTCGTCAGCGGGCTGTTCGGCAAGAACAGCGGCTTCGGCGTCCTGATGGCCGCGACCATCGGAGTGCCGGTGTATATGTGCGGAGGCGGCACCATCCCGCTTTTGCAGCAGTGGCTCGCGGATGGCATGAGCATGGGCAGCGCCGCCGCTTTCATGATCACCGGGCCTGCAACCAAAATCACCAACCTGGGCGCCATGAAGATCGTTCTGGGCTGGAAACGGTTCCTGGTTTATCTGGCCTTTGTCATTCTGTTCGCGCTGGCCGCCGGACTTCTGACAGATATCATCATTTAGGGGAAGATTCACACAAACAATACGAAAGAAGTCCGGAGCGATAAGGATTAATCATCGGATCAATGACCACAGCCCGGCGGCTGCGAAAACCGCCGGGCTGTTTTTGTCTGGTCAAATGACAGGGTTTGTGATAGAATAAATTTGTTATTGTTGAGGCTCTGTGAGGCAGCTGTATAAGGCAACGGGATTCAGAAGCGAAAGTTTAAGACTATGACAAAAATAGCAATCATTCCCAGCAATGTCTTCAGCCTCTGTGCGATGATCTCCGACTCCATCAGCGGCACAAGGAAAAAGCACAGTGAAATCATGGCTGTCCAGACCTTGAGCCGGTTTTCTACGGCGCCTCTTCCATCGTGCTGAAAGGCTGCAGCAGTACCGCACAAAACATCGTCGCCATATTCCGCAGCCTGGCGGCTATGAAGAATGTGAAGAGCAGAGCCTTTAACCAGGAACTTGTGAGGGAACCGAATGGATATCTCATTATTGTCCGACCGCTGCAAGGTGAAGCATCTGACAGAGGACAGTATTCCGGAAGTATACGCACTGTGCTGTAAAAATTCTTTGTACTATCAGTACTGCCCGCCGTTTGTGACAGCAGAGAGCATTGCAAGCGATATGATAGCGCTGCCTCCGAACAAGGATTTTTCGGATAAGCATTACCTGGGCTACTATGACGGTGAAAAGCTGATTGCCGTGATGGATTTGATCCTCGGTTATCCCGATCCGGCTATGGCTTTTATCGGCTTTTTCATGACGGATGTTTCCGTACAGAATGCGGGCGTCGGAAGCGGAATCATTGACGGGCTGTGCTCCTATCTAAAGAACCTTGGATTCTCAGCTGTCCGTCTGGGATGGGTCAGGGGAAATCCGCAAGCCGAGCATTTCTGGAAAAAGAATCGCTTCATTGAGACGGGAGCCACTTATAACACAGATCATTATACCGTGGTTTTGGCACAGCGGTCGTTAACCTGAACGCGCGGGTTTGCGTGGGAATTATACGAACCTGCAAGAGAGAAAAACAGGGATCAGAGAGGAAACGCCATGACAAAAGACGAAATGATGGATCTTGTCAACCGGTCATTGTTTGCAACCATCGGGTATACCGATGAAATGGGTCGTCAGAATATCCGCAGGGTATTCTGCGTATGGCACAAGGGCCTGGGCAGGCACCTGATCTCGACAAATACGGGTTCTTGCCATGTACGGAGCCTGCTGAGAAATGGAAAAGCATGCCTGTATTTTTCTGACGATTCGGCTTTTGAAGGGCTTTGCCTGTTCGGAAACGTCATTGTGCACTTTGAAAGAAAATATAAAGAACTCCTTTGGAACGAAGGAGATGAAAAGTACTATCCGAAAGGCATCGAAGACAAAGACTACTGCATCCTGGAATTCATCGCTGACAGCGGGCGATTCTATCGTTATGACGGGAAAGGCGACCTGTCCGCCTCCGACATTGCGGCTTTTGATGCAGATAAAGCATTCGAAAACGGATACAATGCTGTGAATGCGAAGCATTGACAATTTCCGGTTTTGAGGTTTTCAGCCACAATTCGAATCGGAACCCGCTTGGCAAAGGAGACTGGGCACAAACCATGATACAAATGATTTTGACAGATCTGGATCACACTTTGCTCAGGGAAGACGGCAGTATCTCTGACACGACGCTGGATGTACTTGCAGCATGCCGGAAACAGAGAATCAAATTCGCCATAGCGACTGCGAGGTACTGGATCGGCGCAGAGCGATATATAGCATTGCTGAAGCCGGATTACGAAATCACCACAGACGGGACACTGATCCATGCAGCTGGTCGGTGTATTTATTCATGCGAGTTCTCAGAGGATGAAACAAACCGGATCGTCAGGAGCATTCTGGATCTGACGCCCAGGGCGGAAATCACCGTTGCCGCCGGGAAAACGGTTTACTGGAACAGCCGCCGGATCTCCGAATCGGAAAAGCTCCGCAAAGCCGTATACAACGATTACTGCGCTGAGCTAAAAGTGAATGCGAACAAGATTGTCGCAGAACTCCCTGACGAAGCGATCGCACATGAGATTGCTGACAGGACAGCCTGTAAGATGCAATGCTACCGCGGCGAGAGATGGTACGCATTTCTGCCCAGAGAATCAGGAAAGATTGCCGCGATCAAGGCTTTATCTAAGCACAGTGGAATAATACTCGAAGATATCGTGGCTTTCGGGGATGACAGCAATGACATCGACATGCTTAGGATGTGCGGGAAAGGGATTGCTGTCGCAAATGCCGTGCCCCAAGTCCTTTGCATCTCTGACGAAGTCACTTTATCGAATGATCAAGACGGCGTCGCCAATTGGCTAAGGGGCCACTGTCTGCAGCAGGAGAACTCTTCCATGCAATGAAAAAAGGGCTGTTGCGCAGCCCTTTGAATATATACAGACAACGTTTTGCCTGATGCCCGTTTACACCGGGTTCTTTTTGCTGATCCATTCCTTTTGCCGGACCAGCTGCTCCAGGATGCGGCGGAACGGATCCACCGCCGATGTTTCCGCCGCTTCGCATCCGGTCATGGCAGCCGTAAAATCTGCTATGCTTTGGCTGATGACAGCCAGTTCTTTCTCCCCCGAAACCTTCAGCTTACCGGACTGATAACAGCTTTCAGTATCCCGGAGAGTATCGATCAGGAGGTCCAGATCGTCTTCCTCGACGATGCCTTTCTGTGCTGCCTCAAGATAATCCCCGAGCAGCAGATCCAGGGAGCCGCAGGTCTTGTTGATCTTTGCCGCTTCCTTTTCCGCCTGTAGATCATCCTGCGTTTTCCCTCTATTCCGGAAGGCTTTTTTGAGTCCCTGGAACACCGCGGTCATGATGCCGATGGTAGCTCCAACCGTGGCGGCGTCCATAATGGCATCGCTGTCGATGCGGTTATCCGAGCCGTCGCTGTGGGCGGCAAAACAAAATCCTGATTCTCCCGAATGGAGCTTCGATACGATTTCCGGATCGATGGTAAGTTTAGCATCTGTATGTGTCATGCGCATTCACCCTCTTTGTATATTTCCGGACTGACAGTCAGCCAGCCCCGACAGAATTATAACATATTCTGAGCAGAGAATACCGTTTTTTCAAAATCTTTACGCCTGTTCCGAAATAACGTGCGCCATGTAAACATCGCAGTCTGCCATAGGGATGCCGCCGCAAAGCATCTGTCGGAAGCAGAGGCAGACCGTTTTTCCTGCCGTTCCGCCAAGAAAACGGTCGTAATACCCTGCTCCATGGCCCAGTCTGCGCCCTTCGGGCGATGCCGCGACGCAGGGAACGATGATCAGGTCGAGTTCGTCCGCCGTTCTTGTCTCCGTACAGTCGACCGGTTCCGGGATCCCATACGTACCGGAACGCAGACGCCGCAGATCACCGATGCGCACCGCAAGCATCCGGCCGTTCACGCACTTCGGGACATAAACCTGTTTCCCGTCCGCAAACGCCTGACGGATGATGCGGTCCGTTGAAGGTTCCCGAGGCAGGCTGATATAAGTGAAAATACTCCCCGCGTTTCGGTAGATGGCCGAGGAAAGCACCTGTGCCTGGATACTGTCCCCGGCCGCTTTTACATAGTCAGCGGACAGCGATTTCTGCCTTGCCAGCATCACCTCGCGCAGCTTCTTCTTTTCGTCGTTCACCGGGTCCACGAAATCAATCACCTCGTTCTCCCGCAGCTCATCAATGCACAGCATCGCACGCAGCAGCTTCTATGCGGAAGGTGTCCAGGATCTCTCCCCGGCTGTCGGCGATGATCCGCCGGCCGCAGGGACAGGTGACCCGCGCTTTGCCGTCCACCATGATTTCCGCCGTTCTGCCGTTACTGCGGATGGAATACCGGTGCCCGTAAAAAGCGGCGTCATAGGCGTATTCTTCTCCACTGCCCAGGCTGAACCAGACCTGGCCCAGATGGGGATGGATGCCGAACCGGTGGGCGATGTATTCGAGCGCGGAAAGCAGCGTCGGGCCGTAAGCATCCTGTATTGGCTCACCACTGTCTTCCTGCACAGGCTGATGGGTCACGGCGTGCACCAGCGACGGCTTGCCCGTAAACGGATCGAACTGCTGGGTGAACCGGAAGCCGTTTTCCGCAATGCTGTGGATCAGCTTTTTCCCGAGCTCGGTCACAATGGTATGATATCCGTAGTTTTCCAGCGCCAGGATCGCCCGCTGGTAGGTCAGCCCCTCCGGCTGCCCGCTCCAGTTGTTTTCCGGCGCGTTGCGGAACATAGGATCGCAGACCGCTACGCTCGGCAAGGGGAACGGCGTCCAGAATTCGCGGGGGTTCAGCAGGTGTTCCTTCACGAACCGATCCGCCATCCCCCGGGAAATCGATCCCCAGTACATGCACCGCAGCGTGTTATGACACAGGATGTCGATAGTCTTTCCGTTCCTGTCGCGGTCATAGCAGGCGCCGCGCTTTTCATCCCACAGCCCTTCCCGCAAGGCCCGGGCTGTCCGGGCGGCCTTTTCCGCCCACGCTTCAGCCTGCCCGTCGTCCAGGATGCGGCTGATCCGCGCCAGCGTATCCCGGGCCGCGTAACTCCAGCTCGTGACATCCATGCTGGCCATAGGGACGACGCTGTACCCCCGCGGCGGCTCGTCCTCAGTCCACCAGCAAGGCGCGTCCCCGTACCGAAGGGCCTGGTCCTCCCCCGTATCGTACACACAGTACGATTCCAGCAGGCCGTCCCCGTTGCTGTCGCGGGTGCGCCACAGGCACTCGTCAAAACGGCGCAGGCTGTCCTGCAATTCGAGCAGGTAGTCCCTGTCCTCCCCCAGCAGATAATACAGGTTCAGCGCCGGGAAAGGAAAGCAGAAACCCTGGTATTTATTGAACTGGGCTTCGATTTTCCCGTCATTGCACTGGATGGAACCTGGCAGGCGACCGTCGGCCCGTTGATATTGCATGAACAGCTCGATATTGTTTTTCGCCGCTTTCAGATTGTGCAGCGCGTACATTTCCCCACCCATCGGCTGGGTTTCAAGCCAGATCTTTTCGTAACCGCCGCCCTCCACCAGTACGAGATCGCTGCCGAAGCGCTTCAGGTTGCCCCTGCACTTTTCCGCAGCGGTATCGTACACGCGCTGGAGCACCCCGTTCTTACAGGAAAAAGAGACGCTGAGTTCGGTTGTCATGTGGTTTTCTCCTTATCCGCCCGTTCAAGAGCAACCGGCATCATCGATTATTGTAGCAAATCCGCCCGAAAAATCAAGCGGCATTATCCCGGCTTTCAACCGTCTCGGCCTGCCGTACCAATCCTGTTTTTACGGGTTTCAGCAGGAAAACATGACAGGACACAGAAAACAATAAGTAAAACACGAGGAGGAAACGCCATGTCCCTGACCACCTGGTATTTGCGGAGAGCATTCAAGAAAAGCGACGACAGGCGCGACGCAGGCCTGACCACGCCGCCTGACATCGAGCGCCGGGACGATATCTGCTACGGATCGGAACCCAAATGGCAGTCGCTGGACGTTTACCGCCCCAGGGGGACAGCGGCCAGACTGCCGGTGATCGTCAGCATCCACGGCGGCGGCTGGACGTACGGTGACAAGGAACGGTATCAGTATTACTGTATGGACCTGGCCCGGCGGGGTTTCGCCGTGGTAAACTTCACCTATCGGGTGGCTCCGGAATTCAAATTCCCGGCGGGCATCGAGGATACCCATCTGGTGTTTTCCTGGGTACTGAAAAACAGCGAATGGTTCGACCTCACCCGGATTTTCGCCGTGGGCGATTCGGCCGGTGCGCACATGCTCACCATCTATTCCGCCATCTGCACCGATCCCGGTTATGCGGCCAAATTCGGCATACGGCCGCTCCTGCGGCCGGACGGCAAGCCCTTCGTGCCTGACGCTGTAGGGCTGAACTGCGGAGTTTACCAGATCAGCCTGGGCAGGGGTGCCAATGCCATGACACGCAGCCTGATGAAAGCCCTGCTCCCCCACCACGGCAGCGCGGAAGAGCTGGACCTGGTCAATCCGCTGCCCTATATCAACGAAAAATTTCCCCGCGCCTTCGTCATGACCGCCAGTCACGACAATCTGGCCGGGCCGCCCGCGCAAAAGGCCCTAACGAACCGTCTGGCCGCCTGCGGCGTGCCCTTTGTGGACAGAACCTACGGAACCGATGAAGCGCCGCTCAGCCACGTCTTCCATTGCGACATCCGAAGCCAGGCGGCGAAGCAGTGCAACGACGACGAGTGCCGTTTCTTCCTGCAGCCATAAATAAGGACGATTTATGATCAGCACCGAAGACTACAAAAGAATCGTATCAGAGCTTCTGGACGAGCTGCCCGAAGCCTTTTTCCGCGACCTGACCGGCGGCGTGATCGTGTCGGAAGCTCATCCGGTCCCGGATTACGCGCACGGAAACGACCTGTATACCATGGGGCTGTACAAGGTCTTTTCCGGCGTCCGGCAGATCGTCATGTACAAAGGCTCCTTTGACCGCGCATACCCACTGGCGGACGAAGCCGAAGCCCGAAGGATCCTGCGGGGCGTCCTGCGCCACGAGTTCCGCCACCATCTCGAATTCCTGAGCGGCATCCACGATTCCACTTCCCTGGAGGCGGAGGACGAACGGAAAAAGCGGGCTTACCTCGCCAGGCATGCCGAAAGCGCCTACACGGCCCTGCATGAAAGAATACCGGAAAAAGACGAAAAACCAGGCAGGAGATCGGACAGTTGTGAAGAATCAGAATAGTCGCCTGTAACGCGCGTGCGGCAGGCAGATTCAACGACGAAAAGGAGCAGATTCGGAGAACCCCGTCAGGAGATTCCCGATCCTGTATACAGAAATGGATAAGATTTACAAGCTGCTGATCATCAACCCCGGTTCGACCTCCACCAAGATCAGCCTCTTCGAAAACGAAAAAGAACTGTTCCAGACCAGCCAGTTCCACGACGCGCCGGTACTGTTGCAATACCCGCACGTCAATGCCCAGGTGCCTTTCCGATACCAGGTCATTCTGGATATGCTGAAGCAGCAGGGCGTGGACCCGTCCGAGATCGACGTCTTTGTGGGCCGCGGCGGCAGCGCGTGCACCCAGCCCAGCGGCGTGACGATCATCGACCAGAAACTGTATGACGATACCGAGGCGGCGGTCGGCGGCAGCGAGCACGCCGCGAAGCTGGGCGTCATGCTGGCGTGGAAATTCTCACAGAATTACCACCGCCCCGCCTACACACTGAACCCCACCAACGTGGACGAATACTGCGATTACGCGCGCCTCACAGGCATCCGCGGGCTCTACCGCGTCGGGCACTCGCATGTGCTGAATCCCAAGGCGGTGGCGACAGCCGAGGCCGAGTCCATGGGCAAACAGTATGAGGACTGCAATTTCATCGTCGCCCACATCGACGGCGGCGTCACGGTCAGCGCGCACGACCACGGCCGCATGATCGACGGCACCATGGGCGCAGACGGCGAAGGCCCCTTTGCCCCCACCAGGATCGGCAGCGTGCCGGTGCTGGCACTGCTGGACTACATCGAGGCCCATTCCATTGACGACGTGCGGCGGATGTGCTCGCGGTCCGGCGGATTCGTCAGCCTCTTCGGCACGTCGAACTCCGATACCATCCACGCGCTGGTGGACCAGGGAGACAAGAAGGCGACCCTGGTCTGGAACACCATGATTTACCAGATCTGCAAGAGCATCGGCGCCATGAGCGCTGTACTCAGCGGCAAGGTGGATGCCATCCTGCTGACCGGCGGCCTGATGCGCTTCGACGACATCACTGCGGGCATCCGCGAGCGCTGCGGCTGGATCGCCCCGATCCACGTCTATCCAGGCGAAATGGAGCAGGAAGCGATGGCTTTCCCAGTGCTGAAGGTACTGCGCGGCCAGGCCAAAGCCATGACCTACAGCGGAAAGAACGTGTGGCAGGGCTTTGAGGGCGTGACCTTCTGAAGCCATAACGCCGCAATACTGCTTAGTGCCCCTGAAATCCTGACGGTTTCAGGGGTTCTCTTTTTCAGGCATGCAGCCGCAACCGCCGACCTATCACGGACGCAGGAACCGGTCCGGGAATCACAGCACCCGAACTTTTTCTTGCAGTCGTGCCGCAAGTAACATATAATATGCCTGACATGAAAGGAGGATCCGCCATGAAAAAGAAATCAGTAATTGGATTAATCATCGTGTCTCTTTGCCTTCTGCTCGCCCTGCCCGCAGGCATGGCTGAAACCCGCGAAGGAGTCATCGCGCTGGAAGGCATGGAAGAAACCATTCAGGAAACATTGTTCGAGAGCCCGCAGGGCTTTTCGTTCTGGTACGCGAACGAGGTACTGGAAGCCTATCCCGGTGAGCGCGGAAACATTGATGGCGTGGTGGTCACGTCCCTGTATACGGACGACGCCATGGTTCTTTCCGTGATCCCGGAAGAGGACGCGATCGAATACACCAGGGATTTCGACGAGAGCATCGCCGCGCAGGCCGCTGACGGGCGCGTGCAGGCGGACATATACAGGGAGCCGGAAAACGGACGGTTCTATTTCCTGACCGTGATCGCCGAAAACGGGCAGTACCTGAGCGCGGTCGGCGACTATTCCATGGAGGCCGCCGAAGGCAACGGCAAATATCTGCAGCGTGTGCTGGACAGCGTCACATTCAAATCCGGATATTCCATCCGTCCCGAATGGGGCACGCAGGCGCCCGACGAACCAGGCCGCGCTCAGGTCGTCCTGACAGTTCTGGAGCCGGTCACGGATGTGAAGCTTCTGAAACTGGACTGGAACGGTACGGACGTCACCTGGAAGCAAGGCGCGCCATTGGGCAGTTTCAGCGCACAGCAAACTATGAGCGTCACGCTGGAATTCATCGGGGAAATGCCCAATAACGGCATCATGTATACCGATGCAGCTGGCGTCGTACATGCCTTTGCGCTGGATATCAGCGGTGAAGACGGCCAATTGTATCTCTGGAAGCTCGATGAATAATGCGATACGCTGACCCCTCACCTTTCACCTGAACGAAGATTGGATAATACTGCCGTGAACAAGCTGATCAGCCTGATAGTGATCCTACTGGCGGCCGCGCTGATGGCGGGAGCCGGCGCTGCCCTGGGAGAATCCGGGACAGCGGAAAGCTTCCTGGTGATTTCGGATACCCATCTGACCGAAAAAACACAGGATCACGCCGAGATGATGGAGGCAGTGGTGCAGGCAGCGCTTGGAAAGGACGCGGTGCTGCTGCTCGGGGACAACACCAATAACACCCATACGGAAGAGCACGCCCTGGTGCTGCAGTGGGCAGCGGAAATCGAACAACAGGCGGGAGCGATAGTATTCGTCATTCCCGGCAACCACGATTACAGCGTCCGGACGGGGGCCGAAGAGTTCCAAACCCTATATGCAGCCTATGGGTGGGACCGGGCCTTCAGCCAGGACGAAGCGTCCGCAAGCTACGCGGTCATGACGGAGAAAGGCACCTGCCTCCTGCTGCTGGATACCAATCGCTTCGACGACCGCCACGCCGTCCTGCCTGACGGCGGAATCGGATCGGAAACGCTGGATTGGCTGCGGGAAGTCCTGCAATCGCTGCCGGACGGAACGCCTGTACTGGCCTGCGGGCACCACCCCATCCTGCCGGACGGACGGAACGCGCGCACGCCAGGCGCATCTGCCCTGGGCCGGGTACTGCGGGAATACGGAGCCGCTCTGTACCTGTGCGGTCACGACCACGGGTTCGCCACGCTGGAGCAGGACGCGCTCAGGCAGATCACCGTGGGGCAGCCCCAGGCATATCCGGGATGGGCCGGCGTCGCCGACAGGACGGAAGCCGGTTTTCATTGGCATACGGAGCCCATCTACGATCTCCGCTCCCCCATTTATATCACCCTGCGGGAAAGCGCTCGGGATCTGGGCCGCAGGATGGCCGCCGGGACGCTGGCGGGAACGCCTTTTGCCGAGGACGAAGGCGCTATCGAATGGTTTGCCGCCGCGTTCATGCAGTTCGCCGGCGGCGAAATGACGCCCGAAAGCAGCGCTGCCCTGCTTCAAGACGAAAACAGCCAGAAATGGCGGGAGGCGGAGACCCCCACCGTGGTCAGGGACTGGATGCTGAACCTGCTGGAAAACTGCCCGGAAAACGTGCAGGACATTACCGTGCCACAGTCGCTGAAGCATTCCGCTCCATCCGGTCTTTCATCACCATGATACGTTTAGGAAAAGCACCGATCCAATGGCTGACCGCAGCGCTTCTGCTCGCGGCACTCTTGCTGCCGGGATGCTCCCCAGCATGCGCAGAGGACGAGCTCACGATCCGCCACGACGGAATCATCGAAAGCTACGGCAATAACACGCTGCGGGTGCAGGCGCCGGCGGCCGGCCGCCTGACCGTCACAGTGACGGACGATTACAACCTGTTCCGGACTCTGCGCTGGGATGTGCCTGCGGGCGAAAGCACCCTGCACTGGGACGGCCTCCGGGACGACGGACAGCGCCTGGGCATTTACAACGGCATCTATACGCTGAACGCGGAACTCGTCTGCCCCGACGGCTCCTCTTATGCCGCGTCCGCTCAGGCGGAAGGCCGGAGCCGGCAGGCGCTGCTGTTCGTATTGCCCAGCAGCGGCACCCTGTATTCCGACGGCGGGCGGTGGTTCGCCGAAGCAGGCACCGTCAAGGAAAGCAATATCGTCATGACAATCTCGTCTGCGGAGACACCGGACACCGTGCTGCTGACAAGGCGGTATTCCGTCGACGAAAAAGGCGTCGGCAGGCTGCAGTGGAGCGGGACCATCAATGGGAGCAAGGTCGCCCCCGGCCGGTACCTGCTGCGCTATTGGGCCGAGGAAAGCCCGGATCTCCCCCGTTCCCTGGAAATCACTGTCGCCGAAGGCACACCGCCGGCGATGGCTGTTGCGCCGACCGGCCCGGTCATGCCGGAAGCGGACACAACGGACGCGGAACTCTGGACACTTTTGCAGAAGCCTCGGGTCGTGTCCATCGTCCCGAACACCCGCCGTCAGAAGGTCTACGAACGTCCGGACCGCGGCAGCGCCGTGCTGGGCACCCTTTTCGGGCAGAGTCAGGGCGTCGAGGTACTGGCTGTCGAGGACAGCTGGGCACAGATCCGCGCCTGGCAGCACGAAGACGTTATTTGTGTGACAGGATACGTACCCCTGAAGGCGCTGCAGGTCGTCTGCCCCAACGGGCCGTACGGCGTCGTGATCGATAAAAAGGCTCAGACGCTGATCCTGTTTGAAAACGGCGTACGGGTGACCAGCATCCCCGTGTCCACCGGCCTCGGCACGGAAAGCAGGCCCTATTGCGAGACCGCGCCGGGTGCCTTCCTGACCGACGAGCACATCGGCGCATTTACCAGCGACGGATCCAACTACGCTTTCCCCATCCGCTACGACGGCGACGGTTTCCTGCACCAGCTGGGTTACCGCGTCCGGGAACGCCATGCCGACTTCAGCATCCAGCAGCGCACGCTGGGCACCAAGGCCAGCCACGGCTGCATCCGGCTGCCTGACCATCCGGTCAACGGCAGCGGGGTGGACGCTTTCTGGCTCTGGACGCACCTGCCCTGGCATACGCCCATTCTGATCCTGGATGAATGACAGAAAGACCGCCGATGAGGCCGAATAATACTGATTTCTTGGCTTTCTCCCTCATAATCCTTGACTTAGAGTAAACTTCAAGGTATATGATGGTTTTACGATCTCCCCTGTGGGACGACATTTTTATGGGAGGTAACAGAAATGAATCAACGCACATTCGGGAAAACCGGCCGTCTTGTCAGCGAAATCGGCCTCGGCAGCTGGCAGCTGGGGACGCGCTGGGGCGATCCATTCAACCATGAAGAAGCGATGAAGATCCTGGAAACGGCGGAAGAAAACGGCATCACCTTCATCGACACGGCGGACGTATACAACGGCGGCAAGAGCGAGGAAACGATCGGCGAATACATTTCCGCCCACCCCGGACGCTTCTACGTCACGACCAAATGCGGACGGCGTCTGAATCCGCACACGGCAGAAATGTACACGCAAGAAGCGATCGCGGGCTTCATCGACGGCAGCCTGAGCCGCATGAAGCTCGAGCGCCTGGACATGATCCTGCTCCATTGCCCGCCCACCCCGGTTTACCGCCGGGACGACATTTTCGGAGAACTGGAAAAGCAGAAGAAGGCCGGCAAGATCGCCGACTACGGCGTCAGCATCGAAAAGGTCGGCGAAGGTCTCCAGGCCATGGAATACGACATCTCCGCCATGGAAGTCATCTTCAACATGTTCCGGCTGAAGCCGCTGGATCAGCTCTTCCCCACGGCAGCGAAAAAGAACGTCGGCATCATCGCGCGTGTTCCCCTCGCCAGCGGCCTGCTGACGGGACGCTACACCAAGGATACGGTATTCGGGCCGCAGGATCACCGCACCTATAACCGCGAAGGCGCCGCCTTCGACAAGGGCGAAACCTTCTCCGGCATCCCCTTTGAACTAGGCCTTGAAGCCGCCAAAGCGCTGAAAGCGGTGTTCGGCACGACAGACCTCGCGCCATATGCCATCCGCTGGATCCTGATGCATCCAGAAGTCAGCGTGGTCATCCCCGGCGCCAGCAAAGCCGCGCAGGTCGCTTCCAACGTGAAAGCAGCGGAGCTGCCCCCGCTGACCGATGCGCAGATGAAAGCGGTCGCGGACATCTACGACCGTTATCTCCGCGAAAGCATTCACCCGCAGTGGTGATCCCGTTAAGACACCAACTGTCCGGAGGAGGAAATGCAATGACCCCCGCACAAGCCCTGCTCGCGCCGATCCGTGCCGGATGGAACCTGGGCAATACCCTGGACGCCGTCAAGCGCGGCGCGAAGCCCGACGAATTTGTGCCGCCCCTGGAAGCTGAAACCGCCTGGCACAATCCGCCCGTCACCCGCACCATGATCCGCGCTGTATGCGACGCCGGGTTCGGCGCCGTCCGTCTGCCCGTCACCTGGGCGCAGCATTTGGATGCCGGCAGCCGGGTGGACCCGCGCTGGATGGACCGGGTAGCAGAGATCGTCGGCTGGATCCTGGATGAAGGCATGGTATGCCTGCTGAACGTGCATCACGACGCGGGTGCCCATGGGTGGCTGCAGGCCACGGACGAATGCCACGCGGCTTTCGGCGCGCGCTTTGACAGCCTCTGGCGGCAGATTGCGGAATGCTTTGCCGACACGGGCGAAAAGCTGGTATTTGAAGCCTTCAATGAAATGCTGGACGGGCAGGAGCACTGGACACAGACGGACGATGACGCCGCTTACGCCGCGCACAACCGCTGGCATCAGCGCTTTGTGGACGCAGTGCGGAGCAGCGGCGGGCAAAACGCCTCGCGTATCCTCTCCCTGCAAACCTATTCCGGCGGGCACTCCACCCGCACGCTTTCCGCTTTCCAGATGCCGGAGGACACGGTCCCGGGGCGGATCATCCTGCAGGTGCACAATTACGATCCCCAGGGATTCTGCTGGCTCAAATCAGACGAGCGCCTGCTGCGGGATACCTGGGGCACGGATGCGGATTATCGCCAGATCGACTCGCTGATGGGCGACCTTGCCGCTTTTGCTGAAAAGCACCGCGCACCGATGATCGTCAGCGAATTCGGCTCGGAAGACAAGCAAAACACCCCTGAGCGCCTGCGCCACGCGGCGTACTTCACGGACAGGGCCCGGGCAGCGGGCATCGTCTGCTTCTGGTGGGATTGCGGGCATTTCGCGCTCTTCGACAGACACACAGAGAAACTGATCCACCCGGAAATCGCCAGCGCGCTGCTGGGAAATCAGAAATAATAAAGAAAGTGAGTGAAACAGATGCAGTTTATCATCAAGGCCTATGACGGCGAAGGTATGCTTGAAAAACGGATGGAGGTCCGCCCCCGCCACCTCGAGGGAATGAACAAACTGGGCAAAGCCATCATCTGCGCCGGCGGGCTGCTGGACGAACAGGGAAAGATGAAGGGCTCTGTGCTGGTTACCGAGTTTGAAGACCGCGCGGCCCTGGATGCCTATCTCGCGAACGAACCCTACGTCGTGGAACACGTATGGGAAAAGATCGAAGTGGAGCGCCTGAACGTGGTCATCGTCAACGGGGCGAAACGGTAACCGATTTCAGCAGATTTATAAAACAAGGGCTTTCACGGTCCCGCCGGCCATCCCGGCAGAGCTGTGAAAGCCCTTGCTGTTTTGAGTCAAAATACTCTTCTCCGCAGGCCGGATCCGTCTACCGGCTGGCAAACGACTTGATTTCCTGCTCCAGGAGCCGAAACACGTTCGCGACCAGATATCCGTCCGCAATGGCATGATTCAGGCGGACGCTCACAGGCATCATCAGTCTGCCGTTTTCTTCCCTGTATTTTCCCCAGTTGATGATCGGCGCGAAAAACAGGTGCCCGTCCGGCAGCTCGATATTCAGGGAATCATAGGACAGCCACGAGATGTACGACGCGTCGAACCAGTTGGGATGGTTCGCCATATCCAGCATGTACTCTCTCGTTTTTTTCGCCTCTTCAACGTCCCCCAGGGCGTCAGCGTAGAAGCGTCCATAGTCCTCATCGTATTTTGTGTATACGGGAGTGCAGGTTTCGGTATCTTCATGAAAGACGTACTGCGTGGGATTGATCACGTCCCAGCAGATCAGCTCGCCGGTCTGCCATAAATATCCCATCCTGTAATCCTCGCGGGAGTTGAGCACCTTTGACAGGATATAAAGGAAGTTCAAATAGAACTTCGTTCCGGTCTCTTTGGAACAGCGGACCAGTTCCGTGACGTCGATCCTCGCCGTCATGGAAGTTGAACACTTGCAGTCCTCCGAAAAGTGGCGGAACACGCCCTTCCGGTAGTACGTTTCTATGTCGATCACCTTGTAGTTCATACGAATACTCTCCGAATAACCTGTCTTGTCCGCTGTGGCAGTGAGCCAATGATATATATCCCTTCTTCTCAGATCAGCAGCGACGAAATCCGCTGCACCTGGGCGGAAAAATACGGCAGGAACTCCCGGATCTTCTGATCCGTCAGGCGGAAGATCGGGCCCGTGACGCTCACGCCGGCAATGATCTGGTGATACTGGTTGTAGACCGGCATGGCGACGCAGCGGGCGCCGATCTCGCATTCCTCGTTGTCATAGGCATAGCCTTGCTCGCGGACCCTGTCCAGCTCTTCGAGCAGGGCGTTTTCGTCGGTAATGGTATGGGGCGTGAACGCGTCCATGCCCCGCTGCTGCAGGATGTGCCGCACTTCCTCCCGGGTATGCGCGCAGAGCAGCAGCTTGCCGATGCCGGTGCAGTACATAGGCGCGCGGTTGCCGATGCGCTGCATCGTCCGCATCATCTGGTCCGCCGCGGAGACGACGCCGATGTATTCCACCATGGCGTTCTGTTCGATGCCCAGGCACACGCTCTCCTTGAGCGTGCTACTGATTTCCTTCATCACAGGCAGCGCGAGCGTGTACACCTGCAGATTGGCGTTGATCCTGTCCGCGATGCCGCAAAACCGCAGCGAGAGGAAATAGCGGGACGAATCGGCGTCCTGGCGCACATATCCCCGCAGCACCAGCGAGGAGAGGAAGCGCGATACGGTGCTGATGTTCATCCCCAGCGCCTCCGCAATGTCGCGCAGACGCTGCGGCTCGTTGTTTTTTTCAGCCAGATATTCGATGATGTCCAGCGCCTTCATGATGGACAGGTTCTGATTGGTACCGTTCATCTGTCTGCTCCCCTCCCGGTCGGTCATGACTGCCATGACACAGTCCACACCTTTAGATTAGCATATTCACAATAGAATTTCAATAAATAAAATACCCGGAAACTCTTGTGCCCGCGCTATTGACAGCAAAAATGCCGTATGATAAAATAAATTGTAATTGAAAATGAGTTTCAATTATTAAAATCATGTGACTGACGAGCCCGGAAACGTTGATTTCAAAAAAAGGAGAGAACGACGATGAAGGATTCTATTCACAAGTATTTTCTTGTGGGCACCATTCAGTGGATGAGCTATCCGCTGAGCGACCCGATGGATTCCCTGCGTGCAATCTGCCGGGACGATTTTTTTGACGCCATCGAACTCAAAGGCTACGGCGCCAAAGACGAAGAAGCCAAAAAACTGCTCGAGCAGAGCCACCTGAAGGTCTGCTACGGCGCGCAGCCCCGCCTGCTGGGGCCCAAGCTGAACCCCAACGCCCTGGACGAGGCGGAGCGCCGGAAGGCGGAAGCCACGCTGATTGAAGCGCTGGACGAAGCCGAATACTTGGGAGCCAAGGGCATTGCCTTCCTCGCCGGGAAATGGCAGGAAGAGACAAAGGATCAGGCTTATTGCCAGCTTCTGAAAACCACCCGGAACGTATGTGACTACGCCGCGAAAAAGGGCATGAACGTGGAGCTGGAAGTGTTCGACTACGACATGGACAAGGCCGCGCTGATCGGCCCCGCCCCCTATGCCGCCCGGTTCGCTGCCGACATGCGCACCACCCACAGCAATTTCGGCCTGCTGGTGGACCTGAGCCACTTCCCCACCACCTATGAAACCAGCAAATTCGTCATTCGTACCCTGCGCCCCTACATCACGCACTTCCACTTCGGCAACGCGGTGGTCAAGCCCGGCTGCGACGGTTACGGCGACCTGCATCCACGCATGGGCTATCCCAACAGCGCCAACGACACACCGGAGCTTCTGGATTATCTGCGGGTGCTCAAGGAAGAAGGCTTCTTCAACGCCGAGGAGCCCTACGTGCTCTCCATGGAAGTCACCCTGCGTCCCGGCGAGGACGAGCAGATCGTATTGGCCAATACCAAGCGCGTATTGAACCGCGCCTGGGCGATGCTGGAGGATTGATCGCATGCGGATCGTAATATTGGACGGTTATACCGAGAACCCCGGAGACCTGAGCTGGGAAGCGCTGGCCGCGCTGGGCGAGCTCAAGGTATATGACAGGACCAGCCTGTCAGACGAACAGGAAATCATTGACCGCATCGGCGACGCGGAAGTCGTCATCACCAACAAGACGCCCATCACGGCGAACGTGCTGGACGCCTGCCCCTCCATCCGCTATATCGCGGTGCTTGCCACCGGCTACAACATCGTGGATGTGGCATACGCCCGGAAAAAGGGCATCTCCGTATCCAACGTGCCCACCTACGGCACCGCGTCCGTGGCGCAGTTCGCCATCGCCATGCTGCTGGAGATTTGCCATCACGTGGCTGACCACAGCGAAAGCGTGCACCGGGGCGACTGGGAAAAATGTCCCGATTTCTGCTACTGGCATTACCCGCTGATCGAGCTGGACCACAAAGTGATGGGCATCATCGGCTTCGGGCGCATCGGCCAGCAGACCGGCCGCATCGCGAAAGCGCTGGGCATGAAAATCCTGGCCTACGACAAAAACGAAAGCGAGAGCGGCAGGCAGATCGCCGAGTACACTGACCTGGACACCCTGCTCAGGACTTCCGACGTCATCGCGCTGCACTGCCCCCTGTTCCCGGACACGAAAGAGATCATCAACGCCGCGGCCATCGAGAAGATGAAAGACGGCGTCATCATCCTGAACAACTCCCGCGGTCCGCTCGTGGCCGAGCAGGATCTGGCGGACGCGCTGAACAGCGGCAAGGTTTACGCCGCCGGCCTGGACGTGGTGTCCTCCGAACCCATCAAAGGCGACAATCCCCTGCTGAAAGCCAAAAACTGCTATATCACCCCGCATATTTCATGGGCGCCCAAGGAAAGCCGCCAGCGCATCATGGACTGCACCGTGGAAAACGTGAAAGCTTATCTGTCCGGCAAACCGGTCAATGTTGTCAATCCATAATAAAGAAAGGATGAAGAATATGAAAATGACAGTTGCTCAGGCGCTTGTGGAGATCATCTGCAAGGAAGGCATTACGACCGCATTCGGCATCCCCGGCGCGGCCATCAACCCGGTATACAAATACCTGGAGCACGCCCCGATCCAGCATTTCACCATGCGCCACGAGGAAGCCTGCGTGCACGCCGCGGACGGCTACCAGCGCGCCAAGCATGAAATCGCCCTGGCGATCTGCTCCGCCGGCCCCGGCGCGACCAACTTCGTGACCGGCCTTTACACCGCCTTCATCGATTCCATGCCCGTTTTCTGCGTGGTCGGTCAGGCCAACCTGAACCAGCTGCGTCAGGAGCCCTTCCAGTGCGTGGACATGCCCGACATCGTCAAGACCGTCACCAAGAAAGCCTGGTGCCTGAAGGAAGCCGACAAGCTGCCCGAAATCATGCGTGAAGCCTTCTGGCTCATGCGTTCCGGCCGCCCCGGCCCCGTGCTGCTGGAGCTCCCGCTGGACATCCAGAAAGCCGAATTCGATTTCGATATCAATACTTATGAGCCCCTGCCCGTGGAAAAGCCCGCTCCCGACCAGGCGAAGATCCGCCAGGCCATCGAAATGATCCGCGAGAGCAAAGCGCCTGTCATCATCATGGGCGGCGGCTGCCTGATCAGCGGCTGCTCCGACCGCGTTGTCGCGCTGGCTGAAAAACTCCAGGTGCCCGTGATCACCACCTATCAGGCCAAGGGCGGCATTCCCGAGAATCATCCCCTCAACGCAGGCCACGCCGGCATCCAGGTGGGTCAGCCCATCGGCAACCGCGTGCTTCTCGATTCCGACCTCGTGCTGGCCATCGGCAACCGCTTCTCCGACCGCCACACCGGCGATCTGAAGACCTACCGCGAAGGCCGCAAGTTCATCCACGTCAACATCGAGCCCCGCCAGATCGGCATGGTCTTCGAGCCTGACCTCGCCATCGTTTCCGACGCCGCATTGGCTGTCGAAGCGCTGATCAAGGAAGCTGAAGGCAAGGAATGGGCCGCCGCTCCCCGTGTGGCGCAGATCCCCGCCCTGCGCAAGGAACTGGCGCGCAAGACCGATTACAACTGCAGCCCCATGATGCCTCACCGCGTATTCCAGGAGGTCAACGACGTCTTCGGCGACGAGACCTACTTCACCTCCGGCTGCGGCATCACCCAGATCTGGAGCGGCCAGCTGCAGACCATCAACAAGGCTGGCAAATACCTGCCCTCCGGCGGTGCCGGCACGCTGGGCTACGAGATTCCCGCCCTGCTCGGCGTGAAAGTGGCCCATCCTGAATGCGACTGCGTCACGGTCGTGGGCGACTTCGGCCTGACCTTCATGGGCGAAGAGATCGCCGTGGCCTCCGCCTTCAAGAAACCCATCATCGTCGTGGTGGTCAACAACGCTTACCTGGGCCTGATCCGCCAGAACCAGAAGGGCTACGGCTTCGAATACGCCGTGGATATGCCCTATAACCAGGACGGCACTATCGATTACGTGAAGCTGGGCGAAGCCTACGGCTGCGTCGCCGAGCGCGTGTTCAGCCCCGACGAGCTGCACAGCGCCCTGATTCGCGCCAAGGCTTCCACCGAAGCTTCCGGCCGGTGCTACCTGATCGACGCCATCTGCATTAAGACCCAGCTGTGCGACATGGGCGGCTCCATCGCTGCCATCAAGTCCTGGGCTCCGCAGGAGGCCTGATATCGCAAGTGTTACAACAGGCGCAGCGCTGGCATCATCCAGCGCCGCGCCTTCTTCACAGAAAGGAGGAAACCATGCTTTTTTCCATCGGCATCCTGATGGTTTCCTCCGTCATTCTGATGCTGTTTGACCATCACAGCCGTTACTCTTTCTTTTTTATCCTGATGGCTGTCGGCAGCATCTTTTCGCTGTTCTCGCTCGTTTTTCACATCAGCGTCTTCGGCAACTATTACTTCTATACCACCAACCCCCTTTACGTCCTGGATTACAGGATGTATTCCTCCCTGGTGCAGCGCTTCCATTTCCCACTGTCAGTGGTCTTGCGCTTCATGAACGCCGGGCTTTTCCTGTACCAAATTTCCAACTGCCTATTTGCCCTGGAACTGCACGCCTGCCTCAGGTGGTACCGCGCAGGATGGAAAGCCGGCACGTGGATCCACCGCCTGGTGTTCGCCGTGCCGGTCATTACCCTGATTTACTTTGATCCTTACATTTCCAACCGGATCTATGTTTTCTGCCATCTCCACGCGGCGGCCTATCCTCTTTTGCAGACGGCGACCGTGCTCTACAAAGCCATGTCCCTGGCCGTGATCCTGCTGCCAGTCTGCGACCTAGTCGCTTATGCCTGCGTGATCCGCCTGCCGTACCTGTGCAGAAGGATCGTCCTCCTCGCTGTGATGCTGGCCATCCAGCATACGGGTTATGCGCTTTTGTTTTATTTCGGCGCCTTCAGCATTTCGGCGGAAAAAGTATACAGGAGCGGTTACTGGATTTTTGAGACCCAGCAGGCCAGCGCACACAGCGTCTACCTGCCGCTGCCCATGGCTACGCTCTTTCTCATGGTCGTATGCCTGGCCATTCTGCTGTCCTTCCGACTGGACCTTTCCATGCGTCCTTTCCTGGGCAAAACCGTCCAGAAAAACCTGACGCTGATGAACAACACCCTGGGAGACATGCTGCACTCCCACAAGAATCAGCTGTTCACCCAGCATATCTACATTGAAAAGCTGAAAAAGCGCAGTGAAACCGCCAATCTGCCTGACTTGCAGAAACTGGACCGTCTCGTCAACAGCAGCCTGGAAGACACCGCCCGGATGCTGGATCGCCTGAACGACCAGCACTACAGATTCAAGCCGTGCGATCTGTCCTCCATCGTCCAGCAGGCGGTGGAAAAAACCTTTTTTCCGGAACAAATCAGCGTCAGGATCGACGAATCGGTATTCCACGGCCCGCTGGGATATTTCGACCGCTACCATCTGGAACAGGCCCTGATCAATATCCTGAATAACGCTGTGGAAGCGGTGGAAAAGGCTCACCGGGAGCATCCGGCGATCCGTATCAGCACCGCGTACTTTTTCCGCTGGGTTGTGGTCATGATCACCGACAACGGCATAGGCATATCGCCCGCGGAAAAGAGAAAGCTTTTCCTGCCCCATTACAGCAGCAAGAACGGACGCCTGAACTGGGGCCTTGGACTGACCTATGTTTACAGAATCGTCGACGCGCATCTGGGCCAAATCAAGATCAGCAGCAGGAAGGGAGAGTATACCTCCGTCATGCTGATGCTTCCGACCGTAGAGAAAGGGAAAAAGCAATGATCCGTGTGGTAATAGCAGACGATATGCAGGATATCCGCGAATACCTGCATGAGATCATCACCGAGTCCGCCAAAGACATCGAGGTGGTTGCTTTCGCGTCCTCCGGCCGTGAAGCGGTGGAAGTGGCGCTCCAGGAAAAGCCGGACGTCGTGCTCATGGATATCCAGATGGAGACGCGCACGGCAGGTATAGAGGCTATCGGCGCCATCCACTCGGCGGATCCTGATATCCGCTGTATCGTGGTCACCATTCACGAAGATGACAAATACCTCTTCCAGGCCTATCAGTCAGGCGCGTCCGACTATATTACCAAGACCATGGAACCCGAAGCCATCGTCACCGCCATCCGGGACGTCTATGAAAACGAACTGCAATTGAGGCCGCAGGTGGCAAAAAAGTTCATACGGGAATACCAGCGCCTGCAGGCCAACCAGTCCCAGGTGCAGGACGCGCTGCGGGTCATGCTGCTGCTGAGCGCGGCAGAATACGAAGTGCTGAAGCTCATCAACGACGGCTACAGCTATCGCGACATCGCCCGACAGCGCTTCGTGGAGGAATCCACGATCCGTTCCCAGGCTAACCATATCCTGAAGAAATTCAACAAAAAGCGCATGCGCGACGTTGTGTCCATGCTGCGCGACCTGAACATCCTGACAAACGCATAAAACAGCCGGCAGCCGGTCCTTTTTCCGGCAGCACAGACGGCAGGCGCAGTACCTGCCGTCTGTTTCATTTGGTAGCATTCCTGTCGTATAAAACAAAAAGCTGATGATTTTTCATTCTGGGCAAAGAGGCAATCCTGTGAAATAATACAATTAGCAAGGCGTATGCCTTAACCGACAAATCAACATAAGGAGGTACCCCGTCATGAAGAAAATCATCGCATTAACGCTGTGCCTGCTGCTGTTGCTCACCTGCGTGCAGGGCGTAATGGCAGAAGCCAAGGAACCTGTCACCATCACGGTATGGTCCAACGACGCCCACAGTAAGGGCGTGTTCACCGACTTCGTGGAGAAGTTCAACAACGGCCCCGGCAAAGAGCTGGGCATCATCATTGAACTGTCCGTATACGGCACAGACTATTACAGCGTGCTGGACGTGTCGCTGACCGGTGATGCCGCGCCCTACATCTTCAAGTGCAACAAGATCCCGCAGTACGCGAGCGCCGGCAAACTGGTCGCGCTGGAAGATCTGCCCGGCGGTGCCGAACTGATTGCTCCGTACAAAGAGAAGAACTCTGAAGGCGTCGGCCTGGTCGACGGCAAGACCTATGCCCTGCCCTTCAAGGCCACCACGGTCGGCCTGGCCTACAACATGGAACTGTTCGAGAAACTGGGTCTGGAATTCCCCAAGACCTGGGAAGAGATGGAGAAGGTTGCTTCCACCATCACTGAGAACGGCAACGGCATGATCTACGGCTACGGCCTGGGCATGACCTATGTATCCTATCCGCTCTTCTTCATCCTGCCCCCCGCCTCTGCTTCCACCGGCAGGATGCACTTCGACAACGCCACCGGCCGTTACAACTTCTCTGCGCTTGCTCCCTACATGAAGCACCTGCTGAAGATCATCGACAACGGCGACATGTTCCCCGGCTATGAGACCATGGACGACGATACCAAGCGTGCCCAGTTCGCCGCCGGCAACATCGGCATGATCCCGGTCTTCTCCCCCGACGTAGGCGTGCTGACCACACAGTTCCCCGCCACCTTCGAGTGGGGCGTCGGCCCGTACCCCACGGAGACCGAAGATACCCGCTACAGGATGTATTCCAACCCCTCCACCTTCTATGTCGTCAATCAGCGCGCGGTGCAGGACGGCGTCGAGGAGCAGGTCATGGCGGTCATGAACGCGCTGCTCTCTGAAGAAAACCTGCTGAACCTCTTCGAAGAAGAAAAAGACATGATCACCCGTGACGACGTGAAGGCGCAGTCCACCAAGACAGAAGTTTCCCCGCAGTGGAAAGCTTTCGGCGACGGCTCCTACCGCTACACCGGCTTCGGCACGCCGGACGGCAAGCTGCAGCTGGAAGGCGACAGCTATAAGGATGTATTCGACAAGATCCTGACCGGCCTGGCCGATGTGGACGCTGCGCTGGCCGACCTCGACGTGCGCTACAACAAAGCGCTGGACGAAGCGGTTGCCAACGGCACCCTCAAGATCGATGACTACATCGTTGAAAACATGGACGACATCGTCAAGATGGACTGATCCATAACACTCACTCTTCACAGGGGTTGTCTCTTTACGGGACAACCCCTGTATAAAACGGAGAAAGGCGACGTTGGATATGGGAAAAGAAGAAAAAGACGCAAGAGCCAGAATGCTGAAGCTGGGACAGGCGGATAAGACGCAGGAAATCCTGATGCTTTTGCCCATGTCCATCGGGTTTGTGCTTTTTGTGCTCTATCCCATTGTCTGGGTCATCCGCTGGGCCTGGTTCAACTATGACGGTTATACCACCCCGGTGTTCATCGGCATGGAGAATTTCGTCCGCGCCTTTACCCGCGACCCGGCATTCTGGGGCTCCCTCAGAAACACGCTGTTTATCGCAGTCGTCAAACTGCTCATCGAGATCCCGCTGGCCATGCTGCTGGCCACCTTGCTGACCAGCAAGATCCGGGGCAGCACGCTGTTCCGCGTTTCCTATTTCCTGCCCTCTGTACTCAGTATCGCCGTGGTCGGCTTGATTTTCTCGATCATGTTCAGCTCATACAACGGCATCATCAACGCCATGCTGCGGGCACTGGGCTTCATCAAAAAGAACATCAATTTCCTGGGCAGGCGCGACAACGCGTTCTTTGTGATCATCCTGGTCTCCCTGTGGACCTCGTTCGGCCTGAACATGATCTACTTCATCATGGGATACCAGAACATCCCGAAAGACCTGTATGAATGCGCGTCCATCGACGGTGCCAACGTGGTGCAGCAGTTCTTCCACATCACCGTGCCGCTGGTGGCCCCCGTGCTGCAGCTGGTCATCATGCTCAGCTTCCTGGGTACCCTGCGCATGACGGACCTGATCCTGGTGCTGACCAACGGCGCGCCCGGCGGCAGCACCGAGGTGGTCATGACATATATCTTCAAGTACTTCTTCCAGTACGGCGAAGCGCAGACGCGCACGCAGTTCGGCTACGCCTCCGCGCTGGCCGTCATCACCGCCATCATCCTCGCTGTGGTCACGCTGCTATACCTGCGGCTGTCCAGGCGGATGAAGCAGATTCAGGAATGAGAGGTGGAACGGGATGAATAAAGCCATTAAAATTCCGCTGCGCATTTTGCTATACCTGTTTCTGCTGATCATGCTGGTGTTCGCCCTGTTCCCGGTCGTGTATATCCTGCTGTCTTCCTTCAAGACCAATTCGGAAATACTGGTCGGCGGCACCAACATCATCCCCACCACCTGGCGGCTCGAGAACTACGTGGAAGCCTGGAACCTGGCAAACTTCGGCACGCTGACCATGAACAGCGTCTTCTATACTTTCTTTGTGGTCATTGGCTGCATCATCACCGGTACAGTGGCGGGCTACGTGTTTTCCCGCGGCAAATCCGTCTTCACCAGGATTATGTACAGGATGGTGCTGTTCTCCATGTTCATCTCCATCGGCACCCTCGCGCTGTATCCCCAGCTGAGAGTCGCCAGAGTAATCGGCGTGAGCGGAACGCTGTGGGGGCCCATCCTCATCCGCGTGCTGGGTATGAACGCTACCCAGGTGTTCATCGCCACGGGCAATGTGGACCAGATCCCGCGTGAACTGGACGAAGCCGCGAGGATCGATGGCTGCGGGTTCTTTTCCACGTTCGTTCGGATCATTTTCCCGCTGCTCAAGCCGCTGGTCGCCACTATCGGCCTGCTGGCCTTCCGCATCGCCTGGAGCGATTATCTGCTCCCCTACGTATTCACGATTTCCAAGCGCGCCACGTGGACGCTGGTGGTCGGCCTGGTCAACCTCAAATCCGGCGGCGAATCCGCCTCGTCCTGGAACCTGATGTTCGCCGGCATCGGCATTTCCATCCTGCCGATGACGCTGGTTTACCTGATTCTGAACAAATTCTTTATTGCCGGGCTGACCGAAGGCGCAGTAAAGGGATAAGGAGAAAAACATGGAAACTTACCGCGAAGTATTGAATACCCCCATCGTCGAAGGGTACGATGTGATCGTCGCCGGCGGCGGCTCCGCGGGCTTCGGTGCGGCGCTGAACGCAGCGCGCAACGGTGCCATGACCCTGCTGATCGAACGCGAATACATGATCGGTGGCATCATGACTGCCGGCCTGATGGCCAAGATCGCCATTGAGCCCTTTATGACAGGCATCCCTACCGAGTTTCTCATGCGCCTGGGCAAAGAAAAAATGGCCATCCCTTACAAGTCCTTCCCGGCGCCTTGGCCGCCTTCCGAAATGGTGGAAGTGCCTGTGGACGCGGAAACCTGTAAGCTGGTGGCCGAAGAAATGCTGACAGAAGCCGGCGCGCGCATCCTGTACGGCACATCGGTCGTCGGCGCTGTGCGTGAGGGTGACACGGTCACGGGTGTGATCGTGGAAAACAAGAGCGGCCGCAGCGTCATTCCCGCGAAGGTGTTCATCGACGCCAGCGGCGACGGCGACCTGTGCGCCTATGCCGGGGCGGAGTTCGAATTCGGCAAGAACGGCAACGGCGTCTGCTCGGCCTCCAATATGCTCAGCCGCATCGCTGGTGTGGATCTTGAAAAGACCTTCGACTACCTCGAAGAGCATCCCGATGAGATCACTCACCGCAACCGCCGCGGCGAGGTATCCTACTTCCTGAACGCGAAAGTGCTGCGGGAATACGCCCTGGCCGAGAATCCCCAGTTCATCCAGGTGGGCGGCTTCAACGAAACCGTACAGAAAGTGATGGACGATCCCAACGTCAGCGACTGGGAAAAGAATGTCCTGAAGCTGCGCAACGGCGTTCACTTCATGAACACCCCCATCAAGGACCAGGTGCTGATCAACGCTGGCCGCTACACGGGCCTGAACGGGCTCGACGCGCAGTCCGTCTCCGACGCCATCGTGGAATGCCGCCGGCAGAACTGGTGCATATTCCGCTTTCTGAAGAAGTACATTCCCGGCTTCGAAAACGCCACGCTGGCTGAAACGGGAGCCATCCTGGGGATCCGTGAGACGCGCCGCGTCAAGTGCGATTACTGGCATACTACCGAAGACTTCAATCGCCGCGCTCGTTTTGACGACGCCATACTGCGCAGCGACGACAGCATCGAATTCCACAATCCCGCCGGCGGCGGCATCCATTTTGAGCTGTATACCAAGGGCGAATACGAAGAGATCTCCTACCGCAGCATCCTGGTCAAAGGCCTGACCAATCTGATGGTCGTGGGCCGCTGCTGGTCGGCAGACCAGCTCGCGCTCTCCGCCAATCGGAACATCGGTTTCTGTATGGGCATGGGCCAGGCCGCCGGCATGGCGGCTGCCATGGCGGTCAAAGGCGGCACCGACATCCGCCACATCGATGTCAAAGCGCTGCAAAAGGCCGTGTATCCGCTGAAGGAAGTGTAATCAATAAACCAAAAGAGCTGTTGCACATCAGCAAAACAGCCCTCATCAGTCAGGCTTCGCCTGACAGCTTCCCCCGAAATCGGGGGAAGCCTTTTGGTATACTTCTTACTGAAGTTGAATTCACTTCCGGTACTAGAGCTTATCACTCAAAGCTATTACATTTCCAGTGTTATGAGTCAATCAGGAAAAACGACAATCCAAAAGCCTTACCCCGATCTCGGGGAAAGGGAGCCGAACGCAGTAAGGTCGGATGAGGGCGTTCAGGAATCTAAACAATCACTTTTTACGGTTATCAAAGATTCACTCCAGGATATAAGCGCTGACAATTTGGCCGGTATAAGCGACGTGAAAATCACCGCTGTCATTCCCCCGGCTGTAATGCCGCAGCCGGTATTCCTCCGGGATCGCCGTCAGATCCAGGGCCTGCCGGAAAAGCACCCTGCATTCCAGGGTCAGGGGGTACGCGGACAGGCCCGGTACGCCGTTTTCCACGGGCTCGGCCGGAAGCAGTCCCAGCTGTCCCATTTTGTCCGTATCCCAGCCGGACAGCTCGCCGCACACGCGCAGCACCTCAGGCGACAGCTCTCCTGATAGCGGAATGGAGACCGTAAAGACGCCTGTCCGGTCCAGCTGTTCCCTGCTAAAACGGCTTTGCCGGACATGCGCGGTGAATGTCGGCATCCCCCAGATCAGCCCCATCTCCGCCCGGCTGAGGACCATACTGTTAAACCGGTCGGCCTGCGTGTTCAGCAGAACGCCGCTTTTCAGCATTCGCAGAATATGGTTGGCGTAATCGAACGGATCGATCCACTTTTTCATCGTCGATTCTCCTGTGATTCAATCAAGATCAATATTCCCTTCAGGCGCCTGCGCAAACGGTCCGCATAAGGGAGCAGCGGCATGCTTCATGCCGTTCAGGTCGGTATCCAGAGTCAGGAACTCGCCGTCCGGGGTTTCAAAGCGCTGTTCGCTTTCAAACGCGCATCCTAAAAGGCCGCTGTCGACGAGCGGCATGCCCGACTCCGGCAAATACCTGTAGAGATCGGTTTCCAGCACCCATCTTCCATCGCGTTCAGTGAGGCGGAAGCTGACCCTGCGGTCCAGCACAATTGGTTTCTCGTCTGCGTCACAGGGCTTCGCGCCGTTAAAATACACGTTGCCACCCGCGTATACGGGCAGGTGTTCGTAATACATGGCACGGTCGCTCCGTATGCGTTCCGGGGTGAAGCGGGCAAAATACGCCTTCGGGGCAGGATAGCCGTCCCACGGCAGCGTACCGCAGGTGAGGTGGAAACCGTTCAGTCCGGCGCGGCCGGTGGCAGCGACGAACTCCGCCAGCTGCGGATCCTCATCCTGCTGCACGAAGATATTGCTGTAGAACCGTGCGTCCCCGTGCAGGATGGTCATGAATCCGGCCACAAGCGTGCTGTGCGGCACGTGATAAGGCGTGTAGCGGGCGGAATCCGGATGGTCCAGCCCCGCGTTGTGCGTGCCTGTGCCCACACAGGTGAAGGAACCCGCGATCAGGTTGTGGGCAAAAGCGATCCCCTGCGTGCTGATCCGCCCGGCGCAGGGAGACAGGAGCAGGTTGTGGTCGATCAGCGTCGGCCCGTGCGAGACCTCCACAAACAGGTCTTCCCCCAGGCTCAGGGCGCTGCGCAGCGGCAATCCAGGAAGCGGCCGGTTATGGTGCAGGATATTGGCGGTCACCCGGGTGCCCTGGGCCTGCCAGTCCAGCCAGATGCCGCGGGTGCAGTGATGGATGCGATTGCGCCGGATGACCGTGTCGATGGCCGCGTGCAGCTTGATCCCGGCGATTTCCGCCCCGAGAAGCTGCTGATCCATATTGATATGATGGATGTGGTTGTCCTCGATCACGGAAAACACGCAGCCCATGTGCCCGGCGATGCCAGCCTGGCCGCAGTCGTGGATATGGCAGCGGCAAACCGTGTGGCTGCCCACCGTTTCCCGGCTCCAGCCTTCGTTGACGGCCTGCATCACGGCGTCACGCTCCGTCTGCGTACCGTGCTTCAGGCCCTGCCTGGTCCATTTGTTTTCGTTGCCCGGCTGCAGGTATTTGCCCAGCGTAACGCCTACGCAGCGGCTGCCGTAAATCTCGCAGTCCTCGATGATCCACCCTTTGGCCCAGCGCGGACCGATCATCCCCTCCTGATAGGCCGTGGGCGGCGCCCATTGCGTGGCCGCTTTGCAGAACACGAAGCCTGACAGCGTGATGTAATCCACGTGCTCCCTGCCCGGGTGGAATACCGTCCTTCGGACCGTGTATTCCATCTCCAGTGTCTGCGGGTCGCGCCCGTACAGATTGACCATGAAGACTGTCTCATGCCCGTCCGTCTGTGCGTGCCAGCAGCCTTCCGGGCAGGCCGTCATCATCCATTCCGGAGGAGAAGCCAGCTGCGCGGGATCAGCCGCTTCCATCAGCGGCCTGTCCTGCGCGAATAGCTGTCCCCGGTGCACCGGCCATTGCGGGTCCGCATAGAACCAGTCGCCGTCCACGCAGTCCTGATAGGGCTGGCCGTCAGTAAAGCGGGCATTCGGCACCGCAGCCCTCCACAGGCCGTCCGCTCCCTGCGTCCAGCCCGTGAGCGGCTCCGCGCCGGTTACGATGACTGTCCCGGCCTTTTCGGCGCGATATACGATGCGGCGGTCGTCTGACGTTCCGCCCCGCGGTGGGTCGACCTTCTCCCGGTATATGCCGGGAAGCACAACGACTTCATCCCCGGGCACGGCAACCGCTGCCGCTTCTGAGATCGTGCGGAACGGATATTCCCGGCTCCCTATGCTTTCCCGGGTATGCAGATCCACATAATAAACCATAAATCCTCCAAAGAGTCAGGGGATATCACCCCTTCGCTCAAATGGATACTCCATTTGAGCGACAATTCGCCTTTTCCTCTCGCACCTCTGGTGCTCATTGGCGGAAAAGGCGCAAGGAATGAATTTTTGCTCCCGCAGTGCAAGCCCTGCTCCACAAAAATTCTCCTCGCACCGCACATGTCGCTGCTGCGGATTTCATTCGAAGGGCTTCGCCCTCCGAGCCTTCCAAGATATTGTCAAGGCTGTTGCAGTTCATTCTGCAACAGCCCTACTGTTTGTTAGTCCAGTCTTCTCAGCGTGTCGTCCGGCTCAAAGCCCAGTTTCTGGTAATGGTCGCCGCGCGTCTTGATGTCGTCCTCCAGCTGCATGCGAGCGAACATCATCACTTCTTCCGCGCGCTCATAAGGGATGACCAGCACGCCGTCGTCGTCCGCGCAGATGATGTCACCAGGCTTCACCTGCACGCCCGCGCAGTTCACCGGGATATTCATGCCGCCGAAAGTGACGCGCCCATAGGCGTGCGTAAAGGTGCGGGTCGTGCAGAAAACGTTGGCATGCTCCAGGTTGGTTTCGTAACTGTCCCGGCACCCGCCGTCCACCACGGCGCCGCTGATGCCGCGGATCATGGTGTTCATGGCGATCTCGCTGCCCCATACGCCGCCGCGAACGCCGTCCATATCGATCACCACCACCATGTCCTTCGCTGTTTCAGGGGTAATCGCGTCCACAAAGCGGTAGATATCGTTGCAGCCTTTGCCCAGTTCTTCACGCCATTCCTCAATGGTTGAGCAGGGCTTGACGGCATCCTGCTTGCACAGCAGCTTGACGGTAAAGGCATACCCCTTGAATTCGATGCCGGGCCTGAGCGGCCGCATTCTCTCGTTCATGGTGCCCTTGTCGACCAGACCCAGCGCGTCCATGCCGTCGGATAGGTCGGAACAGCGGTATTTGCGGATCTCCCGGATCAGTTCATCACGGTTCATCATTTGTCTTAACCTCCTGATATGTTTTATTGAGCCAACTGCCTGAGGCCGTTTTCGTCGGTGACGCGGCGCAGCGGTTTGCCTGCCAGTTCCAGCAGCACGATTTCCGCCAGGTAAAGCACCTCGCATCCGCGCTCGAGATGCCCGGCATAAGTGCCGTCCTTGTCGGCGCACACGATATGGAAATGCGGAACCCCCTCCACCACCAGGCCCTGCACGGCGCACAGTTCCAGCGGGCCGTTGACGGTCGGATATTCTTCATGGGGTTTGGCATCCAGGGTAGTCACCCTGTGCCAGGTCATGGAAGACAGCGTTCCGATGCATGACAGCACCACTGCGTCCCGGATGCCGTTCTCTTCAATGGCCTTCTGTACGCCTTCCAGCAGCATCTCGCCCCGGCGCAGGGAAATGGTAAAGACCCTGCCGCCCGGTTGATTGACCAGCGTAAACACTTTCTATAACCTCCTGTCTTCACAAATCAGCACGTCCCGCTCCACGCGCGTGTCCCACATATCCGGGCTGACCACGCCCCTGAGGCGGCTGAGCCGCTGCGCTCTGTACCAGCGTGCGGTCTCGGCAGAATAGTGTTTCCAGTATTCCGCGGCTTCCGCCATGTACCGCGCGGCTTCTTCATGCTTTCCCTGAAGCAGCAAGACCGCGGCCCGAACCTTGTGCGCGTAGTACCGCGCCAGGGAAGTGATCCGTTCAAGGTCGGCTTTCAGTTCCCGCTCGTCATAGGCCGTAACATCCGGAAGCGTAATCCTGTCGGCCAGGTCAGCCTGCTTCAGGATCTCGTCAGCGACCGTCAGGGCGTTGATCCCATCCTCACCGCAGCCCGATGCCGTTTCGCTCACGGAATATATTCCCTTCACCGGGTAGGCGCCGCAGCGCAGGAAATTGTTCAGGTCGTCGAATACCGTGGTCGTATCGGGCTCGTTCAGATAGCAGCAGCCTTCCGGGTACCACTGGAAGTCGTACGGCTTCCAGTGCGCCAGGCTGATGAGGCGCGCGGCGTGGGAAGCGTGGCGGTATTTCTCCAGCAGCGCATCAGGCGGCAGTCCCGGTGCCAGCCGGCGCATCAGCATGCGTTTTTCGTCGTCGTCCACTTCTCCGCGATATCCCAGACGGCCGATCAGGGCGAAGAAATAGAAATGCTTATCGAACCAGTACCGGTTCCGGACTTCCGGGTTCCGGCTCTGGTTTTCCACACCCCAGATGATCCCGTCCGAACCCAGGTAGAAACCCCTCAGGTCCGTCTGCGGAAGCTGGCGCATGAAGGAAGCGAGGAACACGTCGTCAGCCCAGGGGAACAGATAGAATTCGTCCTGCCGCAGCGTGAGCCATACGCCCGTTCCGGGCGACTTGGCGGCGAGCAATTCGTCGGAAAAATGCGGCTTTTCCAGCGCTGTCATATGCGCCATCGCGTATTTGCTGCTCAGTTCCAGCCTGCCTCTGAAATCGGCAAAAGCTTCCTTGACCAGCGGCAGCGTGGTCTGATGCGTCCGGCAGATCAGCGCTAGATCCCGGTCGGGATCGTCTTTCAGCACGTCCTCCACCGCGCGGCCGTAAGTGTCGCGCAGCCAATGCATATCCTGCTCTTCCGTCCACTCGACACAGAGGTTTTCCCCGGCGGTGACGCCGATGCCGGCCAACGTGGGGAAGGCGCGGAGCAGCGCCGCGGTGCTGCAGCGGATGTAGCGCTGCGTTTCCAGGTCGTCCGCGCGTTCTGTCAAAGCGTAACCGCTGTCCTCCAGGCCATACAGGTACAGATTCCAGGTGAACAGATAGACCTTGATGCACCGGTCAGCGGCGTATTGGAACACACGCCGCCAGAACGCCGTCTTTTCGTCGATCGTCATGCGGCGGATGCGGACCAGGTTCTCCTTCATTTCAGGGGTATAGAAATGCAGCGCCCGCGAGGTGCCGCCCGCCATGAAGGAAGAGATCATCACGTCGTCCAGCGCGGCGTCGGGGTATTCCGGCACCCGCACCATGACCGGGAACGGGCACAGGTTCCACAGCGTCAGCGCGTTGTAGCGCTGCAGGGCCATGCGGTCCAGATAACCCTGCCAGAAGCTCTCGTCCCACATGAACGCGATATTCTCCTGCGCGCTGTCGCCGCAATCGGTATAGCTCGGTGCGCGGGCATCCAGCGGCGCGTTCAGTTTGATGCCGCGGTTTTTGATGAACGGAATATTCAGGCCTTCCCGCAAAGCGGACAGATCGCCTCGCGCTTCAACACTGTCCGCCATGTCCAGCAGGGCATGGAGCGCCCCTTCCTCATCCGCGGCGCGGATCCGGAGGCACCCCCCCTCTTTTACCAGGTCGTAGCTCTGTTTGGGCAGGTCCTCATCCCAGGCAAGGGTATATTCCACCGCCGTCTGCGCCGCTCGGCACGCCTTGTCCAGCTGTGCACGGCCAAAGGCAACCGCCGGGGATTGGGCAAAATCCTTCATCTCATCATCCTTTCACGGCGCCGGCCGTCATGCCCTCGATGAAATAGCGGTTGAAAATCATGTAGACCGCGATCATGGGGATCATGGAAATCGCCGTACCGGCCAGCATCAGGTTCCAGGAGGAAGCCGCCTCGCCGGAGCTCTTCAGCCTGACGACGCCTACCACCAGCGGCATGCGTTCGGGTTTCGACATTGTGAACACCATGGGCATCATGTAATCGTTCCAGCTGTGGCGGAATTCCAGGATGGCGATGGTCGCGATCAGGGGCTTGAGCAGCGGGAAGATGATGTGCACGAACGTACTGAAGAAGGAGCAGCCGTCGATCTTGGCCGCCTCGTCGATCTCAGGAGAGACCGTGCGGATATAGGTACGGGTGATGAACAGGTTGGTCACGTTCATGCCCAGTACCCGGATCAGGATCACGCCCCAGAGGGATTTGTTGATGCCGAACCACTTGGCGATCATGACGGTCGGATACAGCGTCAGGCTGCCCAGAGACACGAACATGGACGAAACGACGATCGCGAAGATCGTGTTCTTTCCCCTGAACTTTCCGCGCTCGAAGCAGTAGCCTGATACGGTGCTGGTAATGATCGTGCCCAGCACGATAAAGAACGACATGTAAAGGCTGTTCCAGGTGTACTGCTCGAAATTGGCCAGGCTCCAGGCCTGTTCGTAGTTATCCAGCACGAACTTTTGCGGTATGATCGTGCTGCCGGAGGTGAGCAGTTCCTGATTGCTCTTGAAAGAGCCCATAAAGGTATAGAAAATGGGGAAAACAACAAATATGAAGACGATGATCAGGACGACGTACGTAATGACGGCTGAGAGCCGTTTCCGGACTGTGAGCGACATATGTGTTCTCCTCCTTTCTCAGTATACCCTGTTCATTTTGTTGGTCACGCGCATATAGATCAGCGAAACGATCGCCAGGAAGATGCCGGTGATCACGGACATGGCCGAGGCATAGCCGATTTCCACCGCGCGGCCCGAATAACCGAAGAAGTATTTGAACACATAGGTCATGATGACCTCCGTCCTGCCGCCGGGCGCGCCATTGGTGGACGCCAGTACCAGGTCGGAAACCTTCAGCGAGCCGACGATCGCCATCAGCACCACCACCTGCGCGATCGGGGCGATCATGGGCAGGGTGATTTTCCAGAAGCGCTTCCAGGGCGTAACGCCGTCCAGTTCGGCGCATTCGTAGATTTCCGTGGGGATGGACTGCAACGCCATCAGGAAATAGATCATATTGATGGGAAAATTGTTCCAGATGGACGCAATGCCCAACATTTCCAACGCCGTCCATTTGTTGCCCATCCAGTTGATGGGCCGGCTGATGAGCCCGACGGACTGCAGGATGTTGTTCACGATCCCGTCGAAGCTGGCAAACATCAGTGAGAAGATCAGGCCCACAATGGCGGTGGAAGTGATGGCCGGCAGGAACAGGAAGGTACGGAAAAACCCGGTTCCCCTCAGGCCCTTGTTCAGCAGGATCGCCAACACCATCGCCAGCGGGATCTCGATGATCAGCTTGCCGGCGGAAAGGATCACAGTATTCAGCATGGCGTCCCAGAAGTCGGGGTCACGCTGGAAAGCGCGGATAAAATTGTCAAACCCGATATAGGTAGCTTTGAAATCATTGGCCTTGTACAGGCAGAAACGCAGAATGTACAGGATCGGCCCGTAAGTGAACAGCGCAAAGCCCATCAGCATGGGCATCAGCATCAGCACTGCCTGGACCGAATCGTTCTTGATCGACAGCTTCATGGGCTTCTTGACCGGTCTGACGCTCATAGCTGACCTCCTTTCTCTTCTCCCGGCAGGTTGAACCCGCCCTGACGCAGCCTGGCCCTCAGTTCAGCGACCGGCACCTCGGCGGGGACACGCCTTTCCCGGATGCTCAGCGCGGCAGCGATACCGGCGGCCTGGCCCGTCATCGTGCACAGCGATATTGCCCTGACGCCGCTCTCTGCCACATGTCCGGCGCTGATGCAGCGCCCCGCCACCAGCAGGTTGTCCGTCTTCACGGGCACCAGGCAGCGGTAGGGGATCTCGAAGCAGCGGCTGTCGGTGATTGGCTCATAAATATGGCCTTCGTAGCCGCGCCCGGCGACACTGCCATCCCCCGCTTTGAGCAGCATGGGATCAGGCGTGAGCATATCGTAGAACCGCGGATACACCGCGATGCAGTCCTCAAAATGTTTCTGCACTTCCATGTCCTCGATGGTCAGCCTGTACAGGCCCCGGATGCGGCGGCTGTCACGGAAGCCGATCTCCGGGGACATCGAAGCGATTTCGGTATTCACCAGGCCGGGATAATTGGCCTTCATATAGCGATAGATATCCAGGATAAAATGGCGGCACTCCTGCTCGCCCCGGGTCAGGTCATCCACGTCAGTCGGATCGATGCCATAGGAGCACGCGTAATTGACGTAAGAAACGATGCCCGCCTTCGTCAGGCGTCCCAGGGGAAGATCCTGCCTGAAGCAGGGCAGGCCAGTGACGCCTTCGCGGTACTCCCGGTGGAAGCGCCGGCTGATTTCGCTCAGCCCATCTCCATCCTCCAGCAGGCGGCCGACGTCCGCTCCGGCCAGGCGCACGCTCACCGTGCCCGGCTGGCACTTATGGTCTGTATCGCGCCCCTGCTCGAAGGGTACACCGGCGGCGAAAGCCACGTCGCCGTCGCCTGTACAGTCGATTACCAGCCCAGCCTCCACTGCCTGCGGGCCCTGCTTGGTCTGGATCACTACCGCCCGGATGCTGCCGTCCCGGATGACCACGTCATTGACGAAGGCGTGCAGTTTGACATCCACGCCTTCCCGGCGGAGAAAGTCGTCCAGATATACCTTCAGGTACTCGCTGTGAAAGCGGTGGGCGGCATTGGGCCGCAGGTCGTCACTGGGGTATTCGCGGTCGTAGCCTTCCTCCACTTCCTGCGCAATGCCCTGGGGCTTGAAGGACGTGCCCTTCATGAAGTAGTTGCAGGTTTCCACATAGCAGGCAGTCACGTTTCCGCCCAGGAAGCCCCTCTTTTCCAGCAGCATGGTCTTCATGCCCATGCGGGCAGCGGCGACCGCGGCACCCACGCCGGCGGGCCCTCCGCCCACCACCAGGACCTGTACCTGTTCCCGAAGAGGGATGCTCTTCTGCGGGACCACTATATTCATGGCGTCCATCCTCCTTTGTGAAAACACAAAAACCTTCTTACTGCAGCCACTACGCTTATCACGGCACAATGCTGTCATTTTTTCTGCTTCATGGCAGCAGAGCATTCCCCTTATCTTTGAAAACGGCAGGCGCAGTTGCCTGCGCCCGCCGCTGTCAACGGGGATGCTTAATTACTTGGCCCGTTCCACCTGGGTGCCTTCCGGCAGACGGAACAGATCGAGCTGTTCAGGAGTCAGAGCTTCCAGCGCCTTGTTGTAGCGGGCGTCGCACTCTTCCATGGTGGCGCGGATGTCGCTGCCGGCCTGGCCGGAGAGCAGCTTGATGATGACGTCGCGGTAAGCCGAGCCTTCGAGGGAGATCAGCGTGTCAGGCATCGCGCCCATGACGAACTTCTGCTCGATATTGGCGAATTCAGCGAATCCCTTGGCATCGGGCTGCTTGGTGGCCATGTCGATCGCTTCCTGGCGGATCGGTACGTACAGGCCCTGCTCATACATGGCAGCGGCGCACTCATCGCTGTAGAAGTATTCAAACACGGTCAGAGCCTTTTCAGGATGCTCGAGCGCTTTCTTGCCCATGACCAGCAGCTGGGTCGGCTGTACGAATTCCTTGTAGGGATATCCGTCCGCGCTGATGCTGGGTTCCGGAACCACAGCCCATTCGCACTTGGCTGGGAACTGCTCGTTGTACACAGCAGCGTCGAAGCTGGCGGCGCCCATGATGCCAATGCGGCCTTCAGAGAACTGAGCGCGCACGCCGTCGCCGTCGAGGCCTTCAAAGCCCGGGAATACAGTGCCGTCGACCTGGGCCATGCCGTACACTTCTTCAATGATGGGGGTCAGGGCCGCGAAGTTGAACTTGCCGCCGTTCCAGTCATAGCCATAGTGGCCGATGTTGCAGCCGGCCGGCATCGTGATGTAGCTGGAGAGCGTCCAGGCGCTCTTGAGGGACAGGCCGAAGCCATAGGCCTTGCCAGCGCTCACGTCGGTGATTTTCTTGGCGTATTCGCGCACCTGCGCCCAGGTCCAGCCGTCATAAGGCACTTCGAGGCCGGCGGCCTTGAACAGGTCTACGTTGACCACGAACTTGTAGGTGGTCAGGTTGTACGGGAGGGTGTAGATATCGCCGTTGAAGATGTGGTACTGCTTCGCCAGCAGGCCGTCATACTTCTTCACCAGTTCTTCGCTGCCGGCGAATTTGCTCAGCGGCGCAACATAGCCGGCGTCCACGAAGTCCTGCATCCACTTGGTGTCAGCGCGGAACATATCGGGAGCTTCGTCGTTCTTGGCCGCGATCTTGATGGCATCGGAATAGTCGCTGCCGTATACGGTGTACTGGATGAAGATTCCCTTTTCCTTGCCGATCGTGTTATTGAACTCTTCGATCTGCTGGTTGCGCAGTTCTTTTTCGTGGGCGTTGTCAGACCACACATAGATGGTGGTCACGTCCTCCGCGTGTGCGAAGGCGCACAGGCCCGCCAGCATCACCAGCGCCAGAACCAATGCGAGCGTCTTTTTCATGTCTTGATCCTCCTTGGTTTTTGATTTTTTACGTGTGAGGAAAACCTCGCTTGTGCTTATATTATTCCATGTAAAAGCGCAATAGACAAGGTTGAATTTTTATGCGACTCCGGCGCAAAATATCCTTAAAACACACTGAAAGTTGGATGTTTTTTACACCTTGTAAAGCCCATTTCTGCTGTTATAATAATATTGGTATATTATGCGTATTCCCGAATGACAAACAGGAGGGGCACACGCCGTGGCGCTGACGATCCTTCTTTTGCTGCTGTTCACGTTTTTCCTGCTGGTATACGGCTGGAAGAACCGGTATTTCCTGTTCTTTGCCCTGCTGGTGCTGGCTTCTGCGCTTTCCATGTTCACGCTGACGGTCGAGGTCGCAAAAGTCAGCAATTACCTGGTGCCCGCAAATTACCTGATCCGTCCGCTGGAAACACAGCTGTACGCGTTCCTGCATCATATTATCGTTTATATGCCCCTGTCTGCCCTGCTGATTCTGCGCAATACCGGCATCGTAATGCATTTTTGCGGCATCATGTGTTTCGTCCAGTCCTTCAGCAGCAGCATCAGGCTCGACAGCGCCGTTTCCTCCCGGCAGAGGCTTTCGCTCAGGTTTGTGCCCCTGATCGGACTGCCGCTGGTCTTCTTTGTCTTCTATCATCCGCAGACGGCTTTCTGGTTTTTCCGGCAGTACCACAGCCACCGCATCCCCTATATTGCAACTTTGCTGCAGATCGCAGACGAGTCGATCACGGGCTGCGTGCTGCTGTACCTGCTCTGGCCGGCGCTGTTTCTGCTGATCAACTACCGCAAGGGCAGGATGACCTTCCTTTCCGGCCTGCTGCTGCGCCTGTCCGTCGTGCTGCCGGTACTGAACGTCAGTTTCTTTATCCTGTTTTTTACCGGCGTCTTCCGGACGTCCCGCAGCGACGTGCTGAACTACGGCTTCTGGCGCTTTACCCTGCCCACGCAACTGCCCGTCTTTTATACCACCTGGCTGCCGGTGATCTCCTTCGTCGTGATCATCACCGTCTTCGTCATGCTGATGCACCTGCACGCGGACCATCTTTTCAGCTTTCTCAAATCGCGCGGCATCCGCAAAAACCTGGACGCGCTGTACGCCAACGTGAGGAACGTGATGCACAGCGAGAAAAATCTGCTGTTCACCATCCGCATCCTCACCCAGGACGCCATGAACACCGGCAGCGAAGAAGAACGGAACGTCAAACTCGGGAAGGTGCTTGACCTGTGCAGCAGCAGCATGGAAAGTCTGACGCGCACGCTGAACGACGCGCACGACATGAACGTAAACGCTATGCCGAGCGATTTCATCAGCGCGGTGGAAGCCGCCGTGGCGGAATTGCATATTCCCGAGTCCATCCGCATCGAAAGGAACTACCCCGCTGAAACGCTGCCCGTATTCTTCGACACCTATCATATGACCCACGCGATCTCCAACCTCATCAACAACTCCCTGGACGCCCTCAACTCAGCCAAGCGCGAGGACCCGGTCATCCGCCTGACCCTTTATACCAGCAAAAACTGGGTATACTTCTCGGTATGGGACAACGGCTGCGGCATCCCGCGCAAGATCCTGCACAAGGTGGAGCAGCCTTACGTTTCCACCAAAAACAAAAAAAACAGCTGGGGCATCGGGCTGTCCTATGTCTTCAGCGTGGTCAGAGCACATTATGGGCAGATCCATATCCGCAGCCGGCAGGAGAGCTACACCGAGGTGGAGATCCTGCTCCCCCGTTCCGGGAAAAGGAGGTAAATTATGATCACGATCCTGATGGCGGACGACAACGTGGAGATCCGCAGCTATTTCCACACGATCCTGGATCACGAGCCCGGATTCCAGGTCGTGGGCGAAGCCGCTTCCGGAGAGGAGTGCGTGCGCCTGGCCCTGGAAAAGAAGCCCAATATCATTTTGATGGATATTCAGATGGAAACCGAGACGGCCGGGATCGACGCGACGCGCACCATCCACGAGATTCTGCCCGAGAGCAAAATCATCATCCTGACCATCCATTCGGACGACGAGATGCTCTTCCAGGCCTATTCCAGCGGCGCCATGGATTACATCGTCAAGACCGACTCCATCGCCAAGATCGTTTCCTCCATCGAAAAGGTGAGCCAGAACCAGATGCAGCTGCGCGCGGACGTCGCGTCCAAGATCGTCACCGAATTCCAGCGCATCCAGCGGGAACGCGCCAGCCTGCTCTACACCCTGAATATCCTGACCAAAATGACCAACAGCGAGCTGGACGTGCTCAGCTGCATCTACCACGGCGACTCGTACAAGGAAGTCGCCAAAACGCGCTTCGTCTCCGAGGCCACCATCAAAAGCCAGGTGAACAGCATCCTCAAGAAATTCGATATGAAGCGGATGAAGGATGTGCTGGACGTGCTGCACGACGTGGATTTCTCCACGATCGCGGCTATGATGCAACGGCACTGATCATCGTCAGCAGAACCAGATAGAACGGCCTGATGTCATGCCTGTGCATGAGGCCGCCCTGCAGCCACATGTGATCCCCGTTCACCGTCGGGAACACGTTCCACAGCCCGGCTTCAATATTCTTCCTGTCCAGCGGCTTTGACGGCGCGCCGGAAGGCGCCGCTGCGGAGACCGTATTGACCAGGCCGTCGTTTTCCCGCCAGCTTTCATCGACAGCCATGCCGCCCGCCGTCCTGCCGCTGTAAGCGCCGATCTGCAGACACCGCGCCACAAACAAAGGTTCGACGCCGCGTACCGGACGGTAAGTGCCGTCCGGCTGTTTTTTCGCGGCGCTGCACGGCACTGAAAAATAGTAAACGTGCGGCAGGGTCGAGATCGTCCTGTTGATTTCGGCCGCGCGGTCGAGATGCATGTCGTAACCGGCGTTGTCTCGCTCATCGCGCCTGTCGTCTTTCCCCCTGGTGCCGGCGGACATCATCCGGGCCAGGACAGGCCGCTCATTCCATCCAACCCCTGTTCATCGGTTCCGGCACATGCCGTTTATCCCCGCCGAACCAGCTCCGCGCCCATGCTGAACGCTTTTTTGCATTCCTCCGGGAAGACGGTTTCATGGCGTTTCCGCTTCTCGTCAGGATCGAACATCGTCCAGGGCCAGTCCGTCTTGCCGTAATCCTTCAGCTGCAGCGTATTCCCGCTGATCAGGATTTCCGTCGGCCCAACAAAACGGCTGAGCGTCTGCTGGTAGTTCCGCACGAGGGGCAGATAGGCCGTATCCGGCGCGTTGCTGGTCATGATCAGCAGCACCGGCACGGTACGCTGATTGCAGCAGGGCGTTTCGATGTTATAAGTCAGGCTCTGGAAGATCAGCCGCTCGTACAGCGCGCGGAAGCAGGCGGTCAGCTCGCTCAGGTAGTTTGGCGATCCGATGATCAGGCCGTCCGATTCGCAGATGGCGTCCAGCACCGGCGTCAGCCCGTCGCGGCAGACGCAGCGTCCCTTGTTCTTTTCACGCTTGCACCCGAAACAGGAAATGCAGCCGGTGTACTTTTCCAACCGGAACAGGTCAAACCGCTCCACGACGGCGCCAACGGATTCCGCTCCCCGCGCCGCTTCCGTGATCAGGGTATCCGTATTCCAGCCTTTTCTCGGCCCCGCGTTGACCGCAATGATTTTCTTAGCCATATTATCCTCCGTTTTTTCTTTCGTTTGTTTATACTCAGGATGCCGTCAGCCATGCAGTTTCTTATACAGGTGGAGCACCAGGTCATCATCGACCGGATAATCTGAATACGGCGTACACGATTCGCCACGGTACCATGCGCCTGTTCCGTCCGGAACATAACCGCGCCTGACATACATCCGCTGCGCGCTGCCGTAGCCTTCATGCAGGCCGACAGAAAGGCACACTGTGTCCGCATACCGGGAAGCGATTCTTTCCGCCTCATCCATCAGTCGCGTCCCGATGCCCATCCGGCGGTACTTTTCCAGCACGCCGAAATCGACGATCACCGGCCATCCTTTTCCTGCGAAAGGGCCTTCCCGGACCTTCAGGTATACGTGGATGTATCCGGCAGGATGCCCCCTGAACTCCGCTGTGAGCGAGACGCATCTGCCCTCATCACGGTCCTTCAGTTTCTCCAGAAATTTTGAGACGTCAGTATGCCATCCCTGAGCCAGTTCCCCGTCTGTAAAAACCTGCGCGTCCGCTTCTTCCATGGCGCGAATGACCAGTTCCCCGTCCCCGCAATAAGCGGTTTTCTCTGAAGAAACAGTCCCCATATCGTTTCCGCGATCCGTCATCTGTCCTGTACTCCTCTTACCGTCCGATCATCCTGTTACCGTTTCACCTTTTCCACCGGCCTGCCCTTGGCCAGTTCGTCGACCAGCTTGTCGAGCTGCCGCACCCGCTTCATCATCGGGTCCACGATCGTCTCCACCTGTACGCCGCAGACCTTGCCGGTGATCATTTCGGCGCGGGGATTCCAGGAAGGCGCTTTCGCAAGGAAATCCCCGTATGTTCCGCCGGCCGGAGCATCCAGATCGGGATAGCCTGTCAGCCAGCAAGTCACCTCATCCACTTCGGCCCTGGTCCGGCCTTTCCTCTCCGCCTTTTGGACCAGCGCCTCATACACTTTATCGAAACTCATTTCAAAAACAGTCTGTCTTGGCATCCATCTTTCCCCCATATCCGCTGCCGATGCAGGAATAAATCGATTGCGCAGTCAAAGCCTCTTTCATTGTACGATAATCCGCTTACATCATCAAGGGGTTTCAGTTCGTTTTGTGTTTTTGTTTTCAAATTTCTTCCAAATCGACAAAAATAGGCATTGACAAAACGGTAGGTCAGGCGCTATAATCAACAGGTAGTTTAGCGTTAAACCTTTACAGTTTTAAACCACTTTCAACTTTGAGGAGGTCTGAAAATGAGCAAGCTGTTCAAGTTGGTCTCACTGCTCCTGGCCCTGTGCATGCTGAGCGGCATTCCGGTCTGCTTTGCCGAATCCGACGAAGTGATCGACGCAAACCTGACCTGCACCATTACCCTGGGCAACTGGCCGGCGGATACCGCGCCTGACGCCGAAAAAGCCCTGTTCGAAGGCTACAAGGCAACCATGGCTAAGCAATACCCGAACGTCACGCTGGTGCCGGATTACTATTCCTACACCCTGAGCAACTACGTTCCCATGGCCAAGGGCGGCACGGCCCCAAGCATCTTCCAGCCGCCGTTTACGGATCCCCAGCTGCTGATCAGTCAGCACCTGGTAGGCGACGTCACGGACGCCCTCGAACAGTTCGGCGTGCTCGACCAGTTCAGCCCCTCCTATGTCGAAATGCTGGCTGACGAAAACGGCCGGATCTTCGGCCTCCCCCGCGACGGCTACGTACTGGGCATGCACATCAACCTGGCCCTGTTCCGCGAAGCGGGCCTGATGACCGAAGACGGCCTGCCCAAGTACCCGAAGACGCTGCAGGAACTGGCGGAGTACGGCCAGATCATCCGTGAAAAGACCGGCAAGGCGGGCCTGGTTTTCCCGGCCAGCGAAACCTACGGCGGCTGGCTCTTCACCAACATCGCCTGGAACTTTGGCTGCGTGGGCGAAAGCGCGCTGGAATATCAGGATGAAGACGGACGCTGGGTCTGCAATTTCACCTCGCCCGAGTGCATCGCCGCGATGGAATACATGCGCGACCTGCGCTGGAAATACGATATTCTGAACGCGGACGCCACGACGACCGACTGGGCCGGCGCCCACTCCCTGCTGGGCACCGGCGAAGCGGCCATGAACTTCGCAGCGGACGACTCCGTGGACCAGCCCACCGCCAACAAGGGCCTGCCCGTGGAAGACTTCGCCCTGATCCCCTTCCCAGCCGGACCTGCGGGCCGCTACGCCCTGGCCGGCGGCACCTGCTACATGTTCGCACCGGACATCAGCAAGGACCAGGCTGTCGCCCTCATGGCGTACCTGAAAATCATCGGCAAGCTGCCCTTCCTGGATGACGCGATCGTCGCCGGCATGCGCGCCGACTACGCCGCCAAGCGCGACCGCGGCGCCCCGGTCATTCCCGCCATCAGCGCGTGGAACGACGAAGCGTACAACGCCGCAAAACAGGCCATCGTCGACGAGTTCTGCAACGTGGACATGCGCCTCTATGCCGATTTCTTCGATTCCATTTCAGAAGGCACCATCACGCTCAAATCCGAAGAGCCCGTGTTCGCGCAGCAGCTGTACCGTGAGCTGACCGCCGCGGTCCAGCGCATGATCACCCGCGAAGGCGCTGACGTGGTCAAGGCGCTGAAGAAGGCCGAAGAATCCTTCCAGGAATACCTGGACGACGAAATCAACGACATCTGATATAGATCACCCGTAAAACATGCCGGTCCAGGTTTGGCTTTGCCGGCATGTTTTTCATAGGAGGTACGCCTTATGAGCAAGCCTGAAGCCCTGCTCAGGTCCCATGCGAAAATCAAGGGGAATATCCAGTCCTGGCTGATCATGCTGCCCGGGCTGCTGCTGATGACCTCCTTTGTCTGGGAGCCGCTGTTTGAAAGCATCCGGATGAGCCTGTACAAGACCCGGAACGTAGAGCTGGTCAAGTTCATCGGTTTCAGCAATTTCATCAGCGTCACCGGGAAAGACGACTTTCTTCAGGCCCTGGCCAATACCTTTTCCTATACCTTCTGGTCCCTGCTGATCGGCTTTGCCCTGCCCGTCATCCTCGCCATGCTGATCGGCGAAACCACCCGCGGGAAAAGCCTGTTCAGGACGGCGGTCTACCTACCGAACATGCTGCCCGGGCTCGCGGTCATCATCCTGTGGTCCGCGTTCTTTTCCGGCGAGAAATCAGGCGTACTGAACATCCTTCTGAGCAGGCTCGGCGTCTCCGCGCAGTCCTACCTCACGCGGGCGGACTGGGTCATCCCCATCATCATCCTGATCGCGACCTGGAAAGGAGCAGGCGCAACCGCGCTGATATACATGGCCGGCATGGCCAGCATCAGCCCTGAGCTTTACGAAGCCGCGGCGATTGACGGCGCGACCGTATGGCACAGGATCATCCACATCCTGCTGCCGGCCATCCGCAAGCTGGCGGGAACGCTGCTGATCCTGCAGATCATTTCCGTTTTCCAGATCATGTACGAGCCCATGGTGCTGACCAAGGGCGGGCCGGACAACGCCTCCCTCTCCCTGATGCAGCTGATGTGGCAGTACGCCTTCGGCGGCTCCATGAATTACGGCAAAGCCTCCGCGGTCGCGGTGATCGTGACGCTGATCCTGCTGGTCATGACCGCGATCTATTCCTACTTCAACCGCAAAGAATCCGACTGGGACTGAGGGGGTGAGGGAAGATGAAAAAGATCCTGCGCACCGGCGTGATTCGCGAATACGACATGCACTCCCCCTCCGTAAAGGCCGGGTACGGATTCATTATTATCCTCTGCTGCCTGATGGTCGTCCTCGCCGTGTTCCCGCTCGTGTGGGTCACGCTCGCCGGCTTCAAGAACCTCAAGGAATTCGTCTCCAGCACGTCCATCATACCCCAGTCCTTCAGCCTCGAACCCTTCACCACCACCTGGTCCCAGCTCGGCATCGCCCGCAACTACCTGAACTCGCTGATTTCCGTAGTGGGCAGCGTGCTCTGCGCGCTGGTCTTCAACGGCCTGCTCGGCTACGGGATCGGCATCCTGAAGCCGAAGGGGCACAGCATCGTGAAAAAGCTGGTCCTGCTCTCCCTGCTGATGCCGCCCACTATCAGCATCGTGCCGCTGTTCATGAACATCCAGAAGCTGCACCTGGGCAATTCCTTCGTCCCGCTCTGGCTCTCCTTCGGCGCAAACGCCATGTACGTGATCCTGTTCGTGCAGTTTTTCGAGACGCTGCCCGCGTCCATCATCGAGGCGAGTCGAATCGACGGCTGCAGCCAGCTGCAGACCTTCTTCAACATCGTGCTGCCGCTGTCCAAGCCGATCTGCGCGGTCATCTCCATTTTCGCCGTCAACGCGGCCTGGTCGGATTTCCTGCTGCCCTACCTGGTCCTGCGCGGCGCTGACAAGCAGACCGTCATGGTCCGCCTGTTCGTGTTCAGCACGGAGCAGACCGTCAACGCCGACGCCATGATGCGGTCTGTGGTATTCGCCATGATCCCGCCCATCATCCTGTTCTTCATATTCCAGAAACAGCTGACTGAGAATGCCGTTTCTGTCGGCATCAAGGGCTGAGCGAGAGGGTGAGCGTATGGCAAAAGCTGCAGATTTTTATTTCAAAGTAGATCCCTGGAAGATCGTCGAAGAGGGCTTTGACCCCGCTTATTCGCAGGTCAGCGAATCGGTATTCTCCCTGGCGAACGAGTCCATGGGGGTGCGTGGCTGCTTTGACGAAGGCGGCAGCGTCGACAGCCTCCGCGGCGCCTATGCCAACGGCGTGTATGCCGTCCTGCCGATCGACCGGTCCTACCGCGGCATCATCGATAAAACGCACTTCATGATTCCCTCGGCTGAATGGCTGATGACGGAGATCACCCTGGACGGGGAGAAGCTGGATCTCGGCCGGGTGCAGTTTCGCGATTTCCGCCGGGAACTGGACATGCGGTCCGGTACCCTGACCCGAAGCTTTGTCTGGCGCACCGCCTCCGGCAAGGAACTGCGCCTCACCTTCCTGCGCCTGATGGACATGGAGCACCGCGAAAGGGCATACCAGCGCATCACGTTTGAAGCGCTGAACTTTTCGGGCAAGGTCAGTGTCGCTTCATCTCTGTCCTTTGACGTGACCCATCATGGCTACCGGAAATGCTTCTGGGAACCGGCTCGCGCGGAAGCAGCGCCCGGCCGCCTGATGCTGCAGGCGAGGTGCGCGTCCTCCGGCCAGGAGATGTTCGCCGCGGCGCTGACGAACCTGCCCGGCACCGCCGAAGCGGACGGCATGACCGCCGTGCAGCGCGGCATCCTGGAACTAAAACAAGGCGAAGCCTGCTCCGTCGATAAACGCGCGGTGATCCTTTTCACCGGCGAAACAGGCGAGGTGCTGTGGAAGCAGGGCCTGGACGCCGTCACGGAATGTGAACGCGTTTCGCCGGACGAAGCGGCGCTTGCGCAGAAATCCTACTGGGACGTCTACTGGCGCACCTCGGATATCAGCATCGAGGCCTCCGGGGCTGATACAGAAGCCGCCGTCGCCGCCGAACAGCAGGGCATCCGCTTCTGCAGCTTCCAGCTGGCACAGACATACAACGGCGGCAGCATGCGCCACAATATCGGCGCGAAAGGCATGACGGGCGAAGCCTATAACGGCCACGCCTTCTGGGATACGGAATCCTGCTGCCTTCCCTTCTACCTGTTCACGAATCCGGAAGCCGCCAGGGGCCTGCTGCTGTTCAGGTACAATACCCTGCCGATGGCCCTGGAACGGGCGAAAATGCTGGACTGCAAAGGCGCGTGCTATCCGATCGCCACCATCAACGGCGATGAGGCCTGTTCCCTCTGGCAGCACGCCAGCCTCCAGCTCCAGCCCAGCACCGCCGTCGCTTACGGCATCTGGCACTACGTGCACGTCACCGGCGACGAAGCCTTCCTGTGGGATTACGGCGCGGAAATGCTGCTGCAGATCGCCCGTTTCATGGCCAGCCGTGTCGCGAAAAGCGCCATGACGGGGAAATACGGTTTTTACGGCGTGATGGGACCGGACGAATTCCATATGATGGTCAATAACAACGCCTATACCAACTATATGGGCATGCGCACGCTCGCCCTCGCCGCCGAGGCCCTCACCAGGATGAAGCGGGAGAAGCCCGGCGCTTATCAGGCGCTTGCAGGCAAGACTTCCCTGGCTGACGATGAAATCGCCACCTGGCGTGAAATCGCGGATCAGATGTATATCCCGTCGGACGGGAACGGGCTGATCGAACAGCACGAGGGGTTCTTCAACCTCCCCCACACCGACGTCAATTCGATCCCCATGAGCGAATTCCCGCTGTATGAACACTGGTCGTATGACAGGATCTACCGTACGGATATGATCAAGCAGCCGGACGTACTGATGATGATGTACCTGTACAACTCGTCCTTCAGCGATCAGGCCAAACGCGTCAATTACGATTTCTATGAGCCAAGGACGATCCACGAATCATCCCTGTCGCCGTCCATCCATTCGGTCCTGGCAGCCGAGCTGGGAAAGATGGACGACGCGGTCCGCTTCTTCGGCTACGCGACGCGCCTGGATCTGGACAATTACAACCGCAATACGCGCGAAGGCCTGCACGTGACGAGCATCGCGATGGCCTGGGCCAATATCGTGTACGGCTTCGCGGGCCTGCGCAGCGACGGAAACGTCATCCGCTTCGCGCCGCGTATGCCGGAACGCTGGAAGCAGCTCAGCTTTTCCGTCATGTACCGCGGCCGCGTGGTCAGCGTGCGCATGACCCGTGAAGGCACCGTTTTCCACGTCGCGGAAGGCGCACCGTTGGAAGTACAGATTTATCAGGAACCCCATACGCTGGATGGCAGCGAACTCTTCGTACCCGCGCTGTACTGATCTGGAAGGATTTCTATGGATACTTGGACTCTGGAAAAAACCGGATTTGATCCCGCGGACATTGCTTCTGACGGCAACCGTTTCCTCTGCGCCAACGGTTTCATGGGGCTGCGGGGCGTGCCTGAGGAAGCCGGCAGCGAACTCTTTCCCGCCATTACCCTGGCTGGTGTGTACGATCAGTACCGGGACCGCTGGCGCGAGCCGGTGAACGCCCCGAACTGCCTGTTTGTCCGGACCGCTTTCAACGGCCGGGAATACGCTCTGGGCCCGAAGCCGCATGAAGCCCATCTCTGCGAGCTGGACTACCGGTCCGGCATATACCGCAGGGAAACGGATTTCGGGCCGATCACCGTCCGCAGCGAACGCTTCGCGTACATGCCGCTATGTCATCTGCTGGCAGACCGTTATCAGGTGACCGCCCATGAGGACGGCGAACTCACCATCCGCGCCGGTATTTCTACAGACATCTGGGATATAAACGGGCCGCATCTGTTTGATTTCCAATTCGGACAGGGCGACGTCCTGACCGTACAGGCAATCACCGGCCAGAAGGGGATCAAAGTCGCCGTATCTCAATATATCCAAAAAGACTTCGAGGCTGAGGAGAGCCGGATACAGGACGGAACAGGCGTTTTCCGCCTGCTGTGCTGTCCTGTCAGGAAAGGCCAGACCCTGACCCTGGACATCTTTGCCGCAGTCCATACGTCCGAGGATACCACAGATCCCCTCGAAAGATGCACGCACGTGCGTGATTTGACGGGTTATAACCAGCTGAAAGCCCGGCACATCTCCGCCTGGGACGAGATCCGCGAACGCTCGGAAATCAGTCTCGAAGGCAGCGACGAGGCCGCGCTCGCCCTTCATGCCAGCCAGTACCATCTGAACTGCGTCGCGCCGAGGCACGCCATCAGCATGTCCATCCCGGCGCGCGGCCTGTCCGGCCAGACCTACAAAGGCGCGATCTTCTGGGACTCGGAAATCTTTTTCTTCCCGATGTTCGTGTATACGCAGCCCGAAATCGCTCGCTCGCTGCTGCGCTACCGCATTGAGACGCTGCCCGGCGCGCTCAAAAAAGCCGCGGAGTACGGGTACCGCGGCGCCTTCTACGCCTGGGAAAGCCAGGAGGGCGGTGCGGAAGGCTGCACCAATTTCAACGTGGTCGACGTCTTCACCCATCGACCCGTGCGCACCTATTTCAGAGACAAGCAGATCCACATCAGCGCCGACATAGCGTACGCCCTGCGCCAGTATTATGCGATCACCGGCGACCGCACACTGCTCGAGGAGGGCGGCGCGAAGGTGATCCTGGAATGCGCGCGCTTCTGCCTTTCCCGGGCAAACGTCCGTCTGGATCAGCGGGAGATCGATTTCGCAGACGTGATCGGCCCGGACGAATACCATGAGCGGGTGACCAACAACGCCTTTACCAACCATATGATCCGTTCCTGCCTGGAAAGCGCTCTGAGTCTGGAGCAGATCTTTGCCGACGATCCAGGATTCCTTGCAGCGCTGCTCCGGGAAATGGACTATGAAAAGGACTGGACCCTGCTGTCCGACGCAGCCAGCTGCATCCGGGGGCCGAGGCGGAAGAACGGCGTCATCGAGCAGTTCGACGGATACTTTGACCTGGAGGATTGCTCCCTGGAAACGGTGCGCGGCCGCCTGTGCGACCCGAGAGAATACTGGGGCGGCGACCACGGCGTCGCCGGGACCACGCAGATCATCAAGCAAGCGGACGTGATCGCCATGATGGCGCTGTTTCCTGAGGATTTCACCGATCAGGAAGTCGCCGCAAACTGGGCCTACTACGAGCCGCGCACCGAACACGGTTCCAGTCTGTCCGCCTGTATGTACGCGCTGACCGCCTGCCGCATCGGGCGTCTGGACGAGGCTTGGCGCCTGTTTATGAAAACTGCCGAAATCGATGTGACCGGCGGCGGAAAACAGTGGGCAGGCGAAATCTATATCGGCGGCACCCATCCGGCCTCCAACGGCGGCGCCTGGATGATCGCTGCTTTGGGCTTTGCCGGCCTGCAGGTGCGAAACGGCATCCCGGAACTGCATCCGAACCTGCCCCGCCAGATTTCCTGCCTTACCTTCCCCATCACCGCAGGCGGCAGGCGGATGACGGTCGAAGTCACTCACGACGGCGGAACGATCCGCACATTGTAAATCAGAAATACAAGCCGGCCCGGAGCAATTGCTCCGGGCCGTTAGTTTTTTTGTTCTTTATCGTTTTGGCGGCTGCACGCTCCCGCGTTTGACCAGATGAACCGGGAGGATGATGTTCTTTTCCGCGATGGGTTCGCGCCGCAACTGTTTGAGGAGCATCTCCGTCGCCAGGATACCTTTCTGGCCAGCGTCCTGATGAATAGTGGTCAGGCCCGGGATCGTCAGCTGCGACAGATAGAGATCGTCAAAGCCGACGACCGATTTGTCCTGCGGGACCGATACGTCGCTTTCGCTGAGCCCTGCCATGATCCCCGCCGCCAGGATATCGGCGGAAGCAAAAATGCCCGTGATTTCCTTTTTGGCCGCCAGCAGCCGGCCGAGCTGTTTGCCTTCCTCTACGGAGATCTCCTGCGTGAACACAAGGGACGGATCGTAAGAAATCCCGTATTCCGCCAAGGCACGGCGGTAGCCGATCAGGCGTTTTTCGATAACGCCGCCCGGCCGGACCGACGGGGAAGCGAACGCAATGACGCGGTGCCCGTTCTCCAGAAGGTGCTTAGTGGCGATATAGCCGCCCTTCTCGTCCTCCAGGCCTACACAGCAGGCGTCAGGGTCGTCCACATAGCTGTCGATCAGGACATAGGGTATGCCAAGCTCTTTCGTCGTACGGAAAAAATCGTCCTGGAACATGCCGGTAAGGATCAGGCCGGACAGGCGCCAGCTCCGGCTGAGGGCTGAAAGCTCCTTCGCCTCTTCCACCGCGCGGATCATCAGATAATACCCTTCGTCGCGGGTCTGTTTTTCAATGCTGTCCACAAAAGAACTCAGGAACGGGTCGCCTACGGTACTGCCCGTATTCTGCGGGGTCAGATGCGTGATGACCCCGATAATGCATGACTGGTCGTTGGCCAGCGAACGCGCCGACATACTCGGCACGTAATGCTCCCGCTCGATGATCTTCCAGATCTTCGCGACCAGTTCGGGTGAAACGCGGCTTTTCCTGTTATGCACCACGTTGGATACGGTGGTAATACTGACCCCCGCTTCAGCGGCGATATCCTTCAAAGTGACCATGGCTGTCTCCATATAACGGCAGAATGCTTCCCTGATGCGGCTTTCAGCCCATTCCGGGTGTGGTTAGTTTACACTTTTTTTCACACGTTCGCAATATCCGGAGCAAAAAAAGAGGCGGAGGCAATGCGCTTGTCTCCGCCGTTTTCAGTCAGAAGATTATTCGAGGCCCGCCAGATAATCCTTGATGGGCAGATCGCCGGGCTTGCCGGTCTCGGGCAGGGTCATGCCGGCCAGGATGGTTTCGCCGCTGGTTGCATCGATGGGAGCAACCGCCTCGGAGAAGGAGATCTCATCCAACCAGATGACGCACTTCGCGAAAGCGCGGATATGGAAGGCGTTGGTCATTCCCGGGAAACCGGAAGCTTCCAGATCGATGACCAGATCCTGCCAATCGGTGGTGATCACGGGATGGCTGCCGTCAGCCAGCACCAGATCGCAGAAGCGCGCGGCATAGAACTTGCTGTCTTCGGGATGCCAGTCCATGATCAGCTTCTTTTCTTCGCCGCCCTCAGCACCCTTGATGCGGATGTTCAGGTACTTGCAGAAGGAGATGCCGTCCAGCGCCCACATGTTCACGGCTTCGCCCCAGTTGGCCATCCAGTCGGCGGCATGGGCAAAGTATTCGTCTTCGGTCTCATAGTCTTCGGAGTCATACGCCTTCGGACGCATGTCCAGCTTGATGGCGCCTTCTTCGTTCTTGGCGCGCAGGTTAGCCCAGTTGTCCCACCAGAGGTTTGCGCCGTTAGGAGCCAGGTCGGGCTTCGCGTTGGGATCACGATCGTCGAAGTTGTCCCACAGGAAAACCTCTCCCTCAGCCAGTACGGGCGCCGCCACGGCCAGCAGCATCATGGCAGCCAGCATGATCGCGAGAAACTTTTTCATAATACGACCTCCTCAGTCATTTTTATATAGGTTTAACGCTAAACCTATCTTTTGAGCAGATTATAGCAGATTGCGACAGCCCTGTCAAGCACCATTTAACATTTTCTTGTTTTTATTTTGCCATATCCTCTATTTCCATCTTGCATATTCTTCCGCCCCATAGTATAATGCAAATAGAGAGGTTTAGCGTTAAACTTTCTTTGAACCGGAAGGAGATGCGACGATGAAGAAAACACGGACCCTGCTGGCTGCGGTACTGGTTTTGCTGTGTATTGCGGCTGTTTCAACGGGCGTGGCGGAATCCGCCCCCACCCTGCTGACGATTTATGAAGGCCCAAAAACCATGACGAGCTCCGAAGCCGCGAAAGTCAGCGTAAACGGATATGAGCTTTTCGTCTACGACGTCATGGTCAACCATGAGCATATCTGGAACGCCAACACTCAGCCGAGTTCCACCCCCATGGCTTATTTCGATTTCAGCGGCAAAGCCCTGATCGAAATCCAAATGCCCGGGCTCGGCAAGGCGGTTGAAAGCGCGGAAGTCCTGCCGAAGTCCTGGGGCATCTCCCCCACGGTCGCAGACGGCACCGTCCGGTTTATGATCACGGAACCGGGGCAGTATACGGTCGTATTCAACGGCAGCGTCAATAAAGCGCTCCATCTGTTCGCCAATCCGCTGGAGAGCGAAGTGCCGGATCAGAACGACCCCAACGTCCTGTGGATCGGTCCCGGCGAATGGGTCATCGACGCGATTGCCCTGCATGACGATCAGACGCTGTACATTTCCGGCGGCGCCGTGCTCCATTCCATCATCTCCGTCGCCAATGCCAAGAACGTCCGCATCTGCGGCCGCGGCATCATCGACGGGAGCGACTATCCGGCCTGGAACCAGCCCGGCTCGTACGCTCGTGTGCCCATCGACCTGAACCATTCCAAGAATATTACGGTCGAAGGCGTTATCGTCGCCAACTCCAACTGCTGGAACGTCAACTCCTACTCCTCGAAAAACGTCCGGATCGACAATGTGAAAGTGATCTCCGGACGCCAGAACGGCGACGGATTCACCTTCCAGTCCTGCACAGACCACGTGGTGACCAACTGCTTCGCCCGGACCTGGGACGACAGCCTGGTCATCAAAAACTATTCCGGCTCCACCAAGGGGATCACCTTCCGCAATATCCAGGTCTGGACCGACCTGGCGCAGTCCATGGAAATCGGCTACGAGACCGACAAAGGGTGGGTGCTGGACCCCGAAATCAGCGAGGTGCTGTTTGAAGACATCACCGTGCTGTACAACTTCCACAAGCCTGTCATCAGCATCCACAACAGTGACGACGCCTTTGTGCACAGCATCGCCTACCACAATATCGTCGTGGAGAACGCCTTCATGCAGGGCGACAACGGGAATAACAAAGAACTGATCGAAATGACTCTCCAGAACTCCTCCTGGTCCACCGTCCGCGACGAATTCGGCACCATCGACGACGTCCTCATCGACGGCTTGACCGTCGTGAACACGGTGGACGGCAAAGTGCCGCGTTCCCGCTTCTCCGGTCAGGATGAGGAACACCGCATCACGAACGTGACCCTCAGGAACGTTTCGATCCTCGGCACGCCCATGACGAGCCTGAAGGACATGAAGATTTCCCTGAACGATTACTGCGACGGCATCACGGTCGAGTGAGAAAGGAGCATCACATGAATAAGAAGTCTATCGTTTTGCTGCTGGCAGCTGCCGTACTGCTGATGCTGTCCCTGGCTGTATGCGCCGAAAGCATTGATCAAATCGAAACGATCATCACCATCGTCCCTGCTCCGGACCAGACGCATGCTGAGCGCCCGCCCTGCTTCCCCGATCCGGCGGACAATTATGTCCCGCTGCCCGAAACGGAAAACTACGCCCTGGGGAAGCCCGTCTTCTCCGGCGCGCACGCTGACGTATATGTCAGCAAGAACGTGAACGACGGGAAAACCGATACCTATTGGGAGAGCAGAGGCTGGCCGGCCGAAATGGCCATAGACTTGCAAGGCGAATACACGGTCAGCACGGTCGCCGTCTGCCTCAACCCCTCCTCGATCTGGGAGCCGCGCATTCAGGAAATCGCCGTTCAGGTCAGCACTGACGGTGAAAACTATACAGAAGTCGCCGCACCGGACAAACATCAGTTCGATCCGGAAACCGGCAACCGCATCAGGATCGACTTCGATCCCGTGCAGGCTGCCTTCGTTAAACTGATTTTCACCATGAGCACAGCCTCCCGCACCATGGGCGCCCAGGCGGCGGAAATCTGCGTCTACTGAGGCAGCAGGGTACCAAGTATGAAGTACAAAGGAATCATTTTTGACCTGGACGGCGTCATCTGCTCCACCGACGAATACCACTATCTGGCATGGAAAGCCCTCGCCGACAGGTTGGAAATCCCCTTCGACCGGGAACGCAACAACCTGCTGCGCGGCGTCAGCCGCATGGCGAGCCTGGACATCATCCTGGAAAAGGCTGAGAAAACATACACCGCCGACGAGAAGGCCGCTTTCGCGGAAGAAAAGAACGACCTCTACCGGCAGCTGCTGCGCCGGATGACCCCGGACGATCTACCGGACGACGTAAAAACGGCGCTGGACGCGCTCCGGAAGGCCGGCCTGAAGCTGGCAATCGGATCCTCCAGCAAAAATACGCCCTTCATCCTGGAACAGATCGGCCTGGGCTCTTTCTTCGACGCCGTCGCCGACGGCAACTGCATCACCCATTCCAAACCCCATCCCGAGGTATTCCTGAAAGCCGCGGAAATGCTCGGGCTCGCGCCGAAGGACTGCCTCGTGGTGGAGGACGCCCATGCCGGCGTCAAAGCAGCCGTGGCCGGCGGCTTCGACTGCGCCGCCGTCGGCGACGCCAGGGACGACATGAGGGCCGCTTATCATCTGGACCGGCTGACGCAGCTGATTCCCGTCATTTGATCAGCTCCGGCTCAGGGGAAACCGCGCCTGACCGCAACAGTCGGATTCCTGAATCCGTCGATCCCCTGACAAATCAAACAATTGCTCATTTTGATGACCTCCTCTACGGGGGTCTTTTTGCCGTCCGCCACCCATTGTTTGTACAGTTCCACGATGGTGAACTGGACATAGACGATCAGCATATGCCGCTGCCATTCGGGAATGTTGTTGAACCAGGCGCTCCTGCCCCAGGTGGCCTCATTGACCCTGTCGATCATCTTATTCCGGATCGACGTATAGCCCGCCGCGCAGGTGATCTTCTCGTAGACCTCACCCTTGCTGACAGAATAACGGAAAAAGGTCTCGTTCACTTTGTCCAGTTCCTCCGGCAGCCGGTAATGCGAGATCATCTCGATATACTCGGAAGAAATCTCCATCTGCAGTTCCAGCAGCAGGTCATCCATGGTGGGATAATACCGGTAGAAGGTCTTCTTGTTAATCTTAGCCCGCTCGCACAGTTCTTTGACCGTCATCTCGTGATAGTCCATCTCACAGATCATCTGTTCAAAGACAGCACGGATGGCTTCGATGGTTTTCTGCACCCGCAGATCCTCTGTTCCCGTCAGTTTCATAGGTTCCTCCAAACTTTATGCAACCATTTCCGCAAAAGAGTGGCATAAGTGTTCTCATCTGAAAAAGTGACCATTGTTACTGTTTCCGTTGTCCATTATAATCCAATCGTAGGAATTAAGCAACCCGAGTTGCCAAGGAGGAGAACGCTATGGCTAACCTGATTCTGTATTACTCCCGCAAGGGCAAGAACTATGTGAACGGCAGCATCCAGACTATCAGCAAGGGCAACACCGAACGCGTGGCGGAGTTCATTCAGAAAGCTGTCGGCGGCGACCTGTTCGAGGTCGAGCCGGTGCGGGAGTATTCGGCATCCTATATGACCTGCATCAAGGAAGCACAGGCCGAACAGCGCGGCAACGAGCGTCCCGCCGTAAAGCGGTTGCCGGAGAGCCTTGACGGCTATGACACGATCTTCATCGGCTATCCCAACTGGTGGGGCACCATGCCGATGTTCATGTTCACGGTGCTGGACGCCTTCGACTGGACAGGCAAGAAGATCGTCCCCTTCTGCACCAACGAGGGCAGCGGGCTGGGCAGCAGCGAACGGGATATCAAGGCTTCCTGCCCCGGCGCGATCGTAAAGCCTGGCCTGTCCATCCACGGCGGCAGCTCGGCCTCCTCCGAAAAGCAGGTGGCGGCCTGGGTGAAGAAGAGCGTGTGACGGGGAGAAGAACATGATGAAAAAACTGTTTGCTGTGATCCTGCTGCTGGCGCTGCTGATCCCATCCGCCATGGCGGAGGAGACGGCCCCGTGCATTCTGGTAGTCTATCTTTCCCGCGCCGGGGAGAATTACAATGTCGGCGTGACCCGGGAGGGTTCCGCCAGCGCCGCCTACGCGGGCTATATCGAGAAGGGCAACACCGCCATGATGGCGGCCGTCATCGCGGAACTGACCGGCGGCGACCTGTTCGAGATCCGTACGGTGACGCCCTATCCGGAAGACTACGCCTCCATGCTGCGGGTGGCCCAGGAGGAGATCGACACCGACGCCCGTCCAGAACTGGCCGCACAGGTAGAGAACATGGCGGACTACGACGTGGTCTTCATCGGTTATCCCATCTGGCACGGCCGGATGCCGCAGGCCATCTATACCTTTATGGAAACCCACGACCTGACCGGCAAAACCGTGATTCCCTTCAACACTCACGAAGGCAGCGGGCAGTCCGGTACACAGCGGGTCATCGAAAAGGCTTTGCCCAACTGTACTGTCCTGCAGGGGCTGGCGATCCAGGGCAAGACCGCCCAGGAAGATCCGGAACGTACAAAGTCGCTGATTGAACCATGGCTGGAGGGAATGCATATGAAAAAGACGACCGCAGGTGCGGAGGCAGAAGTGCTGGCTGCCTATGAAGCCATCCAGCAGGCTATGATCGACAAGGATATCGAAACCCTGGACAGGCTATATGAGGACGGCACGACTTTCACCCACATGTCCGGCAAAAAGCAGACGAAAGCAGAGTTCTTCGGCGAGATTGCTGACGGCACCCTAAACTATTTCGCTTACGATATCCAGAACCTGAAGATCACAGTCGACGGCAACGAGGCTGCCCTGTCCGCCTCCGTCACCCTAAAGGCAAAGGTCTACGGCGCGTCGGGCAGTTGGACGCTTCCTGTAACCGCGCATTTCACAAAAACCAATGGGCAGTGGATCGCCCACAACTGAAGGAGGAGACAATCATGGATCATATCAAGCTGAACAACGGCCTGACCTGCCCGGTGATCGGCATCGGCACTTTCATGCTGGCTCCCGCGGACGCGCAGAACAGCGTACGCGAAGCTCTGAAGATGGGCTATCGGCTCATCGACACCGCCAACGCTTACGTAAATGAGCGCGCCGTGGGCCACGGCATGCGGGAAAGCGGCATACCCCGGGAAAAAATCTTCCTGTCCACCAAACTCTGGCCCTCTGAATACGAGAACCCCAAAGCAGTTGACGAAACCCTGGCCCGGCTGGGCGTGGACTATGTAGATCTGCTGTACATCCACCAGCCCGCGGGCAGCTGGCTGGCAGGATACCGGCAGCTGGAGAAAGCGTATCGTGAAGGCAAGGCGAAAGCCATCGGCATCTCCAACTTCGAAGGCAAATATATCGCGGAACTGGAAACAAGATGGGAAATCGTACCGCAGTTCATCCAGGTCGAGGCGCATCCCTATTTCCCTCAGGACGAACTGCGCAAAACACTGGACAAATACAGCATCCGGCTGATGAGCTGGTATCCCCTGGGTCACGGCGACAGGAGCCTGATCGAGGAGCCGGTTTTCAGGATGCTGGGTGAAAAGTACGGCAAGACGCCCGCCCAGGTCATCCTCCGCTGGCACGTCCAGATGGGATTCGTGGTCATCCCCGGCAGCAAGAACGTGGCTCATATCCGGGACAACCTGGATATTCTGGACTTCAGCCTGACCGATGATGAGATGGCGGAAATCGCCAAACTCAACAAGAACAAGCGCTACTATACCCGCACAGACGCCGCCCTCGCCGGATTCGCCAACTGGCAGCCGGCTTATGAAAAGGAATAACTGAAGTCCTGGCGATTGAAGATCATATAATCATAACCCGCGATCCGGAAGCAGAAACCGGATCGCGGGTTTTACATTGATGCTTAAGACAGGATCAATAGCAATAAAAGAACCGCCGATCAACTCAGCGGTTCTTGAAATATGCCGTTATCAGTCCAGATAACCTTCCCTGGCCTTGATATTGAATCTCTTTTCCAGCTGGTGCATCTGGTCGTCGGTGATGGTGTTGACCAGCGGCAGATGCGCGATCTTCATATAGATCTCGGCGGCCTTTTCCGCGGTCTCGATCAGGCCGAAGGTCTCGTCCAGGTCCTTGCCAGCGCCGTAGATGCCGTGCTGGCTCCAGACCACCAGGCGCGCTGTGAGCATCTTCTCCGCGGTCGCTTCGCCGATTTCGTTGGTGCCGCAGAGCATCCAGGGCAGGACGTTCACGCCTTCGGGGAAGACGACGATGCACTCGGTGCACATCTGCCACAGGGTGCGCGTGAAGGCCTTCTCGTCCAGGTCGTGGACGTAGGTCATCGCCAGCAGGTTCGCCGGATGGCAGTGCATGACCACGCGGTTGTCGGGATCGACCTTCAGGCGGGCGACATGGCTCATCATATGGGCCGGGAATTCGCTCGTGAAGCGGCCGCCGTCAGTATAGCCCCACAGCAGATCAGCCTGCTGGCCCTGTTCCTTCAGGCGCACGATGCCGAGATTGACGTCCGGCGCATACTGTACGTTCTTGAAATATTTGCCTGTGCCGGTGACCAGGAAGTACCTGCCGTCCAGTTCCGGGGCCGTAAAGCCGGTAGGAATGGTGCGCAGGACGCAGGCGGTATCGAGGTATTCCGCGACCTCACTGGCGTCCAGCATCAGGCTGATGTTGCCGCCGTTGCGCTCGTCCCAGCCGTGGGCGTACATATTCGTGGCGGTGCGGATCATTTCGACCATGAAAGGCGCTTCAAGAATGTTTTTCATTTGCGGTTCACCAGCACTTTCTGTTCATATTTTTCGATTTCGGGATACCATTCGCCGTCCGCGGGCTTGCCGCAGGCACGGCAATATTCGTTCCACACCTCGCCGAAAGGCATGGTCTTGAGCTCTTCCTGCACGACCATCAGCTTCGAGAACTGATCGCTGTCCTGCAAGCCCTTCATATCCGCGTTGGGCTGGAGCAGGGCGTAAAGCAGCGCTTTCTGCACGTTGCGGTAGCCCGTCACCCACGCGGAGATACGGTTGATGGACGCGTCGAAATAGTCCAGCGCGATGTTCACGCGGCCCTCCAGGCCTCCGCAGCGGACGATCTCGCGGGCGATTTCCTTCGTTTCGTCGTCAAACAGCACGACGTGGTCGCTGTCCCAGCGGATGGGACGTGTGACGTGCAGGGCGATTTCCGGGAAGAAAGCCAGCAGCGCGGGGATCTTGTCGCTGACCACTTCGGTCGGATGATAATGGCCGTTGTCCATCAGCGGGATGCACTTGTCCATATTCATGGCGGCATAGGAGAGCGCAAACTCCGCGCTGCCCACGGTATAGGCTTCCACGCCGATGCCGAACACCTTGCTCTCGATGCAGGGCTTGACCTTCCTGAAATCATACGGCTCGGTGAGGATCTCGTCGATGGCCTCGCGATAGCGCACGCGCGGCCCCATGCGGTCCGCGGGAATATCCTTGAAGCCGTCGCCGGTCCAGATGTTCATCACGCAGGGCTGGCCCAGTTCCTCCGCCAGGTAATTGCTGATGCGGATACAGGCTTTCCCGTGCTCGATCCAGAATTTGCGCGTTTCCTCGTTCGGGCTCGACAGGGTCAGCGGGTCGCACTTGGGGTGGGAGAAGAAGGTCGGGTTGAAGTCGCAGCCCAGGCCGCGTTCCTTGCAGTATTCCACCCACTTGCGGAAGTGCTTGGGTTCCAGCTTGTCGCGGTCCGCCCACTCGCCGTTTTCGAAGATCGCGTAGCTGGCGTGCAGGTTCATTTTCGGCGTGCCGGGAATCAGGCTCAGGACCTTGTCCAGGTCGGCCATCAGTTCTTCCGGCGTCCTTGCCCGGCCGGGATAATTGCCGGTGGTCTGGATGCCGCCGGTCAGGGGCTTGCTGGGGTCGGTGTCGAAGCCGCGCACGTCGTCGCCCTGCCAGCAGTGCAGGGAAACGGGAACCGTTTTCAGCTTTTCAATCGCCGCATCCGTGTCGATACCCAGGGCCGCATAGCATTTTTTTGCTTCTTCGTAGCTCATGTTCATTTCCCTCCATTTATTGAAAACCATGCTCTTTGGTTTTACGATTCATTTGGATCAGCGGTTCTTCAGCTGTATTCTCAGGTTGCCCAGCGCGGTCGCTTCGATCGGCAGCGCGACGACCCGTTTGCCGGTCGCTTCCTCCGTCAGTCGGTTCAGGAAGCCGTTCTTGGCCCCACCGCCCACGATATACAGCTTTTCATAGGTTTTGCCGGTGTTGCGCTCGATCTCCTCGATCGCCTGGCGATAGCTCTGCGCCAGGGACCGGTAGGCACAGCGGAAGTAACCCGCCACACACTTGGGCGGGCGCGGCAGTTTCGCGTCAAAGGCGGCTTTCATGCTCTCCGGCGCCAGGAAGATGGGATCATTGGCGTCCACCAGGTGGTCGAAATGCTTCTCCTCCGCCTCAGCCGTGATCTCGTTCCAGGGCTTGTCCGGGCACAGTTCCGCCCGCAGGCGGTTGACCAGCCACATGCCCATGATATTCTTCTGGTAGCGGTTGTAGCCCACGCCGCCCTCGTTGCTGTAATTGGCAGCCATGCTCGCGGCGTCCGTCAGGGGCTTCGGCGTCTTGACGCCGAGCAGCGACCACGTACCGGAAGAGATGTACAGCTCGTTCCCTTCCATCGGGATGCCCTCCACCGCGCTGCCGGTATCGTGCGTGGCGCAGAGCATGCAATCGATGCCTTTGTATTTCCCGATCACCGTGCCCGGCTGCTGCAGGGGCTTGAAGAACCGAGTGGGCAGGCCGAGCGTGCGGACGATCCCGTCGTCGTATTCGCCCGTTTCCGCGCTGACCATGCCGCCTGTAGTGGCATTGGTGTACTCGTGGCTTTTCACGCTGCAGAGCCTATACAGCAGGTATTCCGGGATCATCAGGAAATCGCTGGCATTATCGAGGCGCCCGGCCAGCTTATCCGCATACAGCTGGTAAACCGTATTGAAGGGCTGGAACTGAATGCCCGTGCGGCCGTACAGTTCCGCAAAAGCCATTTTTTCATGGACTTGCGGGATCACCGCTTCCGTCCTGCCGTCGCGATAGGCGTAGCAGGGGAGAATGGGGCTGTCGCCGTCCATGAGCACGTAATCCACGCCCCAGGTATCCACGGACAGGCTCACGATGTCGGGAAACTCGCGCAGCGCGGCGTCGATGCCCGCCCGGACATGACTTTCCAGCGCGGCGATATCCCAGGTCAGATGCCCGTCCGCTTCAGTGACCCCGTTCGGGAAGCGGTACACCTCCCGCGTCTGCAAAACGCCGTTCTCCTGCCAGCCAACGATGTGCCGGCCGGACGACGCGCCGATGTCAATCGCCAGGTAATGCAACTGATCAACTCCTTTCCGGATCGATAATTCAGTATACCATAATATCCGAGTCTGCGGAAGTCATTCTTCCGATATTTCGGCGTTTTTTCCGTCCCGGATCCGGATTCGGACGGTCCGGCCGCCCACAGGCAGCGTGCAGTCGAGTTCACGGAAAAAGCCTTCAGCCGGATGGCACTCATAGCCGCCCGGCGCCTGGGTATCCGGCCTGAGCCCTACATAATAACGGGCCAGCAGATAGATCGGGCTGGCTGCCCAGGCATGGCAGAGACTTTTGCCGAACGGATCGCCGTACATGGCATATTGCTGCTCGAGCGGCAGGCCGGGGTCGAACTCCTCCCAGAAGGTCACCGCGCCCATATGCAGCATCCCGCCCCAGTAGGCCTTGATCTCCTCCAGCACTTCACGCAGATAGCCGAGCCTGCACAGCGCGTCCAGTTCGAAGAATCGGAAGTAGGGCGTCGTGATGGCAGGGACCGCGCTGTTGAACAGGACGGATTCCGCGAGCACGCGCTGGCGCTCGGGGCTCACCAGGCCGAAGACGATCGCCAGGATGTTGGCGTGCCGCGTCACGTGGCGTTTTCCGGAGGTACAGGAATCCACATACGCGCGTTGTTCCTCGTCCCAGAAGCAGCGCTCGATCTTTTCCAGCAGTTCCGTCTGTTCCGCCTGGTAGGCTTCCTTTTTGCCTTCCGGCGCGAACCGGGCCATCACACCCAAAGCCGCCGCCAGGAACATCTGCTCCGCGCAGAGCGGGCCGTCGCGGTCAAAGTCCGCCCAGTCCACGAACACCCAGTCCTTCTCCCGGCCGATCAGGAATCCGTCTTCGTTCCGCTGGCCCAGCAAGAGAGCCATGAGGCTCTCCGCTTTCGGCCACATGCGGTCCAAGTATTCCCGGTCGCCGTACGTGTCGAAATGCTCCTGCAGGCTGAGGATCCACAGCAGGGAGTAATCCACGATGGTATTGACGTGGGTGGTGACGGGATCGTTGCCACGAAGCGCCGTCAGCGTGCGCTGTTCGATCTCGCGGTCACCGGTCAGATACCGGTTCACGAACAGGGACTGGTAGGCGTCGCCGCCCCAGATCCACTTGTCACGCTTGATCCCATCCAGGAAGAATACGTCGCAGCACAAAGAGAAGGTATGGACAGCCACCTCAAAAATGCGGTTCAGTTCTTCATCGTCGCATTGGAAGGCAGCCCGCACCGGGATATCCACGAACTGATGAATGGCGCGCACCCTGGCCGATTCCGGCGCGACGCCCGGCAGAAAAGCGTAGCGCAGGGCCTGCCGCGGGCAGCGATGGGTCAAAGCGTCCGGACGGCAGAAGTAATAGCACTGCGCCGTATCCAGGGCTTCCGCCCGGGATTCCCCCAGGTAAACCAGCGGCGGCTCCAAGCCCGCCTGAAGGGGCATCACTTCCAGCGATGCGGTCAGCTCGGTCTCAAAAGTGTACAGCGTTCCGCCGTTCACCGTTTCCACGCTCACCGGTTCGTACACCGTTTCACGCATAGGCCAGACGTCCACCTGCCGGTCAGGCTCCGTAAAGTACCGGTTGGAAGCCGCCGGAACCGCGGGCTGGCAGTAATCCTCCGCCAGCCAGCCGTCATCGGAGCAAATCACGTCGCCCTGAATATAGACCGCCGGCACGCCGCTGATGCGCCCGATATGCACCGAGACCGAAACCGCACCGGGACCGCAGACGATCTTCGTCCCCACCGGGTATTTGCCGCCGTTCATCCGCACGAAAGCCGATGCGTCCGGCGCGGTGAGCACAGTGAAAGACGTCTCCGCTTTCAGCTGATATTCCCGCCTGAAGACCACGCGGTTTCGGAAACCTTCACTCTTCCAGAAAGCCGGCCAGGAAAAGCCGCGCTCCACCCGGGAGAAATTCTGCTTCATGGCGTGGTACAGTTCCAGATCCCCGGGATACCAGATCCACCGTGCTTCGTTTCCGCTCATATTTCCGTCTCCTTGCACTCGATCTCAGCCGACGCGCTGCGTTCCCCGTCGGTCACCGTGACCCGGACGATGCCGGACTGCCCGGCACGGACGACCGCCTGGGCCTCGCCGAAATACGTGGGAACGCTGTCCTGCGCGTAATTGCCCCGGAAGAAGGTACAGCCGTTGGCCGTGCCCATGATCTCGGTGTTTTCCGCTGATACGCTGACCGTATGCCGCTCCAGGGGTTTGGTCTCTCCGTTTTCGTCCGTATAGCGCATGCGCAGCCAGACCATTCCACCGGGACGGCAGACCATCGTTTCCGGCTCCAGGCGCAGGAACGTCTCCTCTCCCGCGGTAACCAGGCAGTCGCTGCCGGTCACCTGGCCCGCACTGGTCAGGCCTTCCGCCCTGAGTTCACCCGGCTCATACGGCACGTCAAACACCACCCGGCAGCTGTCCGGAACCTTCTTCGTGCCGATCACCCTGCCGTTGAGGGTCAGGCGCACCTGGCGGTCGGTGGAATAGACCTCCACCTGGGCGGGTTTTCCCTCGCAGCCGGGATAAGTCCAGCTGCGGATGGCCCGGGTCAGCTGCCATCCGGTCAGGACGGGTTTCTGTTCCTCATTGGGCGGGGATACCGCCAGGCGGGGAGCCGGTTCCAGGTCGAACACCACACGGGTATAGTCCACCTCGGGCGTCAGTTTGCCCGTCACGTCGATGCGGCAGGTACCGCCGCGGATGCGGTCTTCCTGCGCTTCGGTGCGGTAACTGCCATATTCCGGGCTGTCGCCGCCGCACTCGCCGATATAGTCCCAGCCGGCCCAGACGAAATCGCCAATCACCTGCGGGTGCTCCTTCGCGATCTGCCAGAAGGGCCTCGCGTCGCCGATCAGGGTCTCGGATCCCAGGATCAGACGGTCAGGATATTTCCGGCAGTCCTTGCTGTAACGCCAGTTGCCGTAGTTGTAGCCCGCGACATCCATCGCGGAGAAGACGTCACGCGTCTTCCAGTCACAAGGCGGCAGCCATGCGCCGAACTTCATGAAGTCCGTACCCAGCCTGGCCGCCATATTGTTGAAGAACTCCGAGCCGACGGACTTCTTCTTTTTCGGCTGTGCCTGCGCCGCCTGCCGGCGTTTCGCGTTCTCCTCCGTTTCCTTCGCCTGCTTCTGCGCCTTCTCGTCGCTGTATACTCCGAAGCCCATACTGCTCAGGAAATTGAAGAAGATGTTGATGCCGCAGGTCACCGGCCGGGTCAGATCGAGCCCGTGCAGGTATTCCGTGAAATCGCGCTGCAGCCGGATGCCGCGCTCCTGCGCGCTCTCCGCCACCTCGTTGCCGGTGGAATACATGATCACGCAGGGATGGTTATAGTCTTTCGCGACCAGGCTGGCCAGGTCCTTCTTCCACCACTCCGGCACATAAGAAGCATAGTCGTGCTCCGTTTTGTGCATGTACCAGCAGTCCACGTATTCGTCCATCATCAGCATGCCCAGGCGGTCGCATGCTTCCAGCAGATACCGGGACGCCGGGTTGTGGGCAGAACGCACGGCGTTGTATCCCGCCGCCTGCAGGATGCGCACCCGGCGCTCTTCCGCCTCGGGATAGGTGCAGGCGCCCAGCACGCCGTTGTCGTGGTGGATGCAGGCGCCGCGCAGGACGACGCGTTTGCCGTTGAGCGCAAGCCCCTTCTCTGCATTCCATTCAAGGGTACGGATGCCGAATGCCGTTTCCGCCCGATCGCCGCCGGAGGAAACACGCAGTGTGTAGAGCCGCGGATGCTCCGGACTCCACAGCTCGGCGCTTTCCACAGCCAGGTCTGCAGCCGCTTTCCCGTCCTGCACCGGTGCCTGAACGGAAGCGAGGCAGCGATCACCGTCCATGACGCGGAATTCCGCTTCGCCCTCCCCAAGGACAGCGGCTTCCGCACGGATGCGCGCCGGCGCTGTGGAAAGGGTGGTAACCCGGATGCCGTCCATCAGGATGTGCTGTTCCGGACCCTCCCACAGCCATACGGGACGGTAGATGCCCGTGCCCGAATACCAGCGGGAGTTGGGCTGGTCGGAATTGTGCGCGATCACAGTGATGCGGTTTTCGCCTTCCCGGTTAATGAATCCGTCCAGGTCGATATTGAAATCCGTATATCCGTAAGGCGGAGCCGCGGCCGGCTGCCCGTTCACCGTGATTTCCGGATTGTGGTACACGCCTTCGAACTGGATTTCCAGGTGTTTGTCCTTCAGATCCTCCGGCAGCGTAAAAACCTTCTCGTAACGGTAATCCAGGCCTTCGAACCAGCCGATATTGCCTCCGCCGAGGCTGGTGGGGAGTCGCTGCTCCGTACGCATAGCGTCGTGCGGCAGAATCACAGGAATCGCCGGAGCGCTCCCGTTCAACGGCTCACAGGTCCAACCAGTGTTGAAATCCAGCCTTCTCATGGCTTCTCAGTCTCCTTTGTTTGCTCCGCTATCTTTACTCTCAGGTCATGAATGACCTCCTCCGTGCGCAGGCGCGCGCCTTCCGTGCTCAAATGGCTGTCGATCAGCCAGAAATACCGGCCTGGCATCAAAGAATCTTCCATCCGGGAGATCACCGGCACTGCCAGGGTCTCCCGCAGGTATTCCTCCAGCCCGGCCCGTGCTTCCGGGGTGCTCTTCTCCGTCAGGGAAGCGCTGTTGCGGGGGGTATAGCCGAACCAGACCGTCAAGCCTTTTTCAGCGAATGGAGCCAGGGCGGCGTTCAGCGCTTCCACCGTCCCCTGCGGAAAGCTGTCCAGGGTATAATCCGCGATGTTGTGGCGCAGCCGTTCGTCCGTATCGCCGTTGGGACGGGGCAGGATGAAATCGCCGAACTTATTGTACGTACTGAACGCATAGTAATTGCCGTCATCGTCATAATTGGAGGCGCTCAGCTCATAACCGCGGCGGGGCATGCCTTTGCGGACCCGCAGATACTCCCCGAAGCTGTCAAACACATAGGAGAAGTCGCGCATCTCCAGCCCGGCAGCCGCGTCGTAGTCTGACTCCATCATGGCCCAGAAGCCCTTGTCCAGGGCATTGCTCACGCAGAACTGCTCCCGGACCGCGTCGAACTCCGGCGCGTAGAGCAGGATATCCCCTTCTTCCACCAGCGGCAGGATCAGGCTGAGCTGCGGCAGGGCGTTGGTGTAGGCGTAAACGCCCATGTTGACCGGGGCCAGGTCCAGGAACGCCTCCGCCAGCATCTCCGAATTATAGCCGTAGCGGCCGGAGGAGCCGGAGGACAGCACCAGTTTGCGCTGTCCGCGCAGGGTACGCAGATAATCCAGCTTGTCCTGGAAGGTATCGAAATAGCTGCCGCTGTAGACCGGACTGACGGCGGCATTGACGCGGAGTGTCCTGCAATCACAGCCGGCGAACCCCGCGCCGCTGACCGTGTCCAGGCTGTCATACAGGACGAGGGTGTCAATCGCGCAGTCCGCGAACGCCCCCTCCTCCACCATCCTCAGGGACGGCGGCAGCACCAGCCTGACGAAAGCCTGTTCCCGGAACGCGCCTGCGCAGACGGTGCGTACCGGCAGACCCGCATGCTCCTCCGGGATCACACAGGTTCCGGCTGTGCCGTGCCAGCCAGCCACCGCTGCGGCTGTTTCCGTAACAGTCCAGTCAAAATCACCGTCCGGGCTCCACGCCTCCCATTGGGCGTACAGCATATCGCCGTCAGCGGGATCATGCCTGCTGCCCAGCCCGACTGAAATGCCTGTGCCGTCGGACGCAGTGTTCCATCCGGTCAGCGTGCAGCCGTCGCGGCGGAACCAGACAGTGCCCTGCAGGGTGTTTTCGCGGCGATGGGCATAGGTCACGTCCCGCGTCAGACAATCCCCCGCCTGTCCCCGCAGCGTGCCGCCGTTGCCGTCATACGTGATGCGGGAAGCTGATTTCGGTTTCTCCGAAACAGCCGCCGGAGCAGGCAATGCAGCCGGTACAACCGCGGTCTCCAGCCCCTCTGCGGGGCGCAGCCGGGAAGCGTGAACCGCCCAGAAATAGTTGGTGCAGTAATTTCCGTAGCGGTCAGCCGGCACCGTGACCACGGCGTCCGTGCCTTCCAGAAGTCCCGGGCCGACGGTGCAGTATCCCGGATCACCCTGCAGCAGGATGATCTCCCGCAGCCGGTCACAGCCCGCGAACGCGCCGTCCTGGATGGTGTGCAGGCTCACCTGCAGCGTCACGGACTCCAGGTTCTCCGCGCCGGCAAACACACCTTTTGCCAGCGCAGTGACCGCCTTGCCCGACCGGCTGGCCGGCACCGTCAGTGAAACCCGTTGGCAGCCCGTTTCTGACAGTCCGGTGACCGTCAGCGTACCGTCCTGTTCCTCATAAATGAAACAGTCAGCGTCGTGATCGTTCCCGGCGAAGACCGTATCATTCTCAAAAACCGGCATATCAGGAAGGACGGCGGACACGGGAGTTTCGTCTCCCAGGGCCGCTTTCAGTTCCTCCGCGAGCAGGATCGTATTCAGGGCTGCGCCTGCGGCGTTCAGATGGTAATTGGTATCGAAAAACCAACCGGGTTCCATCACCGCGCGCTGCACCGAGCCGAGGATTTCACAATTCAGCGCTTTCCGCACCTGTTCCTCAAAAGCGTCGGTCTGCTCCGTCGCACCCTCAGCGACTGCCGCTTCATTCATGGGGCAGAAGCGGAAGAAGACCCGGACGCCCCGATCCCGGCAGGCACGTACAAACGCGTTCACACGCTCAATGAATTCATCAGTCGGACCGACGTTGTCAAAACCGACCGGCGTGTTGACATCCCGGCCGCCCGGCATCCGGTTGGCGGGACGAAGCGCCGGCAGGATATCGCCTTTTTCGCTGAAGGAAGTCCTGGCGTATACCGGGTCGCCCTGCGGCGCATTCCCAGAAACGGCGAATCTCGCCTTCTGCGCCGCGTACCGCGGGAGGGCCGCCAGCAGCGCATCAAAGCGGGAGGCGTCCAGACGGGTTAACAGCGCCGGGTTTTCTTCCGATGCCTGCCACATCGTCTCTGCGCCGAACCAGTCGGACAGGGTCTGTGCGCTCACTTCCGGCATGAAGACGACGACATCCCCGTCACGCAAGTCCGGCAGCGCCAGTTCCAGCATGACTGTGGTCCCCAGGCCGGCGTACAGGCCGAAGTTGACCGCCTTATATCCCGGAAACTCGCTTTCGAGCAGATCGGAATCGATGTCGAACGCCGCGCCGCTGCCGCCGGTCACGACGATCCGCGGCGCGTCCGACCGATGAAGCATCTCTGCCTTGTCGCACAGCGCCGCCGGATAAGAACGGCTGTACTGGGCAGGCAGGGCAAACGCGCAGACGCAGATCATGACAGGCAGCACCAGCAGCAGCCCTGCGATCCCCCACACGCGCCAGCCATTCCGCACCGTACGACCTCCCGATCAGAACTGAAAATAGATGAAAGCGTTCGCGCCTTGCCCCGCGGCCCGGATGAGCCAGGCCAGGACGATACATGCCGCCAGGAAAAAGTACACCATGTCAGGGACGCGCCTTCCCCTGGAAAGGCGGTCAAGCAGCGGCAGCTGGAGCAGCGCCGCAGCCAGGCAGGCAGCCCGAACTCCGCCGAGCCCGAGCAGCGATAATCCCGCCAGCGGATCCCACGCTGAAAACAGCCTGCCGAACAGCATGGAAACCTGGCCGAGATTTGCTGCCCGGAAGAGCAGCCAGGAGGGCAAGATCAAAACTGCGGTCAGCGCCCACTGGCCCAGGGGCAGGATTCCCCTTCCGGACCGTTCACGGCGCCGCAGCAGGATCTCCAGCACACACAGCACCCCGTGCCACAGGCCCCACAGGACGAAGGTCCAGTCCGCCCCGTGCCACAGGCCGCTCAGGAAGAAGACCGCCATCGTGGCGAAAACCTGCCTGCCCATACCGCGCCGGCTGCCGCCCAAGGGAATGTACACATAATCGGTGAACCAGGCTGTCAGGGACATGTGCCAGCGCCGCCAGAAGCCGCGTACGGTGCGCGCCAGGTAAGGCCGGTCGAAGTTGCGCCTGAGCCGGATGCCGAGCAGGTAAGCGCTGCCCTGGGCGATCTCGGAATAGCCCGCAAAATCGCAGTAGATCTGGAACGCAAACAGCACCAGCGCCAGAAACACAGCGCTGCCGTCCGGACATACGGCGGCGAACACGCGATCGACCGCCGGCGCGGCCATATCCGCGATGACCAGTTTCCGGAACAGCCCGCTCAACACCAGAGCGAGGCCTTTGCGGGCGTCCTCCCGGGATGCTGTCTTTGCCGCTTTCAGCTGGGGCAGCAGGGCTTCCGCCCGCTCGATCGGGCCCGCGACCAACTGGGGAAAGAACGCGATGTACAATGCGTAATGTCCCGGATGCCGTTCCGCGGCGATCCGGCCGCGGTATACGTCCAGCACATAGGACGCTGCCTGGAAGGTATAGAAGGAACAGCCGACCGGCAGCAGGATATCCAGCGGCTCCCAGGCGCCGCCCGCGATCCGCGCAAATGTGTCCGCGAGGAAATTGAAATACTTGAACCAGAGGAGCAGGCCTGCGCAACCCGCCATGGCCGCAGCCATCCACAGCCGCTTGCGGACGCGGGTTTTGCTTCCCGCGATCAGGAGCCCGCAGCCCCAGGTCAGGAGGATGACGCCCACGATGACCAGCGTCAGCGGCGCGGACCAGCAGGCATAAAAGAACAGGCTGCCGGCAAGCAGCAGCGCCCAGCGGATCTTGACGGGACAGAGCCGGTGCACCAGGACGATCGCCGCCAGGAAGAGCAGATAGAACGGAGAATCGAAACTCATGGCGCTTCTCTCCGGGCACGCCAGCCCGATACACCGAGCAGCACCAGGGCCGGAAGCAACATCTGCTCCCAGGGCCTGTCAAGCAGCAGCATGCAGGCCATGAAGGCTATAAAGCAGAGCCCGCCCAGCCAGGAAAGGCGGGAAGAACGTTTCCACGCACCAAGCGTTTCCAGCGCCAGGGCCAGTATCCCCAGGGCGATCGCCGCAGCGGTCAGCATCCGTTCTCCCCTCCTCCCATATTGACCAGAAAACGTACGGCCTGCGGGAAGACGAACCTCCCGCAGGCCAGTGAAGCTTGGATTACTGATTGTCCTTTTTGCGCAGACCGCAGAACGCGGCTACGATGGCAACCACCAGGGCCACGCCCATCACCACCATACTGGCGATGGCGCAGGAAGCGGAGGCCATGTTGGCAGGCGTCTGGACTTCCTTGATGACATCCGCGTTGGAGAAGTAGATGAAACCGAGGCCTTCCACACGGGAGGCGATCAGGTTGATCAGGCTCAGCGCCACGAGGACCGGCGCTCCGATCTGCATGAGGCCGGACGCGAGGTCCGCGCAGGTGGCGGCGCTGCCCTTCAGGTTGAGGAGCTTGAGCGCAATGGCGCAGACCAGCAGCACAGCGGCGACGATCAGCCACAGGGTGACGCCGTTGACGGCTCTGCCCTGGAAGTAGCCTTCACTGCCGATATTGACGGAATATACGATCAGGGAAACGATGACCAGGATCGCCGCGCAGCAGGCAATCCACGCGCCGACAGACATTTTCTTCAGCATGTTCAGGCCTCCTTCTTCTTTTTGAGGACAGTGGTCGCGATGTACGCCAGGCCGCAGCAGACAGTCAGCACCAGGCTGGCGATCTTGACGATACTGAGCGCGTTGTCATACCAGGTGGCCACCTTGCGGGTGGAGACGTTCAGCACGGCGCTGTTGGCGAAGGTATAGAGCTGGTACTTGAGGTTCTCGCGGGCCTGTTTGACCAGCGCGCCGTCGTTCTTGACAGCGTCCACGGAGATGTAGCCCCAGGTCTTGTCGACGCCGCCCTCGCCCTCGTTGATGTGGTTGTCGTTCTGAGCGAAGTCCGCGATCTGGGTGACGCCCGCCATCACGATGGACTCGGCGTTGAAGTAGTACTTGTTGTTCATCATGTCGGTGGACACGAGGCCCTTGTAGCCCCATTCGTCACGCATGATCTTCTGCAGCATGCCCACGTGATGAGCCGCGTTGGTGGCGCCGATGCGGTTGAACGCGATCATGACCGCCATGCCCGGCGCATCGCTCAGGCCGCCCTGGAAGCCGCGGAGATCCGTCTCACGGAACTTCTGCTCAGTCATGTAGGCGGAGACGCCGCCGCGGTTGTGCTCCTGGTCGTTGAAGCCCATGTGCTTCGGGCCGTTCATGATGCCCTTTTCCGCGCAGCCCTTCAGGATGCCATAGCCGATGCGGTTGGTGAGCATGGGATCTTCGGAAATGTACTCGTAGTTACGGCCGTTGTAGGGCGTGCGGCGCTGGGTCAGGCCGGTGCCCCACAGGTCGTAGCGCTGCAGCCACAGGCCGCTGTTGCCTTCGATCAGGCCCCACTCATAGGCGAGTTCGGGGTTGAAGGAAGAACCGATCAGCGTCTGCGAATGGACGTTGAACTTGTAGGTCTTGCCGGTGGCTTCGTCGGTGTAAGCCGCAGTGAAGCCGCTGACGCCTTCGTTCTGGATGACCTTGGGGTTGTCCACGTTGGTGAGCACGTCGGAGCTGGAGCCGCCGTGGATGACCGCGCCGACCGCCTCGTCGATGCTGATCTGGGAAACCAGGTTGTCCCAGTATTCGTTGTTCACGTCCGCGAGCTGTTCTTCCTGGATGCTGGCGGCGTTGAAGCGCAGGCCGCGGTCCACGCCCTCGTTGGCGGGATCATTGGTCTGGATGGTGTAGGTCTGGCCGCGGAGTTCGGCGATCCACTCGTCTTTCTTCGGGCTGTCGGCGATCTTGATCGCGACCTTGCTGTAATCGACCGGATAGGTGGCGTCCCAGTCCTGACGGGAGAGGTAGGTCACGGTATCCGTGCCGGTCCAGTAGTTCAGGTCGGCATCGTCCGCCACGTTGGTCACTTCGTGGCCGTTGGCGGTCGCGAAAGTGCTCTTGTCCAGGGAAGCCAGGTTCCAGGTCACGACCGCGCCGGTCTTGTCGGTATCCATACCGTCCGCAGCGGTCTTGCCCAGGTGCGCCAGGAAGTTGTTGGCCGCGGCGTGGGAGCCGGGAGCCGCGGTGAAGAGGTAATCACCGTCGTCCAGGATCCAGGTCTTGGCGTTCTTGTAGTCATAGCTGGCCAGGTACTTGGTGGGCACAGTCAGGGTCACGGTGGCGGTACCACCGGCCTTGACCTGGGCCTTGCCGGAATTCAGGAAGTTCACGGCAGACTTTTCGACCAGGTTGGTCTTGTCATAGTCGGTATAGGGCTGCTGTACGTACAGCTGGGCCAGGAAGTAGCCATCCTTGTCGCTCAGGTTCTTGATCTCGATCTCAGCGGTGATGTTGCCGATATCGCTCATATCCACCTTCACGCTCTTCAGGGTCTGTTCGTAATCCAGGTAGGACAGGCCGTGGCCGAAGGAGTACAGGACTTCCTTGTTGTAATCCCAGGTATCCGCCTGCGTCGCGCCCTTGGCGGAAGCGGCGTTGAACTCGGGATTCATGACAGAATCGAAGTAGCGGGTCTCAAAGTACTTGTAGCCCACATAGATACCTTCCGCTTCGACGATATAGTGGCCGCCGTTGTAGGTGGTCGCGCCGCCGAAGGAGCTGGCCTTGGTGTTGCTGATGGTCTCGCCGGGGTAGCGGGGGTCCGTGCCCTCGGTGCCGACGATCTCATAGTCCGCATAGTAATCGCCGCCGAAGTTGACGACCGCCGGGATGGAGGCGTTGTCGGCCACATAGGTGTCCGGGAGCGCGCCGGTGGCGTTGACTTTGCCGGTCAGCACGTTGGCGATGCCGATGGGCTGGTAGTCGTTGATAACGCCGATGTAGGCGATGCCGTCGACCTCATGGCTGCCGCCCTTGGCGATCTCTTTGAGCATCATGTTGTTGCCGGAGTTGATGAGCACCAGCACCTGGCCGCAGGTTTCTTTCGCCACGTCGATGACGGCGAGCTCGTCGTCAGACAGCGCCAGCGGATCCTTGCCAGTGGCTTCGCCCGCGAAATTGACCGCGGAGCCGGGAGCGTAGGTGTTGCCTTCGCCAGCGCCGCGGGCAAAGGTCACGATGGCCACGGCGTTGTCCTTGTCGATGCTGGCCTTCCAGTCAGCGGGAGCGCCCTTTTCCTCGAACAGCGTCGGGGGCACTTCCACGACCTGGTAGGAGGTCATGTCGCCAGGAGCCGCCACGTAGATGTTGTCAAACGCGACGGTGTCGACCAGTTCGCCGGTCCACATGTTGGGTACCTGCTCGATGTGCTTGTTCAGGATGCCTTTCATGTAGAAGTCCTTGACGGTTTCGTTGATGGTCAGGCCCGCGTCAGTCAGCGCCTGCATCAGGTCCACTGCGTCCGCGTTGCCCGCACGCAGGTCGCCAGCCGTGTAGGGATACTGTGCGTAGGAGGCCAAGCCGAACAGCACGACCTGCTTGTCCGCGCTCAGCGGGAGCACGCCGTTGTCGTTCTTCATGACCACGGTACCCTCCTCACCCTCACGGATCGCGAGCGCCTTGGCGGCGGCCATCATATCGTCGATGGTCGCATAGTCCTTCTTGAAACGCGCGGCGCTTTCGTCCGTGATCGTTTCATAGCTGCTGGTTCCCAGCACGTTATCCAGCGCGGAGCGGTAAGACTCCACGACGCCGGTGCCTACGTTGGCCAGCACCAGCAGGCAGGCCATCAGCGCGGCCATGCCCCGGAAGAAACCGGACAGTTTACCCATGTTACATACTTCCTTTCCTTGGTAATCATTGATATATGTTCACCCGATCGACGGGGAAACAACGAAGCAAATGAGAAATTAGGAGTTAGGAGTGGGGAGTTAAGGAAAATCTCCTCCGCTTCGCTGCAGAGTATTCTTCAATTGTTGCAGCGCTTCGTGCGATATGGTATTCCAAGAATTTGAAATCCGGAAATCACGCCAGTGATTTCATCCGAAACTCCTCACTCATCACTCATCTCATGCCAGTTCGAACGAATTGAAGTCAAACGTTCCGCCCTTGCCCTCGATACTGAAGTACAGGGCTTCACGCTCGCCGAGGCCTTCGGGAAGGGTGCCGGTGAAGGTCTTTTCCTGCAGGGCGGTCTCCACCGGGATCCGGCATACGGGTTCCCCGTGCTCCTGGGTGCGTACGGTCACCGTGCAGCCGTTGCCGTAACCCTGGAGTTTTACCGCAATCGTCTTCGTCTCACGGAGATCGAAGTATTTGAAGCCCACCGTGCAGTCGGTGCAGAAGTTGGAAATATACTGGTCGTCGCCCTCCTCCCGGTCGCCGCCGCGCTGGGTGATGAAGGGATCTGCCCCCTTGGGATGCTTGATCATGGACAGGAAGCGCGTGCCGTTCCTGCCGTACACGTTGCAGGCGATATAGGACGGATACACGCCCTTGCCGCTGAGCGGGCCGCCGTTCAGGCCGCAGGAGGTCATCTCCGCCTGGAAGAACTTCCCGTCTTCGAAACGGATCTCTTCGGCGCAGGCCTGGCGGGAGGACTGCTTGCGGTTGGAGTGGCGGTGGTAGAAGACGTAGTATTTCCCGTTGATTTCGATCAGGCTGCCATGGGTGTTGCCGGTGCACATGCGGGCGTGCTTGACGTCCGGGACGCCGGGCAGGCCGATATCGCCGCAGCTGACCAGGATGCCGCCGAACTCGAAGCCGACGTCCGGGCGGTCGCTGACCGCGTAGCAGAGGTTGTGGCTGTTCAGGGAACTGTAGATGAAATAGTATTTCCCGTTGAACTTACGCATGGAGCTGGCCTCGCCGAAAGGCTGCTGCTCATACGCGGTGCCTTTGGCCTCTTCGCCTGTGAGGACGCCGATATATCGCAGTTCGTCGCCGGAAATGACCGTCAGCATGTCCTTGGGATCCAGCTCAAAATACATGGGGCCGTGCTTGGTGGGCGTTGATCCGTCCAGCAGGATCGGGTTGCCGCCAAACGCAAAGCCGGTGTACAGGTACAGCCTGCCGTCCTCATCCATCAGGCAGCCGGGGTCGAACTGGAAAGGCTCGTTGCGCTTGCCGATGGGCGTGCCGTCCTGGTACTTGACATAGCCGTAGAACTCGTACTTGCCCGCGGGCTCGTCGCACACGGCCACGGAGATCATCTTGGTGCCGCCCATGAAATAGTACAGGTAGTACCGTCCGTCCGGGCCCACCACCATGTCCGGAGCCGCGAGGCCGTTGGTCAGGCGGATCTTCGGCGCGGCGGGATCCTGCTCACGCTTGTAAATGCAGCCGTGATACGTCCAGTTGCCCAAGTCGTCCACCGGCGCGGACCAGCATACATAGTCCCCCAGGCAGAAATTGAGGCCGTTGAACAGGTCGTGGGAGCCGTAAATGTACACCCGCCCGTCGACGATGTGCGGCTCCGCATCCGGCACATATTCCCAGCTGGGGAGGTAGGGGTTGAAGGCCTGTCTGGTTTTCATGGGAATCTCCTCCTTATCCTGCAGTCAGTCTGACAAAAAACGGTCGATGATATAGGCGGGCGTGCAGCTCCAGGCGTGGCAGAAGCTGTTGACGATGACGCCGCCGTACGGCGAGGCGCCCGGGTCAGCCGGATCCCAGCATTCCCAGAAAGTATCCGCCCCGGCATCCAGCATGCCGCCCCAGTATTCCCGGAGGTGGGCTTCCGCCTTGTCCCGGCAGCCCGCCTGCAAAAGCGCCATCACGTAATAGTGATGCATGTAAGGCGCGCCCATCCGCACTTCCCCGGCGGACAGCGCGATCTCCATCGCCATGGCCGCTTCCTGGCCGCACGTCACGTTTGCCAGCGTCATCCAGACCTGTGAATGCACGGACACCTGCCCGCCGGAAACGAAGCAGTGCCTTTCATCCGACCAGAACTGTTCCCTGGCAGCACGGCGCAGGTCTGCCGCCTTGTTCGCGTAGTGCTGCTGTTTCCCGTGATCTCCGGCGCGCGCGCACAGGGAAGCCGCGGCGTCCAGCGCACAGATCAGCACGCCCTGCACCGCCGCGCGGCGGTCAAGCCCGTCGCACCAGTCAATGAAGCTCGATTCCCCGCAGGCTTCGTCGATCGCGAACTGTTCCGTCAGGCAGTGCCCAAGCACGTAATCCACCTGTTCCAGCGCCGGCCCGAGCAGGTCGTCGAGCGCTTCCCGGTCGCCGGTCTCCGCCAAGTATTCGTCCAGCGCCGGCAGCATCATCAGCGCGTAGTCCGCCAGGTAGGTATCGTCCGCCACAGGCGTTCCGTCGGTAAATATATTCGCGCTCATACGCCCGTCCGGGAAACGCGTGCCGGCGAAAAGGTACAGGCAGCGCTTGATCAGGCCATAACTCCGGAAAGAGACGTATGAAGTCAGCGCCTGCAGCCGCAGGTCGCCCAGCCACAGCCGCCGGTCGCGCTTGGGGCCGTCCTCCAGCACCAGCTGGCTGCAGTCCGCCAGCGTGCGCAGGCTCGCCTCGTAGATCCTGCGAAGCCGGTCGTCCGCAAAGCTGCGCGCAGGCAGGGCGTCCATATTCACCGCACTCTCCGCCACGCAGGACGCGCCTTTCAGCACCAGCTGATACTTGGGCGACGTATCCAGGACGGTCAGGCGGACATACCGGAACGCATAGCGTCTCGGCAAGGCCACCCGGGCAGGCAGCAGATCCACGTGCAGGCGTTCCTGCTGGATCCAGCTGCGCGACAGCCAGCCCTGATAGCGATCGGCGTCCTCATCCAGTTCCGCGGCGATTTCCGCCATATCCAGCTGAATATAGGCCGGCGCGTCCTGATGCGAACCGGCGCAGCCCAGCTCCAGGGTCAGGCGGCCGACCAGGTGGCAGCCAAAGTCCAGGACAACCTGGTCGCCTTTGGCCAGCGACCGGTCCGTAAGGGCAGCAGGAGTGATATCATCACCGTTCAGGCGGCAGGAAGCCGGAGCCGAGCAGGCGGCATAATGCAGCGCAGGCTTGAACGCCTCCGCTTTGTCCAGCAGGCGGCCGTCATTCAACGGCTGAAAATCCGGGATAATAGAAATCAGCTGCATCGGCTTCCCTCTCTCATCCTTCATGGCAACGAATTACTTTCATAAATATTATACAATGAATCAATATAAAATCCATATTCAATTTTTATTCTCTTTAATTGATATATTTTGATAATCAAATAATTTTTCCTGCAAGTACAGGTTTCATTGCAGCCGTTTCCGCCGGATGATGAGAAATCAGGCAGTTTATTTGACATAATCAAAACGCTCCTGTATAATCAATCCCAACAAGAGACCCGAACGGAGGGAAGAGCATGAATGAACAGCAGCTTCTGACAAAACTGCGTACCCTGAATGAGAGCGAGATCTTTTACCGCAATTACCGGCTCGCGCGTTCTTCGCCCAACAGCTTTCAGGCTTATCTGGACAGGCTGGATCCGGCGATGGTGCGCAGCAACGCGCTGCTGATCCCCGAATGGCCGGACACCATCACCCCCGAATACCTCGAAGAATCCTTCTTCTCCCCGGACAGGCGCGTAGGCATCCACGTATCGAAACACAACTGCTATACCCCCGCCGTGCCGCACCGCCACAACTTTTTCGAGATGTTTTACGTGCTCGAGGGCCGATGCATCCACCAGGTGGGGAACAACCACTCCCTCCTCAACGCGGGCGATCTTTGCCTGATCCAGCCCCAGGTGACCCATTCTCTGGACGTGAGCGACGAGAGCATCGTCATCGACGTCCTGATCCGGCGTTCGACTTTCCGGTATTATTTCTACAACATCCTCCAGGGCGACAACCTGCTGGCGAGCTTTTTCATGAGCAGCCTCTACAGCCATAAGGGGATCGACTACCTGATCTTCCACACCGGAGAAGACGAGGAACTGCATGACGCGATGGTGAAGCTGTGCGCTGAATTCTTTGACAAGGAAGCGTATTACTCCACCCTGATCAACGCGCTGGTGACCACCGTGTTCGTCCATCTTCTGCGCCGACACACAGGAGACTGCGAACTGCCCGAGGACCAGATCCGCGACACCCAGACCGCCATCCGCATCGCGCGCTATCTGCAGATGAACGCCGCGACTGCCACCCTCAACGGGCTGGCGAACGAATTCCACTACTCACCGGAATACACGTCGCGGCTAATCAAGCGGATCACCGGCCAGCCATTCATCCGTCTGCTGACCAGCGTACGCCTGGAGAACGCGGAAGAGCTCCTGCGCGACACGACCATGCCCGTCTCGGAAATCGCCGCTGCCATCGGCTATGAGAGCGTGGAGCACTTCATCCGCACCTTCCGCCAGCGCACCGGCATGACGCCCAGCGCTTACCGGCATAAAAAAAGGGCTCCAGCCATCCTGCCGGAACCGTAAGCATATTGAATTGATCTGCGGTCACTCCGTCTCAGCCATGTACTCCCGGATGATTTCATCATGGATCCGGCGGTACGTGGCTTCGTCTTTCATGCCCGCGGCGATGCCGTCCACCCGGCCCGCCCGCAGGCAAAGCGCGGAGGAACTGCTGGTGATGATCTCGTCCGCAGCCATCAGGTCAGACAGGAAAAACGGCTCCTCCCGTACGGGGATACCCAGCCGCCGGCAGGCCGCGAGCAGCCTTTCACGGGCGATGCCGCCGAGGATCAGGCGGTCTGCCGGAGCGGTGTACAGCGTTCCGGCACGCAGGATATGCAGGTTGCTGTGCGCGCACTCGGTGACCCGGCCACCGGCACGGTAGAAGACTGATTCGTAGCAGCCGGCCTCCGCGGCGCGCTGCGCAGCCATAACGGACGGAATCAGGTTCAGCGTCTTGACGTTACAGTGCAGGAAACGCGTATCCTCCGTGGTGACAAGGGAAATCGGCTCCGCTTTGTCGATCAGCGCTTTCGGCGTGATCGTTACCCACAGGTTCGGCTTGCAGTTGGGGAAAGCGTGTCCGCGCGGCCCCGCGCCGCGGGTGAGCTGGTAATACACAAACAGGTCGCCCGTGTCCATTTTCCGCACGAGGCTGTTCAGAAGCGCTTTCAGTTCATCCTTCGTGAAAGGCGGCTGCATACGCAGGGCAGCGGTACTGCGGAAGAAGCGGTCCACGTGCTCGTCCAGGGCGAACAGGTGATAGTGACGGCACATCTGTGCGTCGTATACGCCGTCCCCGAACCAGCACGCGCGGTCTGTCATCGGGACGGTCATTTCGCTCAGCTCGCCGATTCTGCCGTTGTAATAACCCAGTTCTTTCATACGCGCTCTTCCTTTTCGTTCATGATTTCCCGCCAGGAGGGGATGTGTGCCCCGTTCAGGCCGGTATCCGGTTCTGCGTGCCAGAGCGACTGCAGGATAGCCTCCTCGGCGCATTCGCCGATGGCGCGGAAAGGCAGATCCATCAGGTCTTCCCGCAGGATCGTCTGGCGGCAGAAACTGCCCGTATTCTCCGGGCGCGCGGTGGTGAATCCCACAGCAATTTCGCCGCTGCCGTGCCCGATGTAGGAACCGAGGCGGGCCATACCCACGGAAGCCCGGCGCAGCACGCGTTTGAGCTGGCGCGCAGACAGCGGCAGGTCGGTCGCGGCGACCAGGATGATGCTCCCGCGGTCGCAAGCCGCGAGGCCATCCGGCAGCACATCCGGGCGGAAATCCGCCGACGCACCGTAATTCGTCTGTACCAGCAAGCCCATGGTATAGTTTTTGCCGTCGATCTCCATCAGGCGGGAGGATGAGCCGATGCCGCCCTTCATGCCATAGCAGAGCGTCCCGCGACCCGCGCCGACCGCACCCTGAGCGAAGTCCTCAGACGCGGAAGCCAGCGCGGCAAACACCTCCGCTTCGCCGACGGGCCGCTGCGCGATATCGCTCATCCGGCTGTCGTTGCATTCACACACGACAGGATTGACCGATGTCAGGCGGACGCCGTCACGCGCGCAGATCTTCAGCATGTAGGATACCATCGCGTCATGCACCTTGCCGACATTCAGCGTATTGGTGATGGCGATCGGGGTTTCGAGCGTGCCCAGCTCATCGACCTGCACGAGGCCGAGCGTCTTGCCGAAGCCGTTGAATACCACGGAGGCGGCCGTCAGCTTTTCCGTGAACGGGTTGCTGACCGGCGGTACGACCACCGTCACGCCGGTATGGCAGTCGCCTTTGTCCACCGTGGTATGACCCACGCGGACGCCGGGAACGTCGGTAATCAGGTTATTCGGCCCGTGCGGCAGGCGGCCGACTGCAAAGTTCATACACTTTCCTCCATGGGCGGATTCCCGGTCAGGGCAAATTCGATCTCGTCCAGACCGTGCGTGATCTCATTTCTCCGCCCCGTTTCCGCAAAGCCCAGCCGCCGGTACAGCCTGGCGGCGTTTTCGTTGTTTTCCAGGATCCACAAAGCTGGCGCTCCGTCGCATTTCGAAATCGCGTAACGGAGCAGCTGCGTGCCGTATCCCCGGTTCTGCAGCGCCGGGAGGACATACAGGTCTTCGATCAGGTTTCCGGTCACGGAAACGATGCCGGCCGGACTGTCCGCGACCAGCATGTAGACCGCAGCGCCGCGGTCCATCTTATCCTGAAGATAAGCCTGCTGGCGCTCAGGGGTATGGCGCTCCACAAAATCAGGCTGGCAGAACGCACGGTGCGAAGCCTGCCATGCTACAGAATGGATCCGCGCCGCCTCCCGGATATTCGACCCATCGACTTTCAGGATCATTCACGTTCGACCTGATAGCAGTAACGGTTGCCCAGCACGTCGACGATCAGCACGGCGAGGTCCGGCGTGTTCATCGGCACCTGCAGCATCCGGTTGAGTTCCGGCTCCGTGGGCGAACGGAAAGCGTCCGACAGGACCTGGAACATGCCGTCACGCAGCTGGCCGACAGACCACTGCTCGATCCCGTCGGGGCTCATGATGCCTTCCGGCCAGGGTTCAGGCGGTTCGAAGCCCATCAGGCATACGTCGTCAAAGCCCAGGCCCGGATAAACGCGGATATCCGCCTTGGCCGGTTCCATGCAGGACGGCGTTTCCGCGTCAAACTGCACCTTCGCGCTGAGCAGCCTGCGGCGCATGACTGCGAAAGCCGCCGGACTGGAATCCGCGAGCAGGAAGCGCCTGCCGTTCATGGCCGCCGCGATTCCCGTCGTGCCGGAACCCGCGCAGAGGTCCGCCACCAGATCGTTCTCATCCGCGACCGGCAGCAGCACGCGGGAAAGCAGGCTGACCGGCTTCTGCGTGTCGTAGCCTGTGCGCTGGGGATCCTTCTGCTGCAGATGGGACAGGTCGTTCCAGACGTCGCCGGGATAGACCGGATCGTCGTCATAATACACATAGGTCTTGCCGGCGGTGCGGATCGTACGGCAAGCGCGGCCGCTCTCGTCCACCGTCCGTTTCATGTGATTCTGGCGGTTCGTGCCGCGCGGCAGCGGAACGCGCGTAATATCGAATTTGAGTTCCGGGGTTTTCCGGTAAAAGAAAATGATGTCATGCTTCCGGGAATAATGATTCCTGGCGCGCCCGCCCGACTGGTAGGACCAGACCAGCTGGTTGACGAAGTTTTTCTCGCCGAGCAGCTCATCCAGCAGCAGGCGGACGTGGGCGTCCACCCGCGTATCGACATGCACAAAGAGCGCGCCGTCATCCTTCAGCAGCAGTACGGCCTGCCGCACCATGCCCCTGAGCATTTCAAGATAGGTTTCCCGGTCCGGCCAGCGATCCGTGTAGGCGGGAAGGTCGATGTACCGCTTGCCGCCGCCCCAGCCTTCCACACCGACCCGCTGGCGCAGGATGAAGCGGTCGCCGGTCATGTAAGGCGGGTCCAGGTAGACGCAGGAGACCTGCCCCCAATAGGCCGACAAATCCATGAGGCAGCTGTCGCCCAGGCGGATCTCTCCTCTGGCGTCACGCCGCGTTTCCCGCACGCAGTTCGTTTGACGAATCCCCATATTGCCCTCCCCGGAAAGACCTTTCAGAGACTGAAACCGTCAATCAGCCCATGCAGCTGATCCAGAAAAACCCGATGTTCCCCGACCTGATACAATACTTCGCCCGCCGCTCTGACCGCCTCGACAAAGTCCGGTTGAAATGCGCCGAGCCCGCTGGGCAGCAGCGGACAGACCTCGAAGCCGCGCCGGTCCCGGACCACACGCACGCGCCCCTCCCGCCATTTCGGAAGCAGCGGGAAGATCCGGCAGCTCAGCGGGCGTTCAGCCCTGTCACAGTGCCCGTCGCAGGTCAGCAGCAGGGCAGGGATGCCCAGGGCGTCATAAGCACTCACCGTAAAGCCCGGTTTGTCCCGATACAGCGCGTCCTCCCCGGGAAAGAGCAGCATGCCCCCGCGGCCCGTCTCGTCCGGCAGGCAGCAGGCGTGCCCGCAGGCGCGGCCGCAATCCGTCCTGAGCGGCGTCACCTCGCAGGTCAAAGCCCTCGCCTTCATCAGGGCTTCCGTTACTTCGGGCCGCATTATTTGTCACTCACCTGTACGGCGTCGCGCCCGAACGTATCGAACAGGGTCTGCATGCTCTGTTCGGACTGGATCTGCCGCTGTTCCGCAGCCTTGTCTTTGAGTAGTTCGACGCGTACCTGGCCGGTCTCTGCCCCGCAGGCGAGCAGCGCGTCACCGATGATCCTGCGGCTGCGGTCGTTGTCCAGGAGGGTCAGGTAAAACTCATCCTGCGGCTGGAACGCCACGGTGTAAGCCCCATCACGCACACCCTGGAAACGCCCGCGCTGGATGAAGGAGAGCTGGGCTTGTTCAGCCTTGACTTTCGCGACCGTGCGCTTCCACACTTCCGCTTCGCTCGCGGGCGGCGCCGGCTGCGCCGGTACGCTGCCCGCTGCCACAGGCTGCTTTTCAGGCGTGCCAGGGGCCGCGGGCTGCTGAGCAGGTGCTCCTGACGCGCGGACCTCTACCGCGCCGCTTTCGATGGCTTTCAGGCGCGCCTCCAGCGTATCGATGCGCTCCAGCAGCGCCGTCACATCCTGGCCTTCCGGCGGATCGCAGGCGCGCAGCACCGCCATCTCGAGCACAGAGCGCGGACTGCTGGCCCAGCGGGTATCGGACTCCGCATGCAGAATGTACTCCATCACGCGCATGAGCTTCTGCGCCGAAAACATTTCCGCCTGTTTTGCGTAGCGCTCCGCTCTTTCCGAGCTCATGCCCGTCAGCGCGGCAGCGCCGCAGAGCCGGGCCGTCGTCAGGTAACGCATATGGCGGCCGAAATCGCGCAGGAACACCGTCACATCCGAGCCCATGCTGTACAGGCGGTCGATCGTCGTCATCGCGGCAGCCGCGTCTCCGGCAGCGATGTGATCCGCCAGATCGAACAGGATCTGGCTGTCCGCCGCGCCGAGCACCAAGCGAACGCTCTCCTCGGTAACCTCTCCGCCCATGCCCAGGCACATATCCAGGAGCGACAGCGCGTCGCGCATGCCGCCTTCGGCAGACTGGGCGATCAGGGTATAGGCCTCCTCTGTCACCGGCTGGCCCTGGGCCGCCAGCTTCATGCGGCCGATCAGTTCCTCCATGGTAAAGCGCCCGAAATCGAAGCGCTGGCAGCGGGAAAGGATGGTGGCAGGCACCTTCTGAGGCTCCGTGGTCGCGAGGATAAAGATCATGTAAGCCGGCGGCTCCTCAATGGTCTTAAGCAGCGCGTTGAACGCCGCAGCCGACAGCATGTGGACTTCGTCGATAATATAGACCTTGAACCGCCCGAACTGCGGGGGATAATCCACCTTCTCCAGCAGGTCGCGGATCTGGTCCACGCCGCTGTTGGAGGCGGCGTCCATCTCCACCACGTCCATGCTGGCGCCGCTCAGGATGCTCTGGCAGGACATGCACTGCCCGCAGGGATCGCCGTCGTTCGGATGCTCACAGTTGACCGCCCGGGCCATGATCTTGGCCGCGCTGGTTTTGCCCGTGCCGCGGCTGCCGCAGAACAGGTAGGCGTGGGCAGTCCGTCCGAGGCGGACCTGGTTGCGCAGCGTGCGCACGATAGCCGTCTGACCGACCATATCCGAAAACGTCTGGGGCCGCCAAACGCGGTAAAGGGCTTGATACATGACTACACCTGTCCTTACTTGACGCCGCTGCGCTCCCGCAGCGTGTCGATCATTTTCTGCTCATCCTCCGGCGAAAGCTCGCCCCGGGTGAAGGCAAACTTGTTGCCGGTCTTCGTCTTCAGGAAAATATACCTGCGATAAACCTTCAGCTTTCTCAGGTCCGCATATTCCAGGCGGAGGTCCGACGGGTTCTTGCTGCTGACGATCCTGTAGACAAAGCCCTTCTCATAGAACTCGCGCTTCGTCTCCCAGGGCTCCGCATCACCGTACAGTTCGATCAGGTTCTTTTTAAGCTTTCGCGGGCGCAGCCAGAGGCCCTCTGCCGCATAGACGATGATCACCAGCGGCACCCCGATCCAGAAGACGGGGCCATCAAAGAGGGTCGAAAAATCGAACGCCGGCAGCCCGTAATACAGATTGATACCGGCATCCATCACCAGCAGCGCCGCAATGAAGATGAGCACCCTGATGATGATCATACGCAGGGTGTTCGACCGGTATGCCCTGATCCGCGCGTCGGCGGTCAGGCGGCCTGTCAGTATCAGGAAGGGCGCTTCATTCGCAAAGCTGTTCGTGTTTTCTGACATATCGGACTCCCGCATTTATCTCGCCCTGACCAGCGCCTTCAGCACCTCGACCGTCTGGCGCATTTCCGTCGCGGACGCGTACTCGAAATTACCGTGGAAGTTGCCGCCGCCGGTACCCAGGTTCGGGCAGGGCAGGCCCATGTAGCACAGACGGGCACCGTCCGTACCGCCGCGCACAGGCTTGCTGAAAGGCGTCAGACCGACGCTGAGGACGGCCTCACGGGCACGCTCAATGACCTCAGGATTGCGGTCGATGATTTCTTTCATATTCTCGTACTGGTCACGGACATCGGCAACGACAGTGCCTGCACCGTATTTGTCGTTCAGATACGTGGCAATCTTGGCGACGCGCTCCTTCTTGACGGCAAACTTCTCACGGTCGTGGTCGCGGATGATATACTGCAGGTTCGCCTGCTCCTCATTGCCGCTCATCTGTGTCAGGTGGAAGAAGCCCTCATACCCCTCGGTGTTTTCAGGCGCTTCGCGCACCGGCAGCATGGAATGGAACTCCATGGCCACCTTGCAGGCGTGCAGCATCTTGTTTTTCGCGCTGCCCGGGTGGATGTTGCGGCCGTGCACCGTGATCCTCGCGCCGGCGGCATTGAAGTTTTCGTATTCGATGCCGCCCGCCGCGTCACCGTCCAGGGTGTAGGCGAAGTCGGCGGCAAACCCTTTCACATCGAACAGATCCGCGCCACGTCCGATCTCTTCATCCGGGGTGAACCCGATCCTGACCGTGCCGTGCGGGAATTCGGGGTGCGCAAGCAGGTACTCTGCCAGTTGCATGATTTCGGCTACGCCGGCCTTGTCGTCCGCGCCAAGCAGCGTGGTGCCGTCGGTGACGATCAGTTCATGCCCATGCAGGCGGCTGAGCACCTCGAAATCCTTTTCGCGCATGACAATGCCTTTGTCCGCGTTCAGGACGATATCGCCGCCTTCGTAGACGAAGCGCCGGGGATGGATATCCGCGCTCTTGACGCAGTTGACGGTGTCCATGTGCGCGATCAGGCCGATGACCGGCTGTCCTTCAGTCGTAGCGGGCACCTCGCCATATACATAACCATGCTCGTCCACGTGCGCGTCCTTGGCGCCCATGGCCTGAAGCTCTTTCACCAGCAGATTGGCCAAGTCAAACTGATGCGCCGTGGACGGACAAGTCTCGCTGGTCTCGTCGCTGCAGGTGTCGATGGCGACATAGTTCAGAAAACGTTCGATCAAATCCATGGAAAACCTCCTGTTAATTCGGGATTCGGAGTGCGGAATCGAAGGCAGTTGATGAGAAGCTTTCACAATTCCGAATTCATAATTCTGAATTCACTTTACCACTCTGAGTGTCTTCGCCCCGTAATAGCCGCAAAGCTCCACAGTCTCCCGCGTCAGCTTTTCACCGCACACCGCAATCGGCACAGCGGGCGGACAGCCGGTGGTATCGGAGGCCAGGACGCGACCGACGCATGCCGGGAGGGGCAGGACTTCCTGCGGGGAAAACATCGCCTCGCGGATGGTCATAACGCACTCGCCGGGAGCCGGCAGCTGGGGCGGGATGCGCGGCGGGCGTCCGGCCCAACCGTGCGCGGCGTCCAGCAGCGCGGCTTCGATCATGTTCATCTGCTCCATCTGAACAGGCGCGAACATCAGCGTCACGAAATCAGGATCAGCCATCTCACACTCGATGCCGCGATCCTGCAGCAGGCGCTGAATAGCATATCCGTCTGTGCCCTCCGTGGCGCGGATCGTCAGCTTGAGCGGCTCGTCGCCCTCGAGGACCACTCCCGCTTCCACGAGACGGCGTTTCATCATGTCCATACGCCGGATGAAAGCCGCCAATTTGGCAGGGAACTCCCGTTCCAACAGTTGGTTGCAGCGGTCCAGCGATGCGAGGATCAGGTAGGAGGGACTGGTCGAACCGAACAGGCTCATGGCGGCTTTCACGTCTGCCCGGGTCACGCCCTCCAGACGGGAAGACACGTGCAGATATCCGCCGCCCGTGAGGACGGGCAGGGTCTTGTGCGCGCTGTCCACGCACAGATCCGCGCCAAGGTCCAGCGGATGCCGGGACTCAGATAAAAAACGCAGGTACGCGCCGTGGGCGTTGTCCACCAGCAGCAATATGCCGTACTCGCGGCAGATCTCCGCTGCCGCGCGGATATCCGCCACGCCGCCCAGATAGTCCGGACTGGTCAGGTACACCGCAAAAGGCGGCGTACTGGCCCGGGATAATGCCTCTTCCAGTATCGAAGCATTCAGATCTGATGAAAGAAGGCCGCTTCCCGAATTCGTGATCCATCGGATATCAAAGTCCAGGAGTGCCGCTGTGCTCAGCAGTGTCCGGTGCGCGTTTCGGCCGGCCAGCAGCCAGGGCCTCTCCCCCGCCGGCTTCCGTCGGCGCAATGCCAGCAGCAGCATGGCGCGGATGCTCAGGGACGAGCCCTCCGCAGAATAAACGGTGATCCCGCTGCCGAACAGCCTCCCGGCATTTTCTTCGCTCTCCAGGATGATGCCGTCCGCTTCGTACAGGCTGTCCGCACCGGTCATCTCAGTGATGTCCCAGCGTTCCGGGCCGGTGCCCTGCCCTTTATGCCCCGGCATGTGGCCGCGGATCGTGCCGCTGTCGGCATAGGCGCGGACGAAATCGTCAATCGGCGTGTTCATCTTCGGAATCCGAGAGCCGCATCGCTTCCAGCCAGATCGCGCACTCCATGCGCTTGCGGAAGAGCTCGCACCCGGCCTTGTACACGCCGTTGATGCTGCCGGTAGCGTGCCAGGCGTTGGCCGCGCAGCCGCCCGCGCAGTACAGGCGCGCCCAGCAATCGCGGCATTCGGGCCGCGTATACACGTTGGTATTCGCAAACTCGGCCTGGATCTCAGGCTTCGTCAGCCCTTCGTCCAGGCTGCCCAGGCGGAAGCGCTCCTCGCCCACGAACTGGTGGCAGGGATACAAGTCGCCGGTCGGTGTGACCGCCAGGTATTCCGTGCCTGAGCCGCAGCCGGACACACGCTTGTAGATACACGGACCGCCCGAAAGATCGATCATATAATGATAGAAAGTGAACGGCCGGCCCTCGCGGCGGCGGCGTTCCATCAGGAGCGCCAGCTCCTCGTACTGCTGCTTGACGATCTCCAGGTCGTCCGGCGTCAGCGCCGCGGGATCATCCGGCGCGCAGACCACCGGCTCCATGCTGAGTTCCGTGAAGCCCAAGTCGAGCATCGTCTGGATATCTTTCAGGAAGTCCGGATTCCGGTGCGTAAAGGTGCCGCGCATATAATAGCTCTTCCCGCCGCGCTTTTCCACCAGGCGCTGGAATTTGGGCACCACGCGGTCGAAACTGCCACGGCCCTGGTAGTCCACGCGCGCGAAGTCGTGGATCTCCTTGCGCCCATCCAGGCTCAGCACCACGTTGTGGCATTCGCGGTTGCAGAAGTCGATCACGTCGTCGTCGATATTCATGCCGTTGGTGGTCAGGGTGAAGCGGAACTGTTTGCCTGCGGCTTTCTCGATGCTGCGGGCGTAAGCGACCAACTGCTTCACCACGTCAAAATTCATCAGCGGCTCGCCACCGAAAAAGTCCACTTCCAAATGCTTCCGGCTGCCCGAGTTCACGACCAGGAAGTCCAGCGCCTTTTTGCCGGTCTCAAAGGACATGAGCGCGCGTTCGCCGTGATAGCGGCCCTGGCTGGCGAAGCAGTAGCTGCAGTTCAGGTTGCAGGTATGCGCCACGTGCAGGCAGAGCGCCTTGACGACGCCCGCTGTGCGCGCCTTCAGTTCACCGGCGATCGGCGCAAAGGTATCCGGGCTGAACAGCCGTCCGGCGGCTTTCAGCTGGCCGACCTCGTCCGCGCACTCGCGAATCTCGCTTTCGGGATAACGGTCCCGGAGCGCAGCGACGATTTCGTCCGCGCTCTGCGTTTCAAAGCGGCTGATGACCTCATAGGCGAGGTCATCGACCACATGGACCGCCCCTGAGCAGGTGTCCAGCACGATATTCCGGCCATTGAGCCGATACTGATGCAGCATGTATCTGTTTCTCCCGATTATATACTGATTGGATTTGGCTATATGAAACAAGACCCGCATATATAAAATTATACATGCGGGTGTTGCTTTAGGATTTAATTATTTGTCAGACTTCTGATTTTCGCATTTCTGGTTGGCGATACCGCAGCTGGTTTTGCACGCGGACTGGCAAGAGGTCTGGCACTCGCCGCAGCCACCGTTCTTCGCGCTTTCGCACAGATCCCGGGTCGGAAGAGTTTGAATATGAGCCATTTGGACATCCTCCTTTCATAGGGTACAACGGTATTTTACAAAATCATTGGCAGGATGTCAAGTGAAACGTTATTGGTCCGCCAATGAATTCGTGAATCAAGATGCGGCGTTATAAGTGGTGGGAGACAAGGAACGGAACTGAAGGCGTACCCGAAGGTACGGCGAGGTTTCGTGACACAGTATACCGCCGCTTAGAATGTCGCAGATGACTCAGGAATTTGTTGGGGGATCAATAACACGACCATCACCACGGCAGCCTGTTTCCCTGATAGTCCAGATACAGCGGGCGTTCCTCCGTCTCATGGTCTACGTCCAGCACGGTTTTCAGGATGCCCGCGGCAGAAATGTCCGGCGTGATGCGGGCCGTCGTATCCAGATGCCCGCGCATGTAGGTCGCCACATGCCCGGGGTGGATCTGGAACACCCGCCCGCCCATCTTCCGAAGTGTGTTATGGATCAGAGCGCCTTGCATATTGTTCGCCGCTTTCGACATGCAATAGCCGAACCACCCGACGCGCTCGCAGTCCGTGATGCTGCCGGCTTCAGAAGAAATATTGACGACCGTTTTGCCGTTCCCTTTTTCCAGCAGCGGGAGCAGGGCAGCCGTCACGCGCAGCGTACCGACAGCGTTCACGTTGATGACCTTCTGCATGAGTTCAAAGTCCAGCGCGTCGTCCGGCCCGTCATCCATATGTCCCAGAATCCCCGCGTTGTTGATCAGCAGGTCGAGCCCCGGAAAGGGCAGCTCTGCAGCGGCTTTACGTACGCTCCCGTCGCTGGATATATCCAGGGGCAGGATAATCACCTGCCCGGGCCAGCGTTCCGCCAGCGCGTCGATCTGCTTTTCCTGCTCGTCGATCCTGCAGGCGGCTACGGTATAGCCGCGGTGTACGAGCTGTTCCGCCAGTGTCAGGCCGAGTCCATGATCACAGCCTGTGACGAACGCATAACGCTTCATTTCATCCAAGGATCATCACCCCTGATATCATACAGAATCCAGTATCATGATACATGATTCCGGAGAATTCCGCAAATCTTTTTCATATTATATATTATAAAAATGATTAATTGTCCGAATTTGTTTTTTTCCTATTGACAAACCCCATACTCTGTGTTATATTTTCCATGGTTGTTAGCACTCGTCATCGTTGAGTGCTAACAACGAAGAAGAAAGAACCGCGGAAGGAGATGACAAATGTGGTGCTGGACGAGCGGAAACTGCGCATCCTGAGCGCGATTATCGATGACTATATCGAAACCGCCGCTCCGATCGGCAGCAGGACGATTACCCGCCGGCACGACATCGGCGTCTCCCCCGCCACGATCCGCAACGAGATGAGCGACCTCACGGAGCTCGGGTATCTGGAACAGCCCCACGTATCCGCCGGACGCGTGCCCAGCGGCAAGGCCTACCGGCTGTATGTAGACCGACTGATGGCCGCGATGGAAGACGAGGATCCGACCGACGAGGAAGTCAGCAGCTACTTTGACGAGAAAGCGCTCCAGATGGAGGATATCGTCAAGACAGCCGTTCAGGCTGTGAGCAACCTGACCCACCTGACGGCGGTCGCCATTCTGCCCGGACAGCCGGCCATGCGCATCGCCACCCTGCAGCTGGTCCCCATGCCGGGCGATTCAGCCCTGCTGGTCATCGTCACCGACAGCGGCATCGTCCGCGACACGGTGATCCACGTGAGCCGGCAGCTGGACATGGACGCCTTGTACGCAATCAGCCGCATGCTGACCGAAAACCTGGCCGGGCATACGCTGAGGGACGTACAGGTGATGCTGGACGCTTACGCAGCCAGGGGCGGCGCGGACCAGCGCGTGCTGATGGGTGTGCGCGACCTCGCGGCGCAGATGGCCAAACAGGCCTCTGAAGACAGCATCGCCATGGAAGGCGCGCACAACATCCTGAACTATCCGGAATTCAGCGACCTGGAGAAAGCCCGCGCTTTCCTCTCGACGCTGGAGATTAGGGATCAGCTGATCAGCCTCATGTGCGCAGGCGAACAGCCGATCAGCGTGCGCATCGGCGACGAGCTCGGACGGCCGGACATGGCCGACTGCAGCGTGGTGAACGCCTGCTTCAACTACGGCGGCTGCCGCGGCAGCCTGGGCGTGATCGGACCCATGAGAATGCCCTACGCGCAGGTGATCAGGACACTGTATACGATCAGCCGGCGCATGACCAACCTGTTTGCGGAGGTGAGATAAAATGGAGGACGACATGAAGAAGAAATTCAAGGACAGCGAGAACGGCAAGAAGCCGGAAAACGAGCAGCGCGAAGAAGCGCCCGAGGAGAACGCCGTTCCCGAAGAAGCCGCTGAAGAAACCGAAAGCGTGCTCGACCTGAAACCCCTGCTGGAAGCTTCACGGCAAAAGGCGGAAGAGTATCTGAACCTCGCCCAGCGCGTGCAGGCGGACTTTGACAACTTCCGCAAGCGCAACCAGTCCGTAAGGGCGGACGCCTACGAAGAGGGCGGACGCGATGTGATCGCGAGCCTGCTGCCGGTCATCGACAACCTCGAGCGTGCGGTCGGCATCGAAACCACGGACGATAAGCTGCACACCGGCGTCGAAATGGTGCTCAAGCAGCTCAACGACCTGATGGAAAAGCGCGGTGTCACCGTGATCGACCGCCAGGGCGAACCCTTTGACCCGAACCTTGAAAACGCCGTCATGCAGGGCACGCCGGAAGACGGCGAAAAGGGCACCGTCTGCCAGGTCCTGCAGAAGGGCTACAAGATGGGCAACTACGTACTGAGGACCGCCATGGTCAAGGTAGTTCCCGAATAACATCGCTGAAACGCGGGGCATCCCCGCTTTCAAATAAAAATGCAAATCACCAAATATGAACGAATAAACGGAGGAAACAACTATGAGTAAGATTATCGGTATTGACCTTGGCACCACCAACAGCTGCGTCGCGGTGATGGAAGGCGGCGAGCCCGTCGTTATCCCCAACGCTGAAGGCAGCAGAACCACCCCGTCCGTCGTGGGCTTCAACAAGGAAGGCGAGCGCCTCGTAGGCCGCGTCGCCAAGAACCAGGCGATCCAGTATCCGGACCGCACCATCTCTTCCATCAAGCGCAAGATGGGCACCAACGAAAAGGTAACCGTAGACGGCAAGCAGTACACCCCGCAGGAAATCAGCGCGATGATTCTGCAGAAGCTGAAGGCCGACGCTGAGAGCTACCTCGGCGAAACCGTGACCCAGGCCGTCATCACCGTGCCTGCCTACTTCTCTGACGCGCAGCGCCAGGCGACCAAGGACGCCGGCCGCATCGCGGGTCTCGAAGTCCTGCGCATCATCAACGAGCCGACGGCCGCTTCCCTGGCCTACGGCCTCGACAAGGAAAACAGCCACAAGATCCTGGTCTACGACCTGGGCGGCGGCACCTTCGACGTTTCCAT
>JAFRNK010000123.1 GCA_017430225.1 Clostridia bacterium | reverse complement strand
CTGTCCAACGCTGTCAAATTCACCCCGGAGGGCGGCAGCATCACGGTGACGGTGAAGCCGGAAAACGGAAATGCCGTGGTTTCCGTACAGGACACTGGCTGCGGCATCACCCCGGAAACGGCCAAGCATATCTTCGAAAAATTTTACCAGGGCGATACCAGCCACGCCACCGAGGGCAACGGATTGGGCCTGGCGCTTGTCAAACGGGTGATCGACCTGACCGGCGGGGGGATCAGCGTCAGCAGCACGCCCGGAGAAGGCAGTACCTTTACAGTAAAGATCAGACGGAGCCAGGAATGAAAAAGCCGAACTTTCCGGAGCCCATCCTGGCCGCCGCCTGCACGCTGTCCTTTGCGGCGGCGCTCATGTCCATCCTGGCCCTGCAGACAGCCATGATCACAGAGTTCGGAGGCGGCGCTGATTTTGCCTGTACCATGAACACCATTGCAGGAGCGGTGATTGCCGGATTGTTATTTGCGCTATCACTGATGATGCTGATCAAAAGCGACGGTATCAAAAAGCCCTTCAAAACAGACGCGCATTAACAATTCTCTAACAGAACGTGAACAATACTCAAACAAAGATGCGGTATGATGCTCCTGTCAGTTGGGAAACAAAATGGCGAAGACGCAAAAAGGAGCCGAAATGACATGAGCCTGCTGCACTTGCTCTTCCTGGGCACCGCCCTTTGGATTGTCTCCGTGGGATTCACGGAATACATGCAAAATCATTTTGTCAGGAAAAACGGAAAGTGAGGTCTATCGCCATGGAGAATAAAAAGGAAGCCGTCAGCATTACCTATTCAGCCGAGGAGCAGAAGGAGCTGAATGCCATCCGCGCCAAGTATGTGCCGAAGGGCAGCAAGCCCCTGACCAATCTGGACAAGGCCAAAGCAATTGACGCCAGGGTGGAAAGCAAGGGCATGATTGCCGGGCTTTCTGTCGGTATCATCGGAGCGTTGGTGGCAGGTCTGGGTATGTCCTGCGTACTGGTTTGGAATAAGCTGGCATTGGGCATTCTCATCGGTCTGGTAGGCCTGGTGGGTGTTGCCGGGGCTTACCCCCTGTATCAGTGGGTGATCCAAAAGGAACGTGCCAAAGTAGCTGATGAAATCATGAAATTGAGCGAAGCGGAATAAAGGAGGAAACAACCATGAGTGAACAGCAGAAAAAGAAATTGGAAAACGCCATGAACCTACAGGCGGAAGCCCAGGCAGCAGAAGCCCGCGGCCAGCAGATGGCCATGGAAAAGGCTGGCGAAATGACCCAGGAAATCGCCCAGGATGTTGCCGAAGGCGCCAAGAAGGTCTATCAATCCATTGAAAAAGGCGTCGTGGATGGTTACAAGGCCATCGAGAATGGGGTCGTCAGTGGATATAAAGCTATCGAAAACGGCGTAGTCGGCGGCTTTAACAAGATTACCGATAAGTTCGTCGGCGCATTTTTGACCCGCGAGGACGAAACCGTGGAGCAGGCTAGAATTTCATGCTGTCGATGTTTTTTCAGCAATTGAAGAGGGGCTGCCTCTTATGATTCTTTCAGATCATTTTGAGACAGCCCCTGGATTGTTTCAGGGTTCCACAATATTGAAGGTCTGTGAAAACGGCGTTATATATTTCACGAGTCGCACAGGCGCGGTACTGTCGCCGTCCACATGCACAGCGGCCATGACCTCCTCGCTGCCCATCATGAGCCCCAGAAGCTGCAGCCGCGTACAGCTGAGCACACTGTCCGCGTTCTCTCTCTCTGCATCCGGATATACCAGCAGCACGCCGGAAGTTCTCTTCAGGAAGAAATGCTCGCCTGTATCCGTGATGCACAGATTGATCGTCAGATCATCGTCCTTCGCAGCGGCGGAATCCGTGGCGATGCCGATAAAATCAAGGATCATGTCCGTCGTCATCGCCTGCCGGACGGCGAGGCCACCGCTCGCCTTCCCGGCGAATTCCGACAGGTTTCCCTGACGCAGTTCCATCGCGCCGGTCAGGTAGGCGTTGCGCCAAGTGCCGCTCTCGGACTGATAGCCGAGCTGCTCGAGCGCGTCCGCGCAGAGCTCCCGCGCCGCCTGGTTGGCCGGATCGGCATAAACCAGCTCTTTTGTGACCTGCGCCACCCACTGATACTCGCCTTTCTCATAATCCGCGCGCGCAAGCGCCAGCACTCTGTCCGTGTCGCCAAGGTATTCAACCCATTTTTTGGCCGTGTCCACCGGCGTCAGCGGATTCAGGTTGACGGGATTGGCATCATACCAGCCCATGTACTTCTGGTAAACAGCCCTGATGTTGTGGCTCAGCGTTCCGTAATACTGCCGCGTGTACCAGACGCTGTTGAGCTTTTCGGGAAGTACCAGCGTGCGGGAGATTTCCTCTCCCGTATAACCCAGGTTAATATAGTGCAGGGTTTGATCATGGATGAACTGATAGACCGCCGCGGTATCCTCCATGTAGGTTCTGATCTCCCTGTTCCCCCAGTGCGGCCAGTTATGGGACTGGAATACAACGTCCGTATCGTCGCCGAAACGCTGCTCCGCCGCCAGGATATAGGCAGCCCAGGCTGCTGCGTCGCGCACCTGCGCACCACGAAGCGTATAGAGATTGTGCATGGTGCCGGTGCAGTTCTCCGCAAGCCACAGCGCGCGGTATTTCGGGAAGAAAGCATTCATTTCGGCGGGCGCTTCAGTACCGGGAGTGAGCTGAAACTGAATCTCCAGCCCGTCAATGATGAGCGTCTCATCCGTGCGGATCTCATAGCTTGGAGCCAGAAGCCCGGTGCTGCCCACAGACTGCCCGAGGCCGATGCCCATGGCCAGTCTGCCGGTCTCGCCGATTTCCAGCAGCGATCCGTACTGATACTGCGCGCGCCTTCCCATGGCGGATCCGGCATAGACGTTCTCACTCACGGCGTGCTCCAGAAAGCCTTCCGGAGCAAGGATCACGGTCTTCCCGGAAGCAAGCTGCTCCTCCAGTGTCAGGCTGGCGTCCGCCGCATCCTCCTGCGACAGGAGGCCGAAAATCCCTCCGTAATGATCGATATGGGAATGGCTGTATAGCACGGCCCTGATGTCAAGCTCGCCGAAATGCTTCTCCATAAGCGCTTTGGCGGCGGCCATATCCTCCCTGCACATCAGCACATCGAAAACGATCCAGCCGTTGTCCGTGCGGATAAAGGTAGCGTTTGCCATATCGTAACCGCGAACCTGATAGATCCCGTCGCAAACCTCAAAAAGGCCGGCATAGGAATTGTACAGCGTATTGCGGAAAAGGCTGGGATTGACGGTGTCGGGAACGGCCTCCAACTCATTCACAAACGCGTAATCTGCGACGTTCCAGACCTCCTTCCCGGCATCATCAAGGATTACCAGGCTCTCCGGCGCCTCGATCAGACCGCGCAGGGCGTTTTCTTTTTCGGACTCATCGTCAAAGTCCAGCGTGTCAAACCAGGCAGCGTTCAGCCGCGCGGTGGTTTCTGTCGCCGGATTGGCGGCCAATGCCAGGACCGGCGCCAGACCGATAAGCAGTGTCAGGATCAGGATGCAGATACCCTGTATACTTTTACGCATAAGAATCCCCCTGTTCTTTCATTGAATACAAGCGGTACTATTTCTTTTTATGGAAAACAATCGTCCGGTCATAAATCACTTCATAGTAGGACGCGCCGGCGCCGGTTTTGTCCAGATAAGAACGGAAGGCCACCAGCACGGGATTACCGTTGTCCACGCCGTAATATTTTCCTCTTTCATTCCCGGTGGAGTACTCAATCACGGCGGTGTGCTCGTCCAGGGGTGTCCGGGCCATCTTGTAAACATAATAGGAATCCGCGTCTTCGCAGTCCTCACCGAGCCAGGCCTCCGCACTGCCCTCGAACAGAGAGTCGTAGATGCTGGTGACGCCGT
>JAFRNK010000122.1 GCA_017430225.1 Clostridia bacterium | reverse complement strand
TAGCGATGACGTCCTCCCCGCAAGTCAGATGCACACCCTGTTCTCGCATGCGCGCTTCGACCTCATGGGTGAGCATGGCTGCGATATTCAGGATATCGTCACGGTTCAGGGCGTGGAATACTACCGTCTCATCGATGCGGTTCAGGAATTCCGGACGGAAGCTGTGCTTGACCTCGGAAAGCACCTTCTCCCGCATCTGGGGATAGCTGTACATTTTGTCTTCACCGCCGCCGAAACCGATGCCGCCGGAGCGGATGGCCTGTGTACCAGCGTTGGACGTCATAACGATGACCGTGTTCGAGAACGAAGTCACATGGCCCATGTTGTCCGTCAGGCGTCCGTCCTCGAGGATCTGCAGCAGCACATTGAAAACATCCGGATGCGCCTTTTCGATCTCATCAAACAGGACCACGCTGTACGGTTTGCGCCTGACAGCTTCCGTCAGCTGTCCCCCGTCCTCATATCCCACATAACCGGGCGGCGAACCGACCATACGCGCCGCCGTATGCTTTTCCATGTATTCCGACATGTCCAGGCGGATCATCGCATTTTCGTCACCGAACAGCGCCGCAGCAAGCGCTTTGCACAGTTCCGTCTTGCCGACGCCGGTAGGGCCGAGAAAAAGGAAAGAGCCCATCGGGCGTTTCGGGTGTTTCAACCCGGCTCTGGCGCGGCGTACCGCGCGGCTCACCGCGCTGACGGCCTCGTCCTGTCCGACCACGCGCTTATGAAGCTCGTCTTCCAGCCGCAGCAGGCGATCCGCTTCCTTCTCGGTCAGACGCTCTGTCGGAATACCGATCCAAAGTGCGACAACGTTGGCGATATCGTCCGCAGTCACCTGACCGGCCACCTCGCGCTTTTTGTCTTCCCAGGCCACGCGCTCTTCGCTCATGGCCGTTTCGATATGCGCTTCCTGATCGCGCAGACGTGCGGCATGTTCATAGTCCTGGACGGCGATTGCTTCGTCCTTTTCATCACGAATCTGGCGCAGCTCTTCTTCCTGACTGCTCTGATCCGGCGGCATGGGCACCCGCATCCTGACGCGCGAGGCCGCTTCATCCATCAAGTCGATGGCCTTGTCCGGCTCAAAGCGATCCTGGATATACCTGCGAGACAGTCGTACCGCTGCCTGCAAAGCTTCATCCGTAATGGTCAGATGATGGTGTTCTTCATACAGATGCCTGATCCCTTTCAGGATCTCGTACGTTGTTTCGTCGTCAGGTTCTTCCACAGTGATCGGCTGGAAGCGGCGGCACAGCGCGGCATCCTTTTCCACATACCGCCTGTAATCCTCCCGTGTGGTTGCGCCGACCATCTGGATATCCCCGCGGGCAAGCGCAGGCTTCAGCAGGCCGGACATATCCATGGATCCGTCCGTCTTGCCCGCGCCGACCAGCTGCTGCATCTCATCCACGAACAGGATGACGTCGCCGGCCTTTTTGGTATCCTCGATCACAGCATGGACCCGCTCCTCCATATCGCCGCGGAACTTGCTGCCGGCGATAACACGCGATACATCGAGACTGATCAGCCGCTTGCCCTGGAGCACAGACGGTGCCTGATCACTGTTCATCAACTGCGCAAGCCCTTCCGCCACAGCGCTTTTGCCGACTCCGGGCTCACCGATCAGAACAGGATTGTTCTTCGTTCTTCTGGACAAAATCTGGATGATGCGGTCAAGTTCGCGTTCACGGCCTATGACCGGATCCAGCTTCCCTTCCCGTGCTTCCCTGGTCAGATCGATGCCGAACTGCAGGAAAGCTTCCTGTTCCTTTGGCTTAGCTTCCTGAACTTTTGCGCCGGGCTGCATATGGATTTCAACCGTGGCCTGCTGTTCTTTGTCAAATATGACAGACTCGCTCAGCTGTTCAGGATCGCAGCCCATGCCCGTCAGGATTTTGATCGCGCTGGATTCGTTTTCAGCCAGCAGCGATTTCCAGAGATGCGCGCATGTCACTGTCGACTGTCCGCCGCGGGCCGCGCTGATGACAGCCTGCTCCATGATATGCTTGAGATGCTCGCTCAGCTCGAGCTTGGAAGGCGGATCCTTCCCTTCGCCGAGTATCTGGAGCATCGCCTCAGTGACCGACTTGACGTTGACTTGTGCCGGCAGCGCAGGCACAGAACTGCGCCCGACCGTCAGCAATCCGAGCAACAGGTGGTCAGAGTCAATATAATGATGTTTGAAACGCAGCGCAGTCTGCCTGCCGACATTGACAGCACTCTGCGCGCGGTAATCAAAACGTCCGAAAATTGCCATTCCTTATACTTTCCTTTCACGAATAATCATTGCAGTCGGTCCGCGGCGTTCTGATTGTATCCGGCGGACGACCGTCAGGAGCATGGTGCGCATGATCTTGGCACGAAGCGCATTCTTCAGTTCTTCCGGGATCGGCACCGCCAGAGACTGCGGGGAAAGCGCCGCCGCAATCAACGTAGCGTCTGTCGCGGAGATCGCGTTGCTGACCGTCAGCTGCCGCAAGAGCAGCCTGGCTTCCGGTTCGGTCAGGCTTGTGCCCACTTTCTCACGAATCAGATAATCTAGATGGTCTGTCGGGCTCGTCTCCACATGCACGATGCGGATGCACCCGCCGCCGCCGCGCCTGGACTCGATCATATATCCATGCTCCGGGGTGAAGCGAGTAGAGAGCACGTAATTGATCTGCGAAGGCGCACAATGGAAGTACTCAGCAAGCTCGTTTCTTCTTAATTCAATGCCTTCTTCTTCTGTGTCTTCCGCCGCACCGATCATCTGCTTGATAAAACTCTCTATGCTGTCGCTCAGCCTCATAAAACCGCCTGCTTTCAAACTGGACTTTGTCGTTTCGTCAAAATTCTTTGACCTACTTTGACCTTAGAAGTATATCATACATCTTTTTAAATTGCAATACCTTTATATTGGCCTGCCGAAACGTGATATACAACTATGACAAATTATTGACAGGACTTGCATTTCAAATAGATTCGTGATATAAGGGTTTTGTGCCTCGAACCGGTCGATTTGGACCGCCGAAGGCCGATTGTCATATAAAAGGAGTCTTTTCTCATGGTCAAAATCAATGTCATTTCCGGTTTTCTCGGAGCCGGTAAAACCACACTCATCAAAAAGCTTCTCACCGGCCGTCTCCGCAACGAGAAGGTTGTTCTGCTTGAAAACGAATACGGCGAGATCGGCGTAGATGGCGCGTTCCTGCAGGATGTCGGCATTACTGTGACCGAACTCAATGCCGGATGCATCTGCTGCACCCTCGCCGGCGACTTCCAGGCTGCCATCGACCAGCTGATCGATACATATCACCCGGAACGCATCCTGATCGAGCCGACGGGCGTCGGTAAGCTCTCCGAAATTCTCTCTGCCGTAGAAAAGGCAAAGCAGCGCCATACGGACATCGAAGTCGGCGGCAGCGCCACTGTGGTGGATGCAGGCAAGTGCCGTATGTATCTCAAGAACTTTGGCGAATTCTTCATCGACCAGGTCAAGAGCGCTTCGACGGTCATTTTCAGCCGTACGCAGCTTTTGAGCGCGGACCGTGTTGAAAAAAGCCGCGCGCTGATTGCAGAGACCCATCCCGACGCCCGTATCATCACAACCCCCTGGGACGACATGGAGCCCGATTTCATTCTCGACGTTATCGAGAACGGCCGTCCGATCCAGTTTGAAGCCCTTGAGGACGAGGACGAAGAGGAGCACGAGCATCATCATCACCATCACGCCCATGATGAACATGAACACGAACATGAGCATCATGACCACGATGATGATGACGAGCACGAACACGAGCATGAACATCATCATCACGATGGCGACGGCCATGACGAGGATGAGCATGAACACGAGCACCACGATCACGATGAGCATGAGCACCATCATGATCATGAAGGCCATGAACACCATCATCATCACCATCATCATGAAGGCGAGCATGACGCGGATGAAGTCTTCCAGAATATCGGCGTAGAAACAGCCCAGCGCTACACCCGTGAGGAAATCCAGAAGGCGCTCGACCAGCTTTCAGACGAAGAAGAATACGGCCGTATCCTGCGCGCGAAGGGCATTCTGCAGGACGAAAACGGTCAATGGTTCCAGTTCGACTACGTTCCCGGCGAATGCGAATTTCGCGACAGCGGCGCTGATTATACCGGCCGCTTCTGCGTGATCGGCACACAAATCGATGAAAAAGCACTGCGGGAGTTGTTCCACGTATGAGTGAACAGGAATTCATTCCGGTCTACATGCTCACAGGCTTCCTGGAGAGCGGAAAAACCACGATGATCAAGTCCATGCTGGCTGACGAAGGGTTTTCTTCCGGCCAGAAGACCCTGATCATCTGCTGTGAAGACGGCGAAAACGAGTATGAAGCCGATTACCTGAAAAAGTATAACGCAGAGCTGGCCATGTTCGGCGAGCAGGAAGAAATGACCAGCCTGAAGCTTAAGGAACTCAACCGCAAGTACCGTCCCGAGCGCGTCATTATCGAGTACAATTCTGTCTGGGGCATCGAATACATCAGCCGTCTGCGCATGCCGCCCCTCTGGGAGTGGGTTCAGGTCATCACGCTCGCTGACGCGACGACCTTTGAAAACTATATGACCAACATGCGTACCATCATGACCGATCCGATGAAAGAAGCGGACCTGATCCTGATCAACCGCTGCAAGCCCGACTTCAGGAAGAGCTACTGGCGCAAGCAGATGCGGGCGATGAACAATACCGCCACCATCCTGTTTGAAAATCCGGACGGCAGCACGGAAGACGGTGTCACCGACGAAGACCTGCCCTATGACGTCAACGCGCCGGTCATCGAAATCAGCGACGACCATTTCGGCGTTTTCTATCTGGATTCAATGGAGCATCCCGAGCGCTACGACAAAAAGGTCATCCAGGCAGTCGGCCAGCCCTTCCCGCACGCAAGGCTGTCCAAAGGCTTCTATTACTTCGGGCGCTACGCCATGACGTGCTGCGCGAATGATATCCAGAAAGCCGGATGGATCTGCAAAGGAACGCAGACACCCAGCGCCAGCGCTTTTATCCGTCTGACCGCCCGCTGTGAAAAAGCAACCGACCCAGACGGCAATACTGCGCTGATCCTGCGCGAGATGAAGGCAGAAAGCGCGCCTGCACCGAAGGATAAATACGTATCCTTCGTCAACATC
>JAFRNK010000121.1 GCA_017430225.1 Clostridia bacterium | reverse complement strand
GTCACGATCTGAATATCGCTCTTGCCTTTCACGCCGGTTAGAAAATCGTGAGCAATGTCATCGAAAGTCACGATCAGCCGATAAGTCGCCGTGTCGAGGTCCTCGATCCATTTGTCAAGGTACTGGACGATCTGCGGAACCGGCGGCCATATCTCGTAGCGGTTTTTTTCAGCATATTGATAGAGCTTCTGGCGCATCTCGACCAGATACTTATACTGGTACATCATTCCGCCGCTGTACTTGGAATAGATCTTCGCGGAACCGGCGTTCGCGGTGCCTTCGTAGATCCATGTGTTCATGATGAACTTCTCCGGCGCGCTGACATCGGTGCTGCCGATCCGGGAGCCAATCAAGCTGTCCATGTACGATTCCTCCGCCATATGGCGGATGATATAATACAGTTTGTCTTGGCTTTCATCCTTCACCACGTCCGCGTATGCCGGATAAGCCCCGCCCGCGAAGGCATTGATGAAGTCATGACCAAACATGTCGCCCGCATAATGGATCGCCATGCCGAGCGTGAAGGCAAGGGCTTCCTTACGCGCGTTACTGTTCTTCGGCAGGCTGTTCACCCCTTTGACGAGCTCCATCAGCCAGTCACCGACGCCGATCCCTGCGTCAGCATCATATGGGTGAATGTAGGACTGTCCCGTCAGCATGTCCGGATAAAAATCCGGACCGAGCGTGCCCGCGCGGAAGGCATTCGGATATTGCTCAATCGCTTCCCGGTATTCCTGCGGTATCGTATAGTTCTTGCCGTCTACCGTGACGTATCCCTTTTTTACTTCGTTCAGCAGCAGGTTTGCGCTGTACCCGTGGGTTTTCGTCTTCCACGCGTATGCCGTTTGCGGCGTCAGCACCATGCAGCACAGGATGACCGCGATCAGTACGACAGAGAGGGGCCATTTCCATAAGTTTCTCATGGTTGCTTCCTTTCTTGCGTAAGCTCTTATCACATTGACAGTCGTGCCCCCGGCCGGAGGGGGGAGAAATCCGCGCAGACTCATTTATACTGTGAATAGTATAACACAAATCCGCTCTGTCATCAAGAAAAAACCGAACAAAAAATGAGATTTGAGGAAAATTGTTTATGATCTGATCGTCAATTGAGAACAGGAAACATTCACATTCTTCGTATGAGAGGATCCAGAACTGCCCGGAACAAAGAAAAAGAGGCCTTGCGAACCTCTTTTTGTAATCTTGCGGTCTGCCCGGTCAAATATCCTGGCAAAAACGAACGATCTCGTCCCGCCGCGCCGCGACCGCTTCCTTGTACTCTACCGAGCACAGCCCCAGGTGGCCGCAGCATTCGATTTCCAGATGGCCGTAGAAATGCTCGATGCTTTCGATGATCCGCTCACACTCCCGAATACCGGGGCCGGTGCGCAGGGCGATGGCGTATCCCCGTTTGCCAGGGGCAATGCTCGCGTGCGGCTCGTGGGTATTGCACCAGGGTGTACACCGGTCGATGAAGGCTTTGAACTGCCCCGGGACGTCCGCCCAGTATGACGGCGACACGCAGACGATCACATCCGCGCAATCGAACTCCTTCATCAGGACGCTGACGTCATCCTCCTGGAAACAGGCGGCCGTCTGATGACACTGCCTGCAGCCTTTGCAGAACCCAAATCGGTAGTCGTCGATGCAGACCTTTTTCGTCTGATAGCGGCCGGAAAGCTGTTCCGCCACGATATCCGCGATCTCCTGTGTCGCGCCGGTGCGGACGGGGCTGCAGTTGATGATCAATGCTTTCATGACTTCGATCCCCCGTTCACAGCAGTTTTGACGCCCATTCGTCATCCCTGAATCCGGTCAGCACGAAGCCGTCCCCCACCACCAGCGGCCGCTTCACCAGCATGCCGTCCGTGGCGAGCAGGGCCAGCTGTTCATCCTCGCTCATGCCCGGCAGCTTCTTCGACAGCTCCATCTCCCGGTACGGGATGCCGCTGGTATTGAAGAAACGCTTCAGCGGCAGTCCGCTTGCGGCGTAATACTTCCGCAGCGTTTCCTCGTCAGGATGATCTGCTTTGATATCGACGACCGTGTATTCGATCCCCTTGTCCTTGAGCCATTTCAGCGCCTTCTGGCATGTGGTGCATTTGCTGTAGCAGTAGACCTTCAGCATGAGCGGTTCTCCTTTTTCATCGACCTTGCAACCACGCAGCACAATTCTTTATGTCTGATTCCTTCAGCCTTTATTCCCTTATTTCATGTACTTGCATTCGCCCCTGACGTACGTCCTGTACACTGTGCATTCCTCGTCCATCAGCACGATGTCCGCGTCCTTGCCCGGTTCCAGGGAGCCCTTGCGGTCTTCCACCCCGGCCGACTCAGCTGCGTTCAGGGAGCCGATGCGCGCCGCCTGGTACATCGGGATATGGCCGTAATCGCGCAGGTTGCGTACTCCGATATTCATGGTCAGGATGCTGCCGCAGATAGTGCCGTCCGCCAGCTTGCAGAGCGAATCCTCAATGATGAACCGCTCGCCATTGAATTCGTACTCGCCTTCCGGCATGCCGATATAGCGGCACGCGTCGGTCACCAGCACCAGCTTGTTGCCCTTGGCACGGATCAGCAGCGGATACAGCGCCGCGTCGACGTGATGCGTATCGCCGATCAGTTCCGTATAGACATCCGCCGTCAGCGCGGCCCCAACCGCGCCCGGCGCGCGGTGCCTGAGCGGCGACATGGCGTTGAACAGGTGCGTGACCCGGGTGATACCGGCCCGGAAGCCCGCCATCGCTTCGTCAAAGGTCGAGTCCGTATGTCCCATGGACAGGCGGATGTCCGTCCGCTCCCGGATCGCGCGGATGAATCCGATCCCCCCCGGCAGTTCCGGCGCGACCGTCATCACGCGGATCACGTCCTTGTAAGGCAGGATCTTCTCAAGATCGAAGGGGCAGATGTTCCGCTCGTCCATCGCGCCTTTCCGCTCACGGTTGAGGAAGGGGCCTTCCGCGTGCACGCCCAGGATCTCCGCGCCGCCGAAAGCCGGGGTCCGGCTCTCCTCCATCAGGCCGGCGGTTTCGGCAAACACCCTGACCAGCACGTCCCACGGGTCGCTCGCCGTCGTGACCAGGAACGACGTGACGCCCGTCTCCGGCAGGGCAAGCGTAGCCTTGCGGATGCAGCCAGGTTCGGGATCGATAAACTCGACCCCGGCGTAGCCGTGCGTGTGCGTGTCGATCAGGCCCGGCGATACGTACATTCCCTGGGCGTCGATGATTTCGTCCGCCCGTTCCCGGGCTTCGGCTTCGCTCACGATACCTGCGATTTTCCCGTCAAACAGCAGCGCCTGCCCTGTTATTTCAGCGTCCGGCAATAGGATGCGCCCGTTGATAATGGCTTTCATGTTCTGCTCTCCTTCTTTTTTAGAGCATCGCTGCCCCGATCATGCCCGCCTCGTTCCCAAGGGCGGCCAGTTCGATCCTGGGCATCGGCCGCTTCTGGCCCATTTCGCAGGGTGGGATGTAAGATTTCACCGCGTCCAGCAGGAAAGTCCCCGCCCTGCTGATGCCGCCGCCCAGCACGACCATTTCCGGATCGATGAAATTGATCACGTTGTCGATCGTCACCGCGAGATAATGCGCGAAAGTCATGAAGATCCGCATCGCGATCTCATCGCCGGCCTTTGCAGCGTCGATCACCATTTTTCCGGTGATGGCCTTCGGATCGCCTCCCGCCAGGCGCAGGATCCCGTTGTCAGGCCAGGTCAGGCAGGCCTGGCGCGCATGCGTGACGAGCGCCGTGGCGGAACAGTACCTTTCGACGCAGCCCGCCCGGCCGCAGTTGCAGAGCAGGCCGTCCGGCACCAGGGTCATGTGCCCCACCTCTCCGGCCGCGCCATGAAAGCCGGTCAAGGGCTTGCCGTGCAGGACGATGCCGCTGCCCAGGCCGGTGCCCAGAGTGATCAGGACGCTGATTCCACAGCCTTTGCTGACACCGACGCTGTTTTCGGCCAGCGCCGCCGCGTTCGCGTCGTTTTCCACGTGCACAGGGCAGTCAAAGTAGCACTGCATCTCGTTGCGGAAGGGTTCGTCCAGCCAGCCCAGGTTGGTGCAGTTGATCGCGCGGCCGGTCCGATCGTCGGCATAGCCCGGAACCCCCGCGCCAATGGACGCGATATCGCTTTCCGTCAGGCCGAGCTCGCCCAGCAGCTGCCGGATACCCGCGGCAATATCCCCGATGATGACCGGAAACGGCCGCCCGGCTCCCGTCTCGGCCTGCAGCCATTTCACCAGCCGGCCGTCCTCATTGACCGCCCCGATCTTGATATGCGTTCCGCCCAGATCTATCCCGATACGGATCAAAGCACCCGCCTCCTTTGGTTCATCCGGTTTTATGATATATTTAGTTCGTGTTGATTCCGTCAAATCCTGCTTATATCGTCCGAATTTCGGCGTCAAAACCTGCTAACCGGTTGTCATGGAAGATTTGATAAAAATTTTTAAATTTTTTTCATGCTAACCGGTTGACATATTCTTTGTTCTATGTTATGATGATTCCAACAGAAAGCGAAATTGTTTCCCGGGCGGGGAAATTCGGCTTTCAAATATATTAAGGAGGCATTCCCATGAAGAAGTTCATCTCCCTCGTACTGGCAGCCATGATGCTGCTCAGCCTCGTTTCTGTTGCCTCGGCTGACGCCACCAAGATTACCGTATGGGCCACGGACGGCGCGGAAACGGTCGTCTACACCCAGATGTTCGAAGACTTCAACGCCAAGCACACTGACGTTCAGGTCGACTTCCAGCCCTTCCCGCAGGATGAACTGTTGAACAAGCTGAGCACCTCCGACGTCGTCGGCGATACCCCCGAAGTCATCATCATCGACGGTCTGCAGATCCCCTACTACCAGGATCTGGACATGATCGCCTGCCTGGATGATTACATCACCGACGAAATGAAAGCTGACGTCCTCCCCTCTGTCTGGGCGGAAAACACCTACGATGGCAAAATTTACGGCGTCGCGCAGTTCGACTCCGGCATGGGCATCTGGACCCGCAAGTCTGTCCTCGAGCAGCTGGGCGTCCGCATCCCGACCACCTACAGCGAAGCCTGGACCGTTGAAGAGTTCGAAGAGATCCTTGCCAAGGCCAAGGAAGCCGGCTACGAATATCCCCTCTTCGTCCGTCAGAACAAGCCCTCCAGCATGTACTTCACCTGGATGCCCATCGTAGCTTCCTTCGGCGGCGACTACCTGAACCGTAACACCATGACCGCTTCCGGCACGCTGGACAGCGAAGGCACCATCAAGGCCTTTGACTGGTTCAAGAAGATGATCGACGCCGGTTACATCAACCCCGGCTGCGACTATGAAGATGCGTTCTTCGGCCGTCAGGAAGCCCTGTTCTCCCTGCTGGGTCACTGGAAGTATACCGATCACGTGAACGCTTTCGGTGATGACGCCATCATCGTTCCGGTGCCTGACTTTGGCGGCGGCGTATACACCTGCTCCGGCTCCACCGTGGTCGTCATGACCCAGAAGGCTGTTGATTCCGGACTCGGCGATCCTGCCTGGACCGTCATCGATGCGATCATGAGCCCCGAATATATCCATATGGTCTGCGATGTGAACGGCGGCGTACCTGCCCGTTCCTCCGTCATGGATACCATGGACCGCTGGCAGAAGGGCGGCCGCCTGTACCTGTACCGTGAACAGCTGGAAAGCGGCATCTCCTACCTGCGTCCCATCACTCCCGCCCACTCTACTGTCTATAACGCGTTTACCAGCGTTATGACCGATATTCTCGCCGGTCAGGGCGAACCCGCTGACCTGCTGAAGAAAGCCGCTGAAAAGGTCGATGAGATCATCTACGAAAACGGCTGGAATATCGAATAATCCAACTTAACGATGATGCCCGGCCGGTTGATCCGACCGGGCATCATTCCTTCCATCCTCACTCTTCCAAATGATAGGAGATATCAGTTATGAGTGACACTGTACTGCGCAAGACCGCCAATCACCGCAGCAGGCTTACGCGCTCGCAGGAGCACGCCGCATGGATCCTGTGCTCGCCGGCCATGATCCTGCTGATCCTGTTTATGATCCTGCCGTTTTTCATGTCGGTCTTCTACTCATTCACGAGCCGCCAGCTGGTCGTAAGCGCAAAACGCCCCACCACTTTCGTCGGCCTGACCAACTATCAGAAAGTATTCACCGATGAAGTGACGGTGAAATCTTTCTGGAACACCCTGGAATATACCCTGATCCTCGTGCCCTGCGTCCTCGTGTTCGCCACGCTGCTGGCGCTGCTGGTCAACCGCAAGGCCAGGGGCGTCACGATCTTCAGGCTGATCTATTTCTCCCCCCAGGTCGTCACCATGACCGTCGTCACCGTCATCTGGAGCGCGTTCTTCTCCAGCATGGACAACGGCCTGTTCAATGTGATCATCGGGGCATTCGGCGTACCGGCGCAGAAATGGCTGCAGGATCCGAACCTCGCGATGCCCTGTATCGCCATCATGTCCATCTGGCAGTGCCTGGGCATGCAGATGATGATCGTTCTGGGCGGCCTGCAGTTTATTCCGGAAGAGATCTATGAGGCCGGCACCATCGACGGCTGCACGCCCTGGCAGGAACTGATCTACATCACGATCCCCCAGCTCAAGAATACGCTGGTGTACGTCTTCATCTCCAATACCATCTACTCTTTGAAGATGTTCACCCAGGTTTTCATGCTGACCCAGGGCGGTCCAAGCAACTCCACCACTACGCTGGTATACCGGATGTATGAGGAAGGCTTCACGAACAAACGTGTCGGCCGCACCTCCGCCCTGGCCGTCGTCTTCTTCCTGATCGTGCTTGTGATCTCGCAGGTGCAGAACCGGATTACGGAGGACAAATAATATGGCAATGGCTCAGAATCCGTCAAAAAAGCGTGTCTCTGACACCCTGTTCTATGTGCTGTATGTATTTGTCGCCATCCTGTTCCTTGCTCCGCTGCTCTTCCTGTTCATTTCCGCCATGAAGGAAGAGACGCAGCTGATTTCCGACATGACGACGCTGAAAGCCTTCGTGCCGTACGGCAACATGAGCTTCGACAACTATGTGCAGGTCTTTGAAAAGATCGACTTCCTGCATTACTTCCGCAACTCCGCGGTCAACGCCATCATCCAGGTAGCCGTCGGCCTGTTCATCAACGGCATGATGGGCTACGCCCTTGGCCTGCTCGAGTTCCGCGGCCGAAAGTTCCTGATCTCTCTGATGATCTCCCTGACCATTATCCCGACAGAAGCCGTTGTCATCAACCGCTTCCTGGTAGCCGTCAACATGGGCGTGGTCAACACCGTCTGGGCACTTGCGCTGCCCAACCTGGCGATCCCCATGTATGTCTATCTGTTCTACCAGCATTTCCGCGGGATGCCGAAGGATCTGGTCGAAGCCGCGATCATCGACGGCGAGAGCTACACGGGCATCTTCTTCAAGATCATGACCCCGCTCAGCAAGCCGATCTACGCCACCGTCGCCATCATGTCCTTTATCCGCGCCTGGGGCGACCTGCTGTGGCCGACCCTGGTCGTTCGTGACAATACATGGATGACTCTGCCGCAGAAGCTGCGCAGCCTGAACGACAACGTCTATGTGTATTGGGGCCAGATCTTCGCTTTCAGCGCCATGGTCACGCTGCCCATCCTGATCGTGTTCCTCGTATTCCAGAAACAATTCGTACAGTCTGTCGCCATGAGCGGCATCAAGGGATAATCCATTATGAAACTGACCTATCTGGGCACCGGCGCAGCGGAGGGCATGCCTGCCACCTTCTGCGCCTGCCCCGTTTGTTTGCGTTCGCTCAGGGAAGGCGGCAAAAGCCTGCGCATGCGATCCTGCGCGCTGCTTGGGGATGATGTCCTCATCGATATGGGGCCGGATATCCACACCCAGAAGCTCCGCTACGGCCTGCGGCTGGATCAGTTGAAAGCGGTTGTCTACACCCATTCCCACGAGGACCATGAGGATATGTACGCCCTCCATGTCAGAGGAACGCCTTCCTGTTCCGTCCGGCCCGGCGTTCCCGCAGATCAGGATGTGCTGGACCTCTACGGCAGCCTCTGGGCCTTTAAACGGTTCGAGCAGGCGGTGTCCGAAGGGCCGAAGATCCGGGAAGAGCGTTTCCGCTTCCATCAGGTGGAAGCATGGCAGGCATTTCATGTCGGTCCTTATACTTTCCATGCGCTCCGGGCGAACCATCGCCCCATCGTTGTGGAGGACTGCCTGATCTACGCAATCACGGACGGAATCAGCGCCATCCTGTATGCCAATGACACGGGCGAGCTGGGCCCCGAAGTGGATGAATACCTGCGCAAAAGCGGTCTCAGGTTCTCCCTTGTTTCCATGGACTGCGCCCGCGGCCTGTTGCCCGGAGACGGGCACATGGGCTGGGCGGAATGCCTGCGTCTGCGCGACCGCCTGTATACCATCGGCGCGGCCGACTCTGACACCCGTTTCATCCTCAACCACCTCTCGCATATGAACGATATGACCCACAGCGAATGGGAAGCCTTTGCCGCGCCTTATGGCATTGAAGTGGCCTATGATGGATTGATCATTGAATGTTAACGATTGGAGTTGTCAATGAAACTGACCTTTCTTGGAACTGGCGCGGGTGAGGGTTACCCTGGGTTTTGGTGCAACTGTCCCAATTGTACATACGCGCGTCTTCATAAGGGCAATAATCTGCGCACTTATAGTGCGGCTGATATAGATGGCTGCATACTTCTGGACTGCGGACCTACCGCTTTCCCCAATGCCGCCAGATTCGGCTTGAACCTGACCCAAGTACATACTCTTCTGATGACACATCCCCACGAAGACCATCTCGTATCCCTTCAGCTTCTTTGGCGTGCTGTACGGGAGTGGCCGCAAGACACTCCATTGGAGAAACTCAGCCAGTATGGAGGCGCACGGTTTACACCTGTTCAGGACCTTGAGATATTCGGTAATGCCTATGCTGAAGCAGCTGTGTCGCAGATCTACGATGAAGAAACGCTGAAACGCAATCATATGGCCTTCCGTCAGATTCATGAAGGTGAATCTTTCATAACACACGGATATCGCATTACCCCAGTCCGCGCCAATCATTTCAAGCAGGACTACACTCATAATTATATTATCGAAAAAGACGGGAAAACACTGCTGTACGCCCTCGATACAGGTGGCTACGATCAGGATCAGTTAGCGTTATTGGGTCATTATTCATTCAATGCCGTGATCATGGACGGAACCTACGGGCTCAATGACCATGGCGACGGACAGCACATGTCCCTGAAAGACAACATTGAAATGCTGCGCTTTTTCAGAGAAAACAACTGCTGCAGTACGGACTTCCGTTTCTATGTCTCACACATGTCACCGCACTGGTGTCCGCCGCATGATCAGTATGTGACCATGTTGGAGCACTATGGACTCATTGCTGCATATGACGGTCTTTCAATTGAGGTTTAAAGATGTCTACGATCAAAGAAGTCGCTGAACGCGCCGGCGTCTCCGTAACGACCGTATCCCGAACCCTCAATAACCGCGGCTACATCAGCCAGAGCATGCGTGAACGCATCCAAAGAGCTATGGATGAGCTCAATTATCAGCCCAACGAGATAGCCCGCTCCCTGTCTTTCCAGCATACGCGGATGATTGGCGTGCTCGTGCCGGACAGCGTCAATCCCTTTTTTTCCGAAGTGATCGATTACCTGGCGCGCAACCTGACCGTGCGGGGATACAAGATGCTCCTGTACGTCGCCAGCGGTACGGGCGATACCGCACCGGACTATGTCGCCATGCTCAGGAGCAACCAGGTGGACGGCATCATCGTAGCCCTTCGCAGCCAGCTGATCGAGAGCGAAATCCGTGATCTGCCGGTTGTCTCATTTGAAACGCTCCAGACCGGCCGGATCCCGACCGTGCTGTGCGACAATCTGCAGGGAGGACGCCTGGCCGCTCAGGAACTGTTGGATACCGGCTGCATCCATCCGCTTATGGTCGGCGGCCGCCACGCGACGCAGAATATTCCCGCCTTCGAACGCTTCAACGGCTACCGGGAGGCTATCGCCGCCGCCGGGCTGGAGCCGAGGGTCCATGAAATCAACGAGGATGAATGGGAGCGCGATTACCGCATTCCCGCCCACCAGGCGCTGGAACACTATCCGGACACGGACGGCATCTTCTGCACCAGTGACGTGATCGCGTCCTATGTCATGCAGGAAGTACTGCGTCTCGGGAAACGTGTTCCCGAGGATGTGCGCATCGTCGGCTTCAACGACGTACAGCTGCCTTACCTTTCAGCCATCCCGATGACCAGTGTGCACCAGCCGCTGGATCGGATGTGCGCTACCGCTGTGGACTGCCTGCTGGCCCAGATCAACGGGGAAGAATACCATTCGGATCTCCTGTTTCCCGTCGAACTCACAAGGCGGGCCAGCACACGAGGCTACCATGATGAGGTGCTCCCATGAAACGCAAAGAATTTGAACGGTGCACGCCCGAAAGCGTCGGCATCCCGTCCGGGGCGATCCTGCGCTTCCTGGATCGGCTGGAATACGGCGGGTTTACGGAGATGCACGGCCTGATGATCATGCGCCACGACAAAGTCTGCGCGGAAGGCTGGTGGGCGCCTTACGCCCCGGGGCTGCATCACGCGCTGCATTCCCTGAGCAAAACGTGGACCGCCACCGCCATCGGCCTCGCCGAATACGAGGGCCTGCTGAAGGTGACCGACAGGGTCTGTGACCTGCTGCCCGAATACATGCCCGACCCGCTTCCGGAACGGGTTGCCCGGATCACGGTGCGGGACGTGCTGACCATGGCCAGCGGCAGCGAAACCGAGAAGGCAGATTACGCCGCTGACTGGATCCGGGATTTTTTCGCGCGTCCTTTTGAGCACGAACCCGGCACCTTCTGGCGCTACAACTCCCACGGAACGGCGATCCTGTCCGCCATCACGGAAAAAGTGACCGGCATGAGCATGATCGACTGGCTGGACGAACGCCTTTTCCGCGTCATCGGCGTGGACAAAGCAAATGTCATGTGCTACCGGGGCGAGGACGGCACATGCCTCGGCGGGCACGGGATGTTCACTACCACGGAGGACAACCTGCGCCTCATGCGCCTGTACCTGCACGGCGGCGTATGGGAAGGCACGCGCCTGCTGAGCGAAGCATTTGTGCGCGACGCCACCTCACCGATGATGGACAATGCCCCGGCCCACGCGCACACACCGTGGATCTGCGACAACCGCTGCGGGTACGGATACCAGATCTGGATGTGCCGGCCGGAGGGATCCTACCGCGCAGACGGAGCCTACGGCCAGTTCACCGTCGTGGTGCCGAGCCTGGACCTGATCGTGTCCATCAACGAAGCCGCTTACATCGGCCAGCACATGAGCCACAACGAGCTGGAACAGCTGGTGGGACAAATTCCCCAGGGGCCTGATCACCCCCTGCACGGCCCGCAATGCACCCTCAACGCGCTCTTTGAGCTGCTGACGCCCGCCATCGATCCGGACGTGCATAAACTGCCGGAGAGCCCGGAAGCGACGATCCTGAGGGAGCGGATGCGCCGCCTGGCGATCCCCTGTCCGAAAGCGATCCCGCCGTACCGTTCCTCCGGCGATCTGGACCTCACGCTGATACCGGACGGTCAGGGGATCAGCTTCCGGATGCTGCATGGGATGGATAAGCATAACAAACAGAGTCCCGGAGCAGAACGCATCCGCCTGCACACGGAAAACGGCGTCCTGACCGTTGATTTCACGGAAGATGGTGTCGCGCGTTGCATACTCGCCGACATGCGCGGCGGGCGGCTCACCGGCAAACTCATCTATACCGACCACGGCGAAATTGTATCCGATATCGCATCTGCCGCCTGGTGGAACGGGGACAGGCTCGAACTGTCGGTGCTGTGGTATGAAACAGAAAACCACAACCGGTATACCTTTGCTTTCGAACCCTCACGCGTCCTGATCCACAAGTGGACGGAAGCAGCGCTTCCGGATCCGCTGGCGGAACGCGACGCAATATATCAATACGGAGGCCAATGATGCGAAACGGCGCGATGCTGAACGCCTATCCGGACAGCCTGGGCAGAAATCTGGGCGAAATGGCTGCCTTTCTTTCGAGGCCCGAGCTTCGCGACGCGTTCCGGAGCTTCTATATCCTGCCGTCGGTGTTCAATACAGACTTGGATCACGGGTTTTCGGTCATCAGCTACGACCTGTGCGACGAGCTGGCAACGAAGCAGGATTTGAAAGCGCTCCGGGATCTCGGCCTGGATCTGACCTTCGACATCATCCTGAATCACCTGTCGGTGCTTTCCCCCCAGTTCCAGGACGTGCTCAAGCGCGGAGACGCGTCTGAATACAGGGATTTCTTTATTGACTGGAACCTTTTCTGGCAGGGCTGCGGCCCCATGGCCGAGGACGGCTGCATCCACCCCACGCCGGACAAATTCCGTGCCCTCAATCTGCGCAGCAACGGCCTTCCCGTCCTGATGGCGCGCTTCCCGGACGGACACGAAACGCCATTCTGGTGCACCTTCTATCAGCAGAAGGTGTATCCGGTGCCGACGGTGTTCGACATGTTGGAAGTGACCGGATATAAGTACCAGACCTCGCTGCGGCTCGCAACACATATCGCGGCGGAGCTTCAGGCGGGGAAAACCCCGGACGGCATCGACTGGTCGGGCTTTGAAAACTACCGTGAAGCGGCGTGTACATGGCTGTCCGACCACAGGCACTATCTGGGACAGCTGGACGTCAATTATACAAGCCCCCTGGTCTGGGCGTGGTATGACCGGGTCATGGCGCAGCTGGCGGATTACGGCGCGTCCACGATCCGTCTGGACGCTTTCACCCGCCTGCACAAAGCGCCCGGACGCGAGAACTTTATGAACGAGCCGGAAACCTGGGATATTCTGGAACGGCTGCGGGATATGGCGCAGCGGCACAGGCTCAGCGTCCTGCCGGAGATGCATTCGCCGTACAGTGCGCGGCCGCATGAGAAAATTGCGGCGCATGGCGGAAAGCCATACGATTATTACCTGCCGGGTCTGCTGCTGGACGCGCTGGATACCGGAGAAAGCGCGTATCTGTTTTCCTGGGCCCGGGAACAGCTCGAGCTTGGCATCCGTCCCGTCAATATGCTGGGCTGCCATGACGGCATCCCCGTCCGGGATATCCGGGGATTGCTGCCGGACGACCGGATCGACGGGATCGTTCAGCGCACCGTCGACCGAGGCGGGCTGCGCAAGTGGATTTACGGCGCGAACCCCCAGGTCTACCAGCTGAACACCACCTACTACAGCGCGTTGGGCTGTGATGACCGGAAAATGCTGACGGCACGGGCCATCCAGCTGTTTATGCCAGGTAAGCCGCAAATCTGGTATGAGGATCTGCTGGCGGGCGAAAACGACCTGGAAGCCCTGAAGCGCGATCCGACCTTGGACGAGCGGGAAATCAACCGCCGGCGTTATTCTCTGGACGAAGCTGAAGCGCAGCTCAGCCGCCCCATTGTCAAAGACCAGCTAAAACTGCTGAAGATGCGTAACACGCATCCCGCCTTCGCGGACAATGCGGCCATCGAAGCGGAACAGCCTGATCCCCACAGCCTGAAGATCACCTGGCGCAGCGGGGAAGCTTACGCGGTCCTGGAAGCGGACGTGGCTGCCGCTGATTACCGTATCTCCCTGAGCGATTGAGTACTGCCATGAGAATATTATTGATTTCAGACATACATTCAAATCTGCAGGCCCTGGAAGCCGTACTGCGCGACGCGGGAACGGTGGACGCCGTCTGGTGCGCCGGGGACCTGGTGGATTACGGCACTGATCCGCACGGAGTAGTCACCTGGTTCCGCACGCACGACGTACAGTGCGTCTCCGGCAACCACGACCGCCACCTGCTGAGCATCCTTGATTCGGGCGAAACGGAAACCCTGCGCGGCACTGACAAATGGAAATGGGTGCACGACAACTGCGAGCGCGTCACGCCTGAGGACGTCGCTTACCTGAGGACCCGCCCGCTGCACCTGCGCCTGCAGGCGGACGGGATCGACTACCTGCTGCAGCACCAGATGGGCGAAGGCGCTTATACCTACAGCATGCCGGAAAGTATTGGCGATTTCGAGCAGTTCTGGCAGGAGCATGCAGGCACCGATGCACTCCCTGAACGCCGCCTGGTTTTCGGGCACACGCACCGGCGCTGCATCCACCGGCTGGATGACCGGATGCTCTGGCTCAACCCCGGTTCCATCAGCTACCGCAGGCCGGACGACCAGGACAAACGGGCGCATTATATGGTCATCGACCAGGGCGAGATCCTCTTCCGGGCGGTACCCTATGACCGGCAGCCCAGCTACAAACGTGTCCTGGCTTATGCCCGGTCCGGTAAGATGCTGCTGACCGACCTGCAGGACACCATGTTTTTCTTCGGGAACGCGAAGACGACACGCGATCCGATCCCGCCCGAAATCGCGCAGGGAACTGAATGACGATAAGGAGATTTGATTTATGGCTGAACGGATGATCGACAACCTGTATCCATCGATGCCCTGGGACGAGCTGGATGCCGTCGTGTTTGACATCGGCGACGTCCTTGTCGCCATGGATGAAAACCATGTGCTTGAGACTTTCTTCCCGGATCCCGCGCTCCGGCGCACCGTACAGCTGCACACTACCAGATCGCCTTACTGGAACATGTGGGACGGCGGCGTCCTGACCACTGACGAATGCATCCAGGCCATGGCCGAGGGCGATCCCGCCCTGATTGGGCCGATCCGCCGCTTCATTACCGGCTGGCCGGATATGCGGTATGTGGTGGAGGAAGGCCGCCAAGCCCTGCTCAGCTGCCACCGCCATCAGAAAAAACTCTATATCCTGAGCAATTACGTGAGCGAGAACTATGAACGCAATGTCCGGGAATACGACTTTTTCAGCCTGTTCAACGGGGCGGTCATTTCCTCCCGGGTACGCATGCTCAAACCCCGGCTGGAAATCTACCGTTACCTGACGGACACCTACAACCTCGAGCCTTCACGCGTACTTTTCATCGACGACAACGCCGCCAATATCGCAGCCGCCTTTGCCGCCGGCTGGCACGGCCTCTGCTTCAACAGGCCGGGAAGGCTGAAAGCATTTATGGGAGAATGAGGAATTCGCCGGATATCTGGACAAAGGCCCCGTGACATGATAGAATAACGATAAATTCAGGAACCGTTTACAACCATCATGCTTCAAGGAGGATATAGCCATGGCTGAAAACTACAATATCTGTCTGGACATCGGCGGCACCAAGGTGCTCGGCGCGATCTTTGACGAGAACGAAAAGGTCGTCTACCGGCTCAAGAAAAAGACCAAGTCCGGCGGCGATTCGTCCGAAAACATCGAGCAGGTCATCATCAGCGTCGTCGAAGAGATGATCGCGGAGTCGGGCATCAAAAAGAATAAGATCCACGCCATCGCCGCCGGCGCGCCAGGCGTCATCAACCAGGACAAAGGCATCGTACTCTTTTCCCCGAACCTCCCCTGGCGCGACTATGATATCCAGACACCCATCGAAAAGCGCTTCGGCGTACCCTTCCACATCGGCAACGACGTGAACGTGGGCGTGCTCGGCGAGTACAAATACGGCGCGGTCAAGGGATATAAGAACATCGTCGGCTTCTTCGTCGGCACCGGCATGGGCGGCGGCCTGATCCTGAACGGCAAGCTCTTCACGGGCAACGAGTTCAAGGCAGCTGAGTACGGGCACATGGTGCTCGATCCCGAAGGCCCGCTGTGCAACTGCGGCCAGCGCGGCTGCCTGGAAGCGTTCTCCAGCAAACAGGGCATGTCGGCCTACATCCGCCAGCAGGTGTCCCGCGGCCGCAAGAGCATGATGGCGGACGCCCTGGACGGCGCGGCATTCAAGAGTAAAGCGCTCAAGAAGGCTTTGGAAGCGGGCGACACCGTTTCCATCGAGGCCGTAGACCGAGCCTGCCACTGGCTGGCCGTCGCGACCGGCAACATGATCAACACTATCAGTCCGGACGCAGTCGTATACGGCGGCGGCGTCATCGAAGCGGTCGGCGACCTCTTCCTTGAAAAGATCATCGCTGAGGTCGACCGCTACTGCATGCCCTCCATCCGCTCGACCGTCATCCTCAAGAAGGCTGCCCTGGGCGACGATTCCGTCCTGTACGGCGCTCTCTCGATGATCAAGGGATAATCACTACGAAATACAAACTGCCGCAGAAGCCAAACTGGCCTCTGCGGCAGTTTATTTTTTTATATTTACCTATAAAAGTCTTTGAAGAGAAGGGGTCCGGGGAGGAGAAACTATATGAAGAAAGTTTCAACACCCCGGAAAACAAAGACCAGCCAATAATTAGCGTCCGCACCGGCAGCCGTGACCGCGCGGCGGCCCAAGGTGGAATATAGGGCCAGGGACGCGGCGAGG
>JAFRNK010000120.1 GCA_017430225.1 Clostridia bacterium | reverse complement strand
TGCGGATTATACTTGGAGGGGCTGCAGCCCCTCCAAACCTCCCAAAGTTTTCCGATTGTCTAATACTCTTTGTTGCACATTCTATTTGGAAAAACGATATGTCTGGAAAAAGGGGGATGTTGCAGATGATCTTCTGCAACATCCCCTTAACTCCCATTGTGCAAATCATTGACATTGCCCAGTTTGCATGCTATAATGCAAACTGTCAATATCGGTCGGATTCTATAAAATTTATACAGCTTTTTCGTATAAAACGACTCTGAAATGAGTGCAAATGGGAGGGCATATGAAGAAAATCCGGGCAATCCTGCTGGACTTTGACGGCACCAGCCTGCAGCAAGACCAGATGTTCATTTCCCTGGGCAACAAACGCGCGCTCTGGAAGGCGCTGGATATGGGCATTGAAATCATCCCCTGCACGGGGCGGAACGCGGATATGATACCACCGCAGATCGAAGCCGAACCTCGCATCCGGTATATGGTCACCTCCAACGGCGGTCGAGTTATCGACCGAAAAACAGGCAAGGTCATCTACCAATCCACCTTTACCCCGGAAGAAACCGCTCATCTGTGCCGCCTGTATGAAGGCGGAAAAATGTACTCCGAAATCGCGGCCGAGGGCAAGCTGTTCATCGAATCGGCCATCCGGGCCGATCCGGGCCTGTACTCCGTCCCGCGTCACCACGTCTGGTATATCGAAACCAACCGCCCGATCCCGTTGGAAAAGCCTTCCGAGTATTTCCTGGAGCATCGTATCGGTGCAGAGAAATTCAACATCTACGGCGTTCCTGAATATATGCAGGAATCCCTCATCCGCGGCATCAATGATCTGGGTTGCGCAGTGATGAGCGCAGGCGCAGGCAAGAATATCCAGTTTTTCCCCAAGCGTCAGAGCCGTGTCAAGGCAATGAACGCCCTCTTCGAGTTCCTGGGTTACGGCTTCGAAAGCATGATGAGCCTGGGCGACAGCGCCTTGGACGCGGATATGATCGCCAAATCCGCCATCGGCGTTGCCATGGGCAACGCGCCGGATGAAATCAAAGCGATTGCCGATTACGTGACTGCGCCTTATGACGAGGACGGCGTTGCGGAAGCGATTTACAAATTCCTTTTTGATGGTAAAAAATAATGGCTGAAGAATTATTTACCGAAATTGCGCCTCAGCACGACGCGCTGGTGTGCATCGACTCTGACGGCTGCGCGTTTGACGTCATGGACATCAAGCATCAGGAATGCTTCTGTCCGGCCACCATACAGGTCTGGGGTCTTCAGCCCATATCCCGTTACGTCCGTCAGGCGTGGGATTACGGCAACCTCTTTTCAGTTTACAGGGGCGTTTCGCGCTTTATTGAACTGGCCATGGTTTTCGACTGGCTGGCCGAACGCGAGGAAGTCCGGAAACTCGGCTTCAAGCTTCCCAACATCGACAGCTACCGCGCCTGGCTGAAGACCACGCCCACCATGAGCAACGACGCCGTGCGGAAGGAAGCCGAAAAGGGCGACCCGGTCATGCAGCGCGTCCTCGACTGGTCACTGGAATGCAACCGCCGTATCGCGGAAATGGTGCACGGTATACCGCCCTTCCCCGGAGTTTGTGAGAGCCTTCAGCTCCTGTCCGGGCACGCGGACATCGCCATCGTTTCCGCCACGGCTCGCGAAGCGCTGCGCCGGGAATGGGCCGAGCACGGGCTGATCCAATACGTGAGATACGTTTGCGCACAGGAAGACGGAAGCAAGAAGGACTGCATCCGCGCCCTGAGCCCGAAATACCCGCACGGGCGGATCCTGATGATCGGTGACGCGCCTGGCGATCAGGCCGCCGCGCACAGCAACGGAGCGCTCTTCTATCCAATCCGCCCCGCGGACGAAGTCACGTCCTGGCAGGAATTCCTGGACGACGGCCTTGACCGTTTCCTGTCGGGCCGGTATGCCGGCGACGCGGAAGCCAGCTACATCCGCCGCTTCAGCGCGTGTCTGCCGGACATCCCGCCATGGAAAACATCGAAACAAGCCTGATGCGTATCAGGTTTGAAATATCACCCATTTTTTGAAGGAGGAACTATCCATGAAAAAGCTGTTATGCCTATTGCTGCTGATCTGCCTGGCGCTGCCCACGATGGCTGCCATTGCGGAAGAACCCGACACCGACAAGCTGGTGCTGTACACTTCTGCCGGCGCTTCAGAGTATGAACTGATCGTGAAAGCTTTCAATGAGAAATACCCGGACATCAAAGTTGAAATCGTCTCCGGCGGCACCGGCGACATGGCCGCCCGTATCCGTGCAGAGAAAGAAGCTCCTTACGGTGATGTCATGATGGGCGGCGGCAACACCATCTATCGCAGCATCGAAGACTGCCTGGAACCCTACCGCAGCGTCGAAGCCGACAATCTCTTCAAAGAGTTCATGCCGGACGACGACCTCTTCACCCCCTGCTATATCAACGTCAACTCCATTATCGTCAATAAGACGCAGCTTGAAAAGCTGGGCGTCACGGTGGACGGCTGGGAGAGTCTCTGCGATCCGGCCCTGAAGGGCAAGGTTTCCTTCGCGAATCCCGCCAGCGCCGGCTCCGCGCTGGAAGCAGTCGTGAACATGCTGGCGGCCATGAGCCCCACCGGCAAAGTGGAAGACGGCTGGGACTACGTGACCCGCTTCGTCGAGAACCTGGACGGCAAGTTTGCCTCCGGCTCCTCTGCCGCTTACAAGGCTGTTGTTGAGGGCGAATATCCCGTCGGCATCTGCAACGAGGACAAGACCATCTCCTACATGAAGGACGGCGCGGACGTCTATGCTGTATATGCCAAGGAAGGCATCACCCTGCGCTCCTCCAACATCGCTCTCATGAAGGGCGGCGCGAACCCGAAGAACGCGAAGCTGTTCATCGACTTCGTCGTGTCCAAGGAATGCCAGACCGCAATGGAAGCGGGCGTCAACACCCGTCCGATCCGCGGCGACGTGCCGATGACCACCGAAGGCCGCGTCAAAACCGAAGATATCGTCCAGCTTCCTTATCCTGAAGTGGATTCCAACGAAGTCAAAGCGCACTTCCAGGATGTCGTGACCTCCTTCTGATGCGGATCTAAACGAATACTGAGCACCGATCACATTTTAGCCTGCCGTTTCCCCTTAGGGGGAGACGGCAGGCAATCAACTACTTTAACGGAGTGAAGAATTATGGCAGTAGCGATTCATATCAAGAACGTCATGAAGAAGTACGAGGACAACGTGGTCATCCACAACCTGACAGCGGACATGCAGCCCGGCGAACTCTTCACGCTGCTCGGCCCCTCCGGCTGCGGGAAAACGACCCTGCTGCGCATGATCGCCGGTTTCAACTCGGTGGAAGCGGGCACTATCGCTTTCGACGACCAGGTGATCAACAACATCCCCGTATACAAACGCAATTTCGGCATGGTGTTCCAGAATTATGCGATTTTCCCGAATATGACGGTTTATCGGAACATCGAATACGGTCTGAAAAACAAAAAGCTGGACAAGCAGGAAATACGCCGCCGAGTCGCGGAGATCATGGAGACCGTACAGATCACTCAGTTTAAGGATCGCTACCCGAACAAACTCTCCGGCGGCCAGCAGCAGCGCGTCGCCCTGGCCCGCGCCATTGTGGTGCAGCCGCAGGTGCTGCTGATGGACGAGCCGCTGTCCAATCTGGACGCCAAACTCCGCATTGAGATGCGCGAGGCGATCCGCGAAGTGCAGAAGAAGATCGGCATCACCACCGTATACGTCACGCACGACCAGGAAGAAGCGCTGGCGATTTCCGACCGCATCGCCGTCATGAACAAGGGCGACATCCAGCAGATCGAGACGCCGGAAAGCATCTACTCCCGCCCCTATAATACTTTCGTCGCGGAATTTATCGGCCACAGCAACCGTTTCCTGGGCATTGTCGAAGGTCAGGAAAGCGGCGACACCCTGATCCGTATGCAAACCGGCCTGCCCATCCGCGTGAAAAACGTGAAGCCGCTGGCCCGGGGTACGGAAGTGCTGGTGTACGTGCGACCGGAGGAATTCATTTTCACGGACGAACAGCAAGGCATGAAAGCGACCGTGCTCGTCAAGCGGTTCCTCGGCAAATATATCCACTATGTGATGGACTGCGGCACAGGCGAACATGTGGAAGTCACTGCCGATACCAGCAGCGCCGAGCGCATCCACCAGCCGGGCGAGACCGTATATCTGGGAGTCAACGTCAACCGCGTGAACCTGTTCGACAAGGAAAAGGAGACGACCCTGCTGGAAGGGGTGGAAAGCCATGTTTAAAAAAGGCGTCCGCTTCGATTTCTGGTCCTTTGTCGGCCTGCTTTCACTGATTTTTTTCGGCCTGTTCCTGGTCATCCCTGTCATCCGGATGATGGTTTTCTCTGTACAGACAGGTAAAGCTATCTTCTCCTTTGACAACTTTGCGCGCTTCTTCTCCCGCAAGTATTATACGAGGGCCCTGGGCAACAGCATCAAAGTGGTCAGCGCCGCGACCCTGCTGGTCATGGTCATTGGCGTGCCGCTGGCCTATATCACGACGACCTTCAAGATCAAGGGCAACCGGCTCATCAACATCCTGGTCATCATCTCCATGCTTTCCCCGCCCTTCTTGGGCGCATATTCCTGGATCCTGATGCTGGGCCGTAACGGTGAAATCACGCAGTTCCTGAACAGGCTCGGAATCGAGCTCCCGAGCATTTACGGCTTTGGAGGCATTTTACTGGTTTTCGTGCTGAAGCTCTTCCCGTATATCTACATGTACACGAAAGGCGCGCTGAAGAAGGTGGACGCTTCCTTGGGCGAAGCCGCGGAAAGCCTGGGCTACCACGGCATCCAGAAAGTGCTCAAGGTCAGCCTGCCGCTGGTGCTGCCGACCATTCTCGCCGGCGCGACCATCGTGTTCCTGCGCGCGTTTGCCGATTACGGCACCCCGTACCTGCTGGGCGAAGGCTACAATACCATGCCCGTCATCGTCTATCAGGAGTGGGTCAGCGAGACAGGTGCGAACGCCTATTTTGCATCAGCTGTCGCCATGATCATGATCGTGATCGCTGCCGTCGTTTTCCTGATCCAGAAATGGATCACCAGCCGGAAGAACTACACGATGAGCATGCTCAATCCCATCCAGCCCAAGCAGCTTCATGGTGTACCGAATATCCTGGCCCACGCCTATGTGTACCTGATCGCGATCCTGGCGACCCTGCCGCAGATCTACATCATCCTGATCTCCTTCAGGAACACCAAAGGCGTCATGTGGGCGGACGGCTACGGCTTCTCCAGCTACATCAACGTGTTCACCAAGTCGCTGAGCTCCATTCTGAATACCTTTGAGTTCGGCATCATCGCCATCGTCATCGTCGTCGTGCTGGGCACGCTGTTCGCCTATCTGACAGTGCGCAAGACCAATTTCTTTTCCAAGATCCTGGACGTATTCATCATGTTCCCCTACGTCATTCCCGGTACGATTTTCGGCCTTCTGCTGCTGATGACCTACAACCAGCCACCGCTGGTGCTGTCCGGCACGGCCATCATCATTATCATATCCTATGTCATCCGAAGAATGCCCTATACCGTCAGGTCCAGCGCAGCCATCCTCCGGCAGATCAGCCCGAGCATCGACGAAGCCTCCGCCAGCCTGGGCTACGGATCCATGCAGACTTTCTTTAATGTCACGCTGCCGGTCATGGTACCGGGCGTCGTATCCGGCGCGATCCTCTCCTGGATCACGATCCTGAACGAGCTGTCTTCAACGCTGATGCTGTATGTAGGCCGCACCCAGACCATGACGGTCACCATCTTCCAGGAAATCAGCCGCGGCGGCTACGGCCCGGCGGCTGCCCTGTCCACGATCCTGACCCTGACCATGATCACTTCGCTGCTGATCTTCTTTAAAGTCACCAAGTCGGAGGACATCGACCTGTAATGTTCCTGCACATTTGACCGCCGGCTGCACAGCTGGCGGTCCCTCTATAATCAATTCTGAGGAGCGTTTGTCAATATGGAAATCAGAATCGCATCTACCGCTGAACTGTTAGGCCGGAGCGCTGCCCGCCACGCAGCTCGCCTGCTTAACGAGGCCATTGCTGAGCGCGGCGAAGCCCGCCTGCTGCTTTCCACCGGCGCGAGCCAGTTCGAAACCCTGAAAGCCCTCGTGAAAGAGCCCGTCCAATGGGATAAGGTCACCATGTTCCACCTGGACGAATACGTCGATCTTCCGGAAACACATATCGCCAGTTTCCGCAAATACCTGAAGGAGCGCTTCATCAGCCAGGTACCGCTGAAGGCAGCATACCTGGTGGACGGGACGGAAGCCGGCATCGCCGGCGTGACTGCTGCGCTGCGCCAGGCACCCATCGACATCGGGCTCATCGGCATCGGGGAAAACGCGCACATCGCGTTCAACGATCCGCCCGCCGACCTCGACACGAAGGAAGCATACATTATCGTGAACCTCGACGACCGCTGCAAGCGGCAGCAGGTAGGCGAAGGCTGGTTCGCCAGCGTGGATGACGTGCCGAAGCAGGCTGTATCCATGACCGTATACCAGATCCTGCAGTGCCGGACGATCCTGTCCTGTGTACCGCACGCGGTGAAAGCCGATGCCGTATACAAAGCGCTGTACGCGCCGCAGGACGCGATGACGCCCGCAGCGCACCTGCGTTCACATCCCGACTGGACGCTGTACATCGACCGGTATTCCGCCGAGAAGATCCTCACCGCCGGTCTCCAATGGCCGCAGGCATGAAGACGCTGATCAAAAACGCTCGCCTAGTGCTGACAGACCGCATCACGGAACCGGGCTGGCTGCTGATCGAAGACAGCCATATCGCTGATTTCGGTAACGGTCACCCGGAATGTGCCGCTGATGAAACCTTAGATGCTGAAGGCGGTTATCTGACACCGGGCCTGATCGACATGCACCTGCACGGCGGAGACGGCGCGGATTTCATGGACGCCACCGAAGCGGCTTTCACGCGTGCAGCAAAACTGCACCTGCGCCACGGCACCACCAGTCTCCTGCCGACGACCATGTCCGCCTCCATGGAAGAGCTCCTGGAACTAATTTCCTGTTACCGGCGGATTCACAGTAAAACAGAGGGGCTGCCGCATTTCCTGGGCTTGCATCTGGAAGGGCCCTTCCTTGCCCCCGCCCAGGCCGGCGCGCAGGACCCCAAATACCTGTATCCGCCCGTTCCGGAATACTATATGCCTCTGCTTGAAGCGGGCAGCGGGCTGATCCGCCGCGTATCCGCCGCTGTCGAACTGCCTGGCGCACTCGGACTCGGCGACGAGCTGAAACAGCGCGGCATTCAGGCCGCCGTCGCACACAGCGACGCAGACTACGATCAGTTGCTGGCCGCCATCCCGCACGGCTACACCCATCTCACCCATTTTTATTCCGGCATGTCCGGCCTGCATCGCGTCGGAGCGTACAGGAAGCTCGGCCTGATCGAAAGCGCTTACCTTGATGATCGCCTGACGGTCGAGATCATTGCCGACGGCAAACACCTGCCGCCCGAACTGCTCCGCCTGATCGTCAAGGGCATCGGCATCGACCGCATATCGCTGATCACAGACGCCATGCGCGGTGCGGGCCTGCCCAACGGCAGCCGGGTGCGCCTGGGCAGCGAGACCAACGGGCAGATGACCGTGATCGAGGACGACGTAGCTTTCATGCCTGACCACACGTGCTTCGCGGGCAGCGTATGCACGGCAGACCGCTGCATCCGCACTATAGTTCAGTCAGCGGGCGTCCCTCTCCCCGACGCAGTGCGTATGATGACTTTGAATCCCGCCCGCCTGCTGGGCATCGCGGTTCGCAAAGGCAGCCTGCAGCCGGGCTTTGACGCAGATTTGTGCCTCTTCAGCGAAAGCCTGCAGGTTCAAGCAGTATTTGTCAGCGGAAAGAGGATTGTACAAGAAGCGAAGTAACAAAACGCTTTCCCATTTGCCAAAGCCCGATCAATTTGCTATAATGATGGCGCCGTTCAAAAACGGCGCCATTTTGAATGATGCTGGAGTGACATGAAGCAATTACCGATGAACCTCAGCCGATACCGCACGGCGGCCGCCCTGCTCTGTATCCTGGCCTTCCTGATCGGACTGTATCCGGTCGGAGCCATGGCGCAGCAGGCGGATTACGACCCGAGCTATCCGCAGAACCTGCTGCCGGAGCATCTCTCCTGCAGTTCGGCGATTCTGGTCGAAGCGGAAACCGGTGAGGTCATTTTTGAAAAAAACGCGGACGCGCGCATTTATCCCGCGTCCACCACAAAGATCCTGACCGCTTACCTGGGCCTGCTGTACAATGCTGAGAATCCCGACCTGCAGGTCACTGTCAGCGCGTCGGCGATGGACGTCGGCGAAGGTTCCTCCATGATCCCGCTGAGCTTCGGCGAGACCCTCCGCTTTGAGGACCTGATTTACGCGACCGTTTTGCGTTCCGGTAACGAAGGCGCCAACGTCATCGCCGAAACTGTACGCGGATCGATCCCGGCCTTCGCTGACATGATGAATGAAGCAGCGGAGAGCTTCGGCTGTGTCGCGACACACTTTACCAACCCTCACGGCCTGCATGACGAGAACCATTATTCCACCGCCCGCGATATGTCCGTCATTGCGCGCGCAGCCATGAAGGATGAGACTTTCCGCGATATCGTGCGCCGGGACCGCTACGAAATGCCCGAGGACAATATCTACAAGGCCCGTACGCTGTATACCAACAACCGCTTCATGCGAAACACCGCGGACAACGCTGAAACTTACTACCCCGAAGGTATCGGCATCAAGACCGGTAATACCAGCGCCGCGGGCTACTGCTACATCGGCGCGGCGAAGCGCAAAGACGTAACGCTGATCGCCTGCGTGTTCCACGCGCGTTCGGACACGGCCCGTTACACAGATACCATCAAGCTGCTGGAATACGGCTTTACCCAGTATACTGGCATCAGCATTGCGGAACTCTACACGCGCAACCCTCGCGTGGTCGATATCGCTCACTACGCGCTGACCGACAGCAACCTGGGCAGGCTCACGCTCGCGCTTCGCGAGATCCAGGCCGACGGCGACGACAAGCTCGTCACCTCGATGAGCAACATCGACTACCTCGCCCATCACCTGAATGACATCACCATCACGGAATATACTCGCGCTTTCAGCGCACCGATCAACGAAGGTGAGGTCATGGGCACCCTGACCTATTATGACAGCAATGGGCGTCCCGTCGTTTACGAACTTCTCGCCACACGCTCCATCGCGCGCCGCCCGCAGCTGGCGCCGTCCATCGAGGATATCATCGCCTACACCGACTCGGACGGCAATCCGTTCCCCCGCCTGACCTTCGAATTCGTCATGCTGTACATCGCGCTGCCGCTGCTGATAATCTTCCTGATCGTCCGCTTCTTCCACCGCCTCAGGCACCGCAAGACGCGCAAAAAGAAACGTCTTCGCAACATCGAGCCGCAGGAGCGCTACTTTAGATAAATTTTGGTATAATTATCCGGGCTTCTGCGGCAGCTCTTTTTTGCATATACAAAAAGTAGGAAGGAGAAAGCAGGAAGTAAATCTACTGACCATTGTCAAAGACCAATCCTACTTCCTACTTTCCTAACTCCTACTTCCTACTTCCGTTATATGCGCAAACCACCCTGTCCAATCCAGCGAGATCGGGCAGGATTTTTATTTCGGAGAATCCGTGTTCCTGGAGCAGCCGCGAGACGTCCTGCCCCTGCGTGCTGCCGATTTCCAGCATCAGCCAACCGTTGCGGTTCAGATGTTCCGACGCTTCCGCGGCGATCCGACGGTAAAAATCAAGGCCGTCCTCGCCGCCGTCCAGCGCCATATCCGGCTCAAAACGCACTTCCGCCTGCAGGTCCGGCAGCTCGCCGCGCGGGATGTAGGGCGGGTTGCTGACGATCAGGTCGAAGCGTTCACCGCGCAGAGGCGTGAACAGATCCCCGGAGAAGAAGCGGACGTCCGCTCCGTTGCGGACAGCGTTCTCCCTGGCCAGCGCAAGCGCGTCCACGCTCAGGTCTGACGCACAGACATCCGCTCCGGGACAGTGCTTTTTGAGCGCGATCGCCAACGCACCGGTGCCCGTGCAGAGATCCAGAACACGCATCCCCGGCTTCAGCACAGCCAGAGCCGCTTCGCACAGGCATTCGGTATCCGCTCGCGGGATCAGCGCGGCGGGCGAAACCGCCAGCATGCAGCCCATGAACGGCTGAGTCCCCAATACATACTGCAATGGCTCGCGCCGCTCACGGCGGGCGAGCCATTGTTCGTATGCGTTCAGCTGAGCGTCGCTCAAAGGCGCGCCGCCATCCGCGATCAGGTGCAGCCGGTCGGTGTGCAGGAGCTCCGCCAGCAGATATTCAGCGTCCAGCCGCGCGTCCGGGACTCCGGCCTGCGCCAGCCGGTCAGCCGCGTTGCGCAGGGCTTCCCGTACCGTCATACGGCCTTGGGCAGGATCACCCAGCCCTCAGGAGTCTTTTCGCCTTCCGGCAGTCCGTTTAGAGCTGCGTTCATGGAGGCGATGGCGACCTCACACATCTCATCCGTCGGCGGTTTGGTGGTCAGGCGCTGCAGCTGCATTCCCGGCCAGCGCAGCATCCGGCATACTTTCGTTTCGGAATGCGCAAGGCCCTTGAGCGCTTCATAGCTCACGCCGGTGACAAGCGGCAGCAGCAGCAGACGGCTCACGACCTTGATGATATAGTTGGACGAGAGGTTGAAGCCGGTCACGGCCAGGATGATATAGTCGATGGTCGTGTACAGCAGAATGGACAGAATGAAGGTGATCAGCAGGAAACTCGTGCCGCAGCGCGGATGCAGGGTGCTGAACTTCTGCGCGTTTTCAGGTGTCAGCGGCAATCCCGCCTCGTGGCAGTAGACTGTCTTGTGCTCCGAGCCGTGGTACTGGAAGGTACGCCGCATGTCCGGCACCTTGCCTACACCCCAGATATAGCCGATCAGCAATACCGTGCGGATCACACCGCTCAGCAGGTTGACCGCCAGCGGTGACCAGCCCGCTTCCGTCAGCAGGCGGGTCGGGATATTCGGCAGCAGTACGAACAGGCCCAGGGAGAGCACGACCGCGAACACCATCGCAACGCCCATTACGACCTTGTCCACGCCTTTGCCCAGCTTTTCCGCGAGCCATTTCTCGAACTTCGTGGGCTCTTCGTCCACGACACCGAGCATCTGGGAGGATTTTTCCAGCGTCTTCATGCCCTGGCTGAGCATTGTGATAAAGCTGACCGCACCGCGGATAAAGGGCTTGCCCATCCACGGGTGTTTCTTGCTGAGCGGTTCGTATGTCTCCCGGCTGACGATGATATCGCCGTTTTCGCGCCGGACGGCGATCGCGATCGCCTCCGGCCCTTTCATCATAACGCCTTCCAATACGGCCTGGCCGCCGATATCGACAGGCTTGTTCTCTACAGACATAGCAGTTAGTCTCCTTTTACCACATTTGGGTCAAAGAAATGACACAATCTGTTTCAACCGAAAAAGAAGCCGGGCGTCCGCCGACTTCTTTATATTTGCCTCAGATACCGAAACGCTTCTTGAAGCGATCGACGCGTCCGCCGCTGTCAACCAGCTTCTGCTTGCCGGTATAGAACGGATGACACTTGGAGCAAATTTCGACACGCAGCTCCGGCTTGGTGGAACCGGTCTCGAAGGTGGCACCGCACACGCAGCGAACGATGCACTTGTTGTACTTCGGGTGGATCTTTTCTTTCATGCCATTTCACCTCGTTTCGTAGGTCGATAGCGGATTCATAAACTGGCGCTCTATGAGCCGCAAAGTGGATTATAACACAGGAAAAATGAATTGTCCACTACTTTTTTACGGATTCTCGCTTCAGCCCGCGACCATCTTCCCCGGCACCGCGCTGCCGTCGCGCTCCAGCCAGTAAACCGGTCTGTCGGGCACCATATCGGGGGTGTATTCAGGCGCGGGATGCGGCGCGTACAGCCCGATCGGACGGTGTCCCAGGATGACCTTCACATAATCCGCGCCGCTCTTCAGCGGCTCGTCCAGGAGGACGCCCGCCAGGTTGTCCGCAGTCATGCGGTCGGCGTGGTGATTGTCGGAACCGGCGGTCATCGGCACGCCCAGGGACGTTCCGTAACGCAGCGCCAGCGTATTCTCCATATCATGGTTGCCGATGTTGATGGCTTCGATGCCGTCCACGAAGTAAGGCGCGAGCCAGACATCCTCAATATAGTTCCGCACGCGAAAGGGGTGCGCCTGCACCACGCAGCCGCCCGCCGCCCGGATGGCGCGGTGCTGTTCCTCGCGCGTCCAGCTGATCATTTCCGGATGCTCCAGCATGAACTGCTCGCTCAGGCCGTAGATCAGATATTCGTCCCCGGCAAAGTTCTCCTCCCAGCCGAAGAAAACAGGGAAGCCCAGCTTGTCCCCCTCCTCCTTGGCGTGGCGGTAGCCCGAGCAGAAGGTATGCACAAAATCCGGCCAGGGCAGCGTCCGGTCCACCGCGCAGTTGCCGTGGTAAAAGTGGTCCGTAATAAAGATGCCGTCGTAACCGAAATCCCGGTAGCGGGCGATGTAATCACGGCCGGGCGTGTCGGAGCACTTGCTGCCCTCCACCGTGTGCATATGGGTCTCGTAGAGATATTTGCTGCCGATCATGCCTGCGCCTCGATGGGACGGATCAGGATGAAGGGCGTCAGTTCCCCGCCCTGGCCGGACGGATTGTCCTTCAGCGCATCCTGGATCTGATCATCGCTGAGCGGGAAATCGGCGCACTTGCCCAGCTGGTTCTGGTCGATGTCGTTGGCGTCCATCAGCACCACGGGCACGCCTGTCGCCTTTTCGAGCGCGTCACAGAGCTCCACAGGGTTCTCATTGTTGATGAGCGCCAGGTCCTTATAGCGGTCGAAAGAAGAACGGTAGTAGAAACCGTCGATGCCTGCCACGCCGGGGCCGACGATCTTGTAGAAGACGCCGTGCACGCCGAAGAGCTTGGTGACCGCAGACGCGACGGACGCGAACACGACCTTCGGCGCACCGACCATATCGATGGCCAGCTGCAGCTTGTATGCGTCGTGCATGCCGATGCCCGCCTTGGTCTCGCTGGCGTGGCGGGACAGGGCCTTGGCCCAGAAACCGGGATGGACCTGCTCCTTGGTGCGCACGTTCTTCGTGCACATGGCCATGACCTTCGCGCCGAAGGCCAGCACGTCGCCGGGCTGGTACAGGGGCAGTACGTATTTCTTCACCAGTTCCGCCTGGTCCTCACCCACTTCGATGAAGTGCGTCTGGATCGCGAACCGGTCGTACTGCTTCCCGTCACGGCCGGTCAAACGCCCGCGGTCGAAGTAGGTGACGCCGTTCAGTTCCCGGCGCTGTTCCTCTTTATTCTTGCTTTCAGTACCCATATTCCGAATTCTCCTCTTCAAGTTTCGATCATCCGCAATCACGCGGCGCCTGACCGGAAGGATTATAACACACTCGCGGTATGATTGCAATTTGTTCCGCCTGTGTTTCGCGTTGAAAAAACCTGTCTTCTGTGGTAGAATACGCACACAGGATGAGCCCCTCAGGCTCGCGGACGGAGGATAACCGGATGGATTGGATGTATCTTTTTTACTTTCTGCTCGGCGCGGCGGTGTTTTTCGGCGCACGCGCCTGCCCGCGCGGCGAATGGAACGAGGAATATACATCGCGCAGGCAGATGAAGATCCTCCAGGGCATCTCCATCCTGGGCGTCGCCATGCATCACATGGCGCAAAAGACCTGCGGATCGTGGCATCCGCACAGCTTTATCGTGCACGGCATGGACCCGTTCCTGTCCGTCGGATTGCTTTTCGTCGCAGTATTCTTATTCTGCAGCGGTTTCGGGCTGTATATGCGCTGGAAGACCGACCCGGACTATCTGCGCCATTTCCTGCGCCGCCGCGTCGCGCCGGTCGTGATCGCCTTCTATTTGTCCGAAATCATCTACGTCCTGGTCCGCTGGGCAATGGGCGAAAAGCTGACGCCGGTCAAAGTGCTCATTTACCTGGCCGGTTTGAAGCTGGCGAATTTCAACGCCTGGTATATTATCGCCATCGTTTATCTGTACCTCGTGTTTTTTCTCGCCTTCAGGCTGTGCAAAAAAGACAGCACCGCCATCGCGCTGGTCACCTTTTTTACGCTGGCTTATGCGGTCCTGGGCGCTATTATCGACCACAACGACTGGTGGTTCACCGGCGAATGGTGGTACAACAGCATCATCCTGTTCCCGCTGGGCATGATATTCGCAAAACACGAAAAGCGCGTGACCGCTTTCCTGAAAAAAGGATACTGGTTCTGGCTGATCCTGTCCTTCGTTGCGGTCATCGGATTCTTCCGGCTGGCTGATTTCCTCGTGAACTCCGCGTGGGGGTATTACGGCGAATGGGGCGACCCGCTCAAAGTTCCCCACCGCCTCGGCTGTGCTGCATCGCAGTGGCTGACCTGCATCGCCTATGTCGCGTTCTGGTTCCTGCTCCTGCTGAAGGTCCGCATCGACAACAAGCTGTGGACGTTGCTAGGCGTGTTCACGCTGGAGTTCTATATGATGCACGGCATCTTTGTGGAGATGTTCGGCTTCAACTGGCTGGACTACGCGCCGAGCCTGTACTACATCAAAAAAGTGCCGCTCTATATCCCGGCAGTGCTGGCCTGCTCCGCCGTCGGCACAGCGCTGTTCAGTCTGTTATGGAAGGGATGCGTCCGGCTGCTGTGCGGGCCGCAGGCGCTGAAGAAAGAAAAAACAGCCGTCAGACGCACCATCGACCTGAAAAAGCTGCGGAAATGGTTTTTGCCGATGCTTGTGGTTTTGCTGCTTGGTGGGATGTACGCCGTGCTGGGCAGCGGACAAAGCGAAGCCGGCCGCGTGATGAACGGCATGGCAGTGACCCTGCCGGAAGGGTATTCCTGCTCTTATAAAGACAGCCGCTACGCCGTATGGAAGTACACCGGCAGCGCCATGAAGCCGGGACCCGTGATCCTGGACGCGAACATCCGCGGCCTGAAATCAGAGAGCTTTGCCACCGCGGAAGACGTGCTGGCCGGATGCGAGTGGCTGAATGAAAGCGAGATCTACGTCAATCCGAACGGCGTGCGCATGGTACGCGGCTTCAGCCCGGAATACGCTGACGCCCCCGAGCGCCGCCTGTACGTGGAAAGCAAAAGCAGTGTCTTCCTGATCTGCATGCAGGAGGACAGCCAATACTATGACCCCTCCGACTGCGAAAAGGTCATGCAGCAGGTGGCGGACAGTGTGAAGGCAAAATGAAAGGCTGTTACAGAACAAACACTGCATCAGCCTTGATTAATTGAATATTGATCCACCTATAAAAACCCCTGTTTTCGGGTGAAAACAGGGGTTTGTGTTTTCTCTGACTGATGCCGATGTCAGTATGCCTTCGCGAAATACATGACCTTGCTGGCCTTTTTGCCGCAGCAGACGCAGGTCTCGCCGACGGGCGTCTGGTCGAAAGGCATGTTGCGGGAGGTCGCGCTGAAGCGGGCCTTGATCTCATCTTCGCAGGCCTGGTCGCCGCACCACATCGCCTTGGCGTAGCCGCCGTTGACCTGCTCGCCCAGCTCGTCCATATTGGTGACGACTTTCGTGTGCGCCTGGCGGAAATCGTCCGCGATCTTATACATATTCGCGGTGATGTCAGCCATCATCCTGACCAGCGCTTCGCCCAGGCCTTCTAGGGGCAGGGAGCTCTTCTCGAACGTATCGCGGCGCACAACCATCGCGGCGCCGTTTTCGATGTCGCGCGGACCGATTTCCACACGGACCGGAACGCCCTTGAGTTCCCACTCGTTGAACTTGAAGCCCGGGGAGACGTTGTCGCGGTCGTCGAGCTTCACGCGTAGGCCGGCGGCTTTCAGTTCCGCGGCGACCTCGGCGCACTTTTCGAGCACGCCGCCCTTGTGCGCGGCGACAGGCACCAGCACGACCTGGTACGGCGCGACGGCGGGAGGCAGCTTCAGGCCGCGCTCGTCGCCGTGGGTCATGATGATGGCGCCGATCAGGCGGGTGGATACGCCCCAGCTGGTCTCGTGGCAGTATTCCAGCTTGCCTTCCTTGCTCAGGTACTGGACTTCGAAGGGCACGGTGAAGTTAGTGCCGAAGTTATGGGAGGTACCCGCCTGCAGGGCCTTGCCGTCCTGCATCATGGCCTCGATGGAATATGTCGCACGCGCGCCGGCGAACTTTTCCTTGTCGGATTTCTGGCCGCTGAACACGGGCATGGCCAGCTCCTGCTCTGCGAAATCGCGGTAGACGTTGAGCATGGTCATGGTCTCTTCCTCGGCTTCCTCGGCCGTGGCGTGCACGGTGTGGCCTTCCTGCCACCAGAATTCCGCGGTGCGCAGGAAGGGGCGGGTGGTCTTCTCCCAGCGCATGACGGAGCACCACTGGTTGTATTTGAGGGGCAGATCGCGCCAGCTTTCCACCCACTTGGCGAACATGGTGCAGAAAATAGTCTCACTGGTCGGACGCACGGCCAGACGCTCCTGCAGGGGCTCGGTACCGCCCTGGGTGACCCAGGCCACTTCAGGCGCGAAGCCTTCTACGTGCTCCGCTTCCTTGAGCAGCAGGCTTTCCGGGATCAGCAGGGGCATGGATACGTTTTCATGCCCGGTCTCCTTGAAGCGCTTGTCCAGCCCTTCGCGGATCAGTTCCCAGATGCGGTTGCCGTAGGGCTTCATAGCCATACAGCCGCGCACCGGCGTATAGTCCATCAGGTCCGCCATGGTGACCACGTCGGTATACCACTGTGAAAAATCCTTGTCGCGGGGGGTGATGTGAGTTACGAATTCCTGTTTCTTGTCCGCCATGGCTGTCATTCTCCTCTGAATTTGATTCATTCCGCGTCCGGCACAAAAAAACGCCCCTCATGCAGGGACGAAGCGTGCTTCGCGGTACCACCTTGCTTGGCGCGTAACCGCGCCCGCTTTGCCGTCCGCTATCGGGGACGAGCCGTCCGTTTTCACGGAATGATCCCGGGGCGGGTACCGTCCGTGCATGCGCGCTTTCAGCCGCGGCGCGCTCTCTGTGCCGGACATCGGGACAGTGCTCCCCGTTCAGGCGTTATTATACAGAAGAAGCATGGTTTTGGCAAGGGAAAGATTTATCTGCGGATTTCTCTCGTGTAGGATTACAATACATCTTGGACAAGTGAATAAAAAAGAGTGCAAGGCAAGCGTCAATCGGTTATAGTTGAGCTGCGACACAAAACCAAACGAAAGGAGCTTACCTTGCATGACAACTATAACACAAGACATGAGGTA
>JAFRNK010000119.1 GCA_017430225.1 Clostridia bacterium | reverse complement strand
GCCGCAGATCCGACGATCTGCGGCGGCCTTGGTTTTACAACCGGGATTGCTCTGTGCCGATCAGATTACTCCGCGGGAGCGAAGAAGCTGATCTGGGTCGCGCCGGTGAGGGCGTCCGCAGCCAGCAGGGTGATCGGAGCGACTTCGATATGCAGGGTCGGGAAGGTGCCTTCATAACCGCCTTCGGTCTTGAAAGCGACGGTCATGCTGTAGCCGGCGGCCTTTTCTTCAGCGGTGATGGTGCGGGTGACGACCATCTTCGCGTCCGCGGCAAAGCCGTTGACGGCGTAGTTGACTCCCTTTTCACCGGTCAGGTTGTCCACCAGGTACAGTTCCTTGACGACTTCGCCGGTCTTGTTGTAGAAGGTGTAGGTGCCGGTCTCGTTGGAAGCGGCTTTCGCGGCGGCGATGATGCCCTTGACATAGCCCAGGGTGTCAGCCGTGGTAGCGCCGGTCACGACGTCGACGAAGGCGGCGGATTCGACGTCCGCAGTCGCGGCTTCGAGCTCAGCGATGGTCTTGCCGGTCGCATAAGCTTCGATGTAGTCGTAGTTGGCAGCGATCTGCACGGTGGAGCCGGCGCGCTGCATGTTCAGGCTGTACAGGTCGCTGTTGACGCGCTTGGAGCCCAGCTTGGTGGTGATGTTGCCGTCCGCGTCCTTCACGCTGAAGGCTTCGGAAGCCAGCTCGGCGTTCGGAACGCCGATCGCGGCGAGGTCTTCACGGTCGCCCATGAACTGGAACTCGTCGATCTTGGCGGCGACGATGACGTCATCCTGCACGACGGCGGTGATCACGGCAAAGCAGTGGGTGCCGTGCGCGGCGAAATCGACCTGGCCGATCTTGATTTCGCCTTCCGCGAGCGCGGAAACAGCGGCGCAAACCATCAGCAGAGCCAGTACCAGAGAGAGAAGCTTCTTCATAAGATATGATTCCTCCTTTTTTTCCGGATACAGTCCGGTATGATCCAATTATATATAAGCCCGTTCAGTTAGTCAACACTTATATCCCCTCATATTTCAGGGGGATTTACATCTCGCCAAAGTGATGCTTTTCTTGCAAACGCAAGCAACATCAGGCTTTTTACGATGATTCGGCATGCACGAATCGATTGCTCGCGCAATGAATTCAGACTTGTTTTTGACGCAATCGATGGCATGGCTCATTTCACTTAGTACACGACGCGTCTGTTTTCTTCGGAAGTTTTCCGATTCCTTGACAAACCCTGCCTTTCTTCTTACAATACATACGGCTGCATCCGATAAAAACGCATCCGCAGCCCTCAAACATGAACGACAGATCATCACCTGACTGACGGAAGGACTTATAAACACTGACTATGACACAAAAACAACGCAGCCTGATCGGCGGCATATCGCTGCTGGGCGTTGCCGGCATCATCTGCAAGGTGGTAGGCGTGCTGTACCGCATCCCGCTGGCTGGCAGCATCGGGCCGGCGGGCATGGGCATCTACCAGCAGGTATTCCCGTCCTACAACCTCATGCTCACCGTCTCTTCCGCGGGCATCCCGGTCGCGATCTCGCGTATGATCGCTTCGTGCCTGGCCCGCAGCGACGTGCGCAATGCCCGCCGTGTCTTCCGCGCGTCCACGGCGATCCTGACTGCGCTGGGTCTGATCATGTCCCTGATCATGCTCACCCTCAGCCGCCAGCTGTCCAGGGCTGCCGGCACGCCGGAAGCCGCCTTGAGCTTTATGAGCATCGCGCCCAGTCTTTTCCTGGTCTGCACCATGAGCGCCTTCCGCGGCGAGCTGCAGGGCAGGCGGCAGATGGCCCCCACGGCAATCTCCCAGCTCATCGAGCAGGTGGGCAAGGTGTTCATCGCGCTGCCGCTGGCCACCTATATGTACAATACCGGCACGTCTTTCATGGACAGCTGCGCCCGCGGCGCGGCAGGCGCGCTGATCGGCACCTCCTGCGCGGAAGCCTGCGCCTTGCTGTTCATGATCGCCTGCCATTTCCTGTCCGGCAAGGAGCTGAACGCGGTGGTGCAGGACGAGAGCATCCCGGAACAACGCTACAAGACGATCTGCCGCAACATCATCGCCATTTCCATTCCCATCAGCATCGGCGCGTGCATCGTGCCCCTCGCGAACACCATCGACAGCTACATGCTGGTGAACATCATGAAGGGCTATATGCCCGACAACGACGCCCTGATCCGCTACGGCGTGTATTCCGGGCTCGTGCTGCCGCTGATCAACGTGCCCACTGCCCTCGCCATGGCCATGAGCATCAACCTGGTGCCCGCCATCGCCACGGGCGTGGCCCTCAACGACAGGGAGCACGTCCAACGTGAGTCCGCCACCGGCCTGCGCTTCGCGTCCCTGATCGGCATGCCCTGCTCGGTCGGCATGAGCATGCTGGCTGAACCGATCCTGGCAGTGCTGTACCTGCGCTCCGGCCGGTATACTCCCGAGCAGATCCACCTGGGCGGTGAGCTGCTCACTTTCTCCGCGCTGACGATCATCCTGTTCACGCAGGTCCAGGCCACCAGCGGCATCCTGCAGGGGCTCAAAAAGCAGCGCATCCCCATGTATACCCTGCTCGTCGGCGTGGTCATGAAGGTCGCCCTCAACTACACGCTGGTGCGCATCCCGAACTTCGACATCCACGGCGCGCCGCTGGCCTCTCTGCTCTGCTATACGGTCAGCATGGTGCCGAACCTCTATTATGTCAGCAAGTACAGCGGCCTGAAGCTTTCCGTCCGGGAGCTGCTGATCCGTCCCGGCATCGCCACCGCCGTCATGGGCCTGTGCGTATGGGGGCTCAAGCAATTATTCGGCTTTGAGCGCCTGTGCCATTCCCTGCCCCTGCTCCTGCTGACCATCGTCCTGGCCGCCGGCGTTTATGTCGTCGCCGCCGGGCTCACCCATGCCATCCATCGCGAAGACCTGCCCGCCCGCGTGCGGAAACTGCTGAGAATTCCATAATCAATCAAGGAGGCTCTCCCATGGCTGAAATCATCGTTCAAGACAAACTGTTCCACCTGCGCAACGCGCGGATGAGCTACATTTTCCGGCTGACCGGCGACGGGCTGCCCGCACACATCTACTGGGGCGCGCGGCTGGAAAGCCTGATGAGCCCCCTCGACCGGCTCTGGTTCGAGAGCGGGGAAGAGAACTTCTGCCACAATACAATGGAGTTGGAAAAGCTGCCGCAGGAATATCCCACTTACGGCCACGGCGACCTGCGCCGCGGCGCGCTGGAACTCACGGCGGCCGACGGAAGCACCGCGGTCGACCTGGTCTACCGGGGGCATGCCGTCACCGCGGAAAAGCCGGCGCTGCCCGGCCTGCCCTCCAGCTTTGACCGTGAAGGCACTTCCAGGACCCTGAGCATCGACTACGCGGACGAACTCCTCGGGCTGAAGGTCACGCTGCTCTACACCGTGTTCGACGACTGCGACATCATCGCCCGCAGCGCCAAAGTGACCAATGAAAGCGGCAAAGCCGTCTTTCTGGACCGCGTGATGAGCGCCAGCGTGGACCTGTACGACATGGACTGGGAAATGATCACCCTGTCCGGCGACTGGGCCCGTGAGCGGGCGATTGACCGCAGGACGCTCGTCCCCGGCTTCCAGGGCGTGGACAGCGCGCGCGGCGCCAGCAGCGCCCAGAACAATCCCTTCATGGCCCTGGTGCGGCCCGGCACGGACGAATTCAAAGGGGAAGCGATGGGCTTTGCCCTGATGTACAGCGGCAACCATACCGAAATGGCGGAAGTCGGCCTGAAGCAGATGGCGCGGGTGCAGATCGGCCTGAACGATACGCACTTCCGCTGGCTGCTGGAGCCCGGTGAAAGCTTCACGACCCCCGAAGCGCTGCTCGCCTGGTCCGATCAGGGCCTGAACGGCATGAGCGCCCAGTACCACCGCCTGCTCAGGGAACACATCATCCGCGGCAAATACGCGCATGCGCAGCGCCCCTTCCTGCTCAACAACTGGGAGGCGACCACCTTCAATTTCGACGAGGAGAAGGTCCTCAAAATCGCTGCGCGCGGCAAGGAAGCCGGGCTTGAAATGTTCGTACTCGACGACGGCTGGTTCGGCCATCGCGACGACGACCATTCCTCCCTGGGCGACTGGCAGGTCAACCTGAAAAAGCTGCCGCACGGTATGAACGGTCTCGCTGACCGCATCCACGCGATGGGACTCAAATTCGGGCTCTGGTTCGAGCCGGAAATGGTCTCCCCCGATTCCGACCTCTACCGCGCGCATCCCGACTGGTGCCTGCACCAGCCCGGCCGCACCCGCACGGAGAGCCGCTGGCAGCTGACTCTGGACATGAGCCGCGCCGACGTGTGCGAATACGTGGAGAACGCCGTCGCCTCCATCCTGGAAAGCGCCCGGATCGACTATGTCAAATGGGATATGAACCGCGATATGGCCCCGGTGGGGTCCGCGATGCTGTCGCCGGAACGCCAGGCGGAAACCGCGCATCGCTATATCCTCGGCCTGTACAGCGTGCTGGAGCACCTGACCGCCCGTTTCCCGGACATCCTGTTCGAAAGCTGCGCCTCCGGCGGCAACCGCTTCGACCTGGGCATGATGTATTACATGCCGCAAGCCTGGTGCTCGGACAATACCGACGCCGGCAGCCGCGTAATGATCGAGTACGGCACCTCCCTGGTCTTCCCGCAGTCCACCATGGGCGCGCACGTGAGCCACGCCCCCAACTGGCAGACCGGCCGCATGAGTCCGCTCAGGACCCGCGTCAACGTGGCCATGTGGGGCACCTTCGGTTACGAAATGGATCTGGCTGAACTGGACGACAATCAGTTTGCCGAGACGCGGGAAGACATCGCCTATGTGAAAGCGCACCGCGACCTGCTCCTGTACGGCGACAGCATCCGCCTCAAGAGCCCCTACGCCGGCCCGACCGCCGCGTGGATGGTCGTATCGCCCGACCGGTCCGAAGCCATCGTGACCGCCGTGCGCATGACCGCCCAGCCCAACATGCTCCGTGAACGT
>JAFRNK010000118.1 GCA_017430225.1 Clostridia bacterium | reverse complement strand
TTATTCGTTGCCGGCCTTTTCTTCCAGCTGACGGCAGATGTCCTCATAAGTCGCTTCATCGAGCTTATAGTGTTTCTGGTACAGGAGATAAGAGATGAAGCCGAAGACGAGCGGTATGATGACCATGGCGAGCAGCAGTCCGTTGGTCTGGGACGCGTTCACGCTCGCGATAACGCCGTTGATGCCTTCCATGCGGGCGGCATCCGTGATCTGCCCAAGTTCCGCCTGCTGTTCGAAAGAGGAGATCTGATTCGTCTTTTCGGTGACGCTGAACAGCAGGTAAGTCAGCGAGGTGATCGCCACGACGATGGCGCTGCCCATCTTGGTCAGCAGCGGACGCATCGAGGTGATGATCGCTTCGTTCCTATGCCCGGTCTTCAGCTGGTTGTATTCCACGGTATTGATGATCGAGATCATCATGATCAGGTAGAAGGTGTAAAGGCCGAGGTTCACGATCATATAACCGAGCGTGATAACGACGAAGCTGATCGAATCAGCAGGCATGAACATGCCACTGACCAGCTCCAGCACGCTGCCGATCACAACCATCAGCATACCACCGCTCATCAGCTTTTTGCGGCTGGTTTTGCGTGAAAGGGCAGGATACACGAGCATCAGGACAGCCGTCGCGGCGACGCCGATCATGGAGAAGATTGAATACAGGCCGCCTTCATAGCCATAACGGAAATAAATGAAGCTGGAGCCGATCCCGCCGAACACCAGGGAGTTCGCGATCTGCTGGAGCAGGAAGATCAGGATCATCCAGCGAAGCTGGTCGTTCTGGATGATGGTACGAAGAATCCGCCTGAAGTTCAGGGTCATCTTCTTCTCCATATCGTCGCCGCGGTGCTCCTTCACACCGAACAGCGTGAACAGCATGAAGAGCGGGCCCAGGATCGCGATCACGAGCGCGATGACGCCGTAAGCCGTTCCCGCGCTGCCGCCGATGGCCTTGTCGCCGGTGGTGAAGATCGGGATCAGGACGGACGCCAGCGTGGAGCCGATGCCTGCAAAGAACGTGGCACGGGACGTGTACTGGTTCCTCAGATCCGCGTCACGGGAAAGGGCGGGGATCATGCCCCAGTAGGAGATATCATGCATCGTATACGTGATGCTGTACGCGAAATAAATGATCCCGAAGAAGATGATGAACGGCCAGCCCTGAAGTTTGGTATTGAAAGCCAGATAAATGACGACGGACGTGGACATGACGCCGATCAGCAGCCAGGGCTTGAATTTGCCCCACTTGGTGTGCGTCCGCTCGATGATGTTGCCCATGATCGGGTCGTTCAGCGCGTCAAAGATACGCGCGGCGACCATGATGCCAGTGATGGCCAGCAGCTGCTCGTGCGTCAGCTGTTTGGTGAACAGGATATAAGTCAGGATACAGTTGTTGAACAGGAAATACATCATATCCCGGCCGACAGTGCCGAGCGGGTAGAAGATCAGGTTCTTCTCCCTCTTTTTGCGCTTTTTCTCCGTGATCTTTTGACCCGGAGCATCGACATTATGCTCAATGGGGTTCTGTTTTGTTTCCGCCATGACCATTCTCCTTCGGATTTTTTGTTGTTTCATTATAGTACAACTATATGGAAATAGCCATAATAGTTGCGCGAGCAATTATTATCAGAAAGCTGCTCAAAACAAAAAGGTTTATCGATAGAACAGGGAACGGTCTGTACAATCACAAAACCGTCCCCTGTATGATGTCTGTTACCGTTCCTGCAGCTGTTTGGTTAGGTCATTGACCACCGTTTCGAGGGACGGGTTCTGTTTGCGCTCTTCCGCGATGCGGTCGCAGCCGTGCTGGATGGTGGAATGGTCGCGGCCGAAAGCATCTCCGATACGCGGGAAGGAGGCGTCTCCCACCTCGCGGCACAGGTACATAGCGATCTGGCGCGGGATCGAGATCTCACGGTTACGGCGCGGACCGCGCAGGTCGTCGCCGGTCAGGCTGTAGTACTGCGCCACGGCATCGATGATGTCGTCGCAGGTCAGCTGCCTCGGCGCGGTGCTCTGGAAAACCTCGCGCAGCGCGTCTTCCGCCAGCTGCCGGTCGATGCGCCGTCCGGTCAGAGAGGAATAAGCGCTCAGCCGCTTCAGGCAGCCTTCCAGTTCGCGGATGTTGCTCTCCACGCGGGAGGCGATCATTTCCAGGACTTCCCGGTCGATATTCATCATATCGTCCGCGCATTTCTTTTGCAGGATCGCGACACGCGTCTCAAAATCCGGCTTCCCGATATCTGCGATCAGGCCCCAGGCGAAGCGGGAGGTCAGCCGGTCCGTCAGCTTCGGGATATCCTTCGGCGGACGGTCTGAGGTAATGACGATCTGCTTGCCCGCGTCATGCAGGGCATTGAAGGTGTTGTGGAATTCCTCCTGCGTGCTCTCCTTCCGCGCCAGGAACTGGATATCGTCGATGAGCAGAAGGTCGCACTTGCGGTAGCGGTCCCTGAACTCAGGCGTACGCTTCTGCTGGATGGCTTCGATCAGCTCGTTGGTAAAGGTCTCCGTGGTCACGTAACGGACCACCGTCTCAGGTCGGCTGTTGCGCACGAAGTGGCCGATCGCGTGCATCAGGTGGGTCTTCCCCAACCCGACACCGCCGTACAGGAAGAGCGGGTTATATGCGTCCGCAGGCGCTTCCGCGACCGCGAGGCACGCGGCGTGCGCGAAACGGTTCGCGTTGCCGACTACGAAAGTGTCAAAGGTATAGGCGGGGTTCAGGTCGCTGCTGGCATGGTCGGCTTCAGTCTCCGCCCGGGCGGCGGGCATTTCAGGCTGTTCACCCTTGTGCACCAGCTGCAGGCGTACCGGCTGGCCGGCGGCCTGAATCAGCGCGTTGGCGATCAGAGACGCCCAATTGCGCTCCACGAAAGAATATATAAAATCCGAATTGGCTTCAACGTAAAAGACACCGTCCCGAAGTCCGACCGGACTCAGGCCATTCTGGATCCACGTCGTATAGGAAACCATCGGCATTTCCGGCTGGATCAGCTGGCAAACGCGTGCCCATAATTCCTGTTCGTTCAAGCAACCCACTCCTCACTCCCCCGCAGGGGTGCACCCACAATCTTATCAAATCAGGTTTGAAAATGCAAGCCATTATCATGTGCAAGGGCTTAACATTTCGTGGACAAGGATTAAACAATTTGTTATAATAGTGTTACAATCATTAGGAGGTGTATCCATGCAGCATCAGAATCCATTGACAGCCCTGCAGCCTGCCGGCAAACGGTTCATCACCATGGGTGAAATCATGCTGAGGCTGACCCCGCCCAACTATGACAAGATCCGCATGGCAAACACTTTTGAGGCCAGCTACGGTGGGAGCGAAGCCAATATCGCGCTCGCGCTGGCCAACCTGCAGGTAGACAGCACGTTCTTCTCCGTCGTGCCCAACAACTCGCTGGGCAAAAGCGCCGTGCGCTGGCTGCGTTCCAACGACGTGCACTGCACGCCGATGATCCTCTCCAGCCCGGAGCAGACGCCTACCCATCGCCTGGGCACTTATTATCTCGAGACCGGCTACGGCATCCGCCCCAGCAAGGTCATCTATGACCGCAAGCATTCCGCTATCACGGAATACGATTTCAGCGGATATGATTTCGAAGCCCTGCTCAAGGAATTCGACTGGCTGCACCTGAGCGGCATCACGCCCGCTCTGAGTCCCTCCTGCGCAGACGCTATCCTGCGGATGCTTGAAACCGCCAAGAAGCTCGGCCTGACCGTCAGCTTTGACGGCAACTTCCGCTCCGCCCTCTGGACCTGGGAAGAAGCCCGCGACTTCTGCACCAAATGCCTGCCCTATGTCGACATCCTGCTCGGCATCGAACCCTATCATCTCTATCGCGACGACGCTGATCCCTCCAAAGGCGACTGGAAAGACAACGTCCCCCTGCAGCCCACCTACGAGCAGCAGGACGAAATTTTCCAGCACTTTGTGGAGAAGTATCCGAATATCCGCTGCATCGCGCGCCACGTGCGCTACGCGCATTCCGGCTCGGAGAACAGCCTGAAGGCCTTTATGTGGTATGACGACCACACCTTTGAAAGCAGGCTCTTCACCTTCAACATCCTGGACCGCGTCGGCGGCGGCGATGCCTTCGCCAGCGGCCTCATCTACGCCATGCTGCACGATTACAAGCCCATGGACATGCTCAATTTCGCCGTCGCGTCCAGCGTGATCAAGCACACCATCCACGGCGACGCCAATATTGTCGACGACGCCCAGACCATCAGAAACCTGATGAATATGAATTACGATATCAAGCGATAATCAACGAAAAAGAGAGACTCATCCCTTTACTCCGCTATCCGATAGACGCGCATCGCATTCTCGTATGTGATGCGCGCCATTTCTTCTGCGGATATGCCGTGCAGTTCGGCGGCCTTTTCACATACGTACCGCACGTTGGCCGGTGTATTCCGGCGTCCGCGCATCGGTTCAGGCGCGAGGTAGGGGCTGTCCGTCTCGATCAGGAGCCTGTCGAGCGGCACCGCCTGGCAGGCTGTCTGGAGATGTACCGATTTTTTGAAAGTCAGCGGACCCGCGAACGAAATGTAGAAACCCATCCTCAGGTATTCCTTCGCCGTTTCCGCGCTGCCGGAAAAGCAATGGATGATTCCCTGCGGCAGTACGCTGCGCGAACGGAAGATATCGACCATGTCCCCATGCGCGTCGCGGATATGGAAGATGCACGGCATATTGATGGCAACAGCAAGGTCCAGCTGTTCATTGAGTACCCGCTTCTGCACGTCGCGCGGACTCAGGTCGTAATAATAATCCAGACCGATTTCCCCGATCGCCACATATGGCTCAGTTTTGCACAGGGTCTCTATGGTTTGCAGATAGTCTGCCAGCGCGTCCTTGGCCTCGTGCGGATGCACACCGCAGGTCGCGTACACGCCCTCGTGCGCTTCAGCGAAGCGCAGGGAAGATTCTGCCGTTTTCAGGTCACTTGCGACACAGGTCATCCTGGTAACGCCGCTCTCCCGCAATTCGCGAAAGACTTCTTCCCGGTCTTCGTCAAACCGCTCGTCGTCCAGATGACAATGGCTGTCAAACAGTTCCACAATATCCCTCCATCAAAACAGCCCGGGCATCCCCGGACTGTATGTTTCCCTCAGTCTTTACTGTATCAGTAATACAACGATACGATCACGCCGCCCATATTGTCGATGGAAGCTTCGACATCTGCCCCGACGGGCACTTTGACGCTCACGCTACCGCCTGTATCCGCCATGCGGTAGATCTCATACTTGAGTTCGCCGTTCTGATAAACCGCCAGATGCGGATGCGCCGCGATATAATCGATCATTTCTTCGAGGCAGAAGTCTTTCTGGTGCATGACAGCCGCGGGCGCTTCGCCGACATAGCGGAAAATCATCAGTTTCTTGCTTTCGCCCGTCTTCCAGGACTTATCGGTCGCGGAAGCCGTCGGATACCCGCTGACCGGGAAGCGGAACACGAAACCGTACTCCCAGGAATGATTCCACAGCCAGGAGAAATGCTCGGATTCAATGAACTTCACATTGTTGAATTCGCTATCACCGTTCTTGAGGCGGCGGAGATTGAAGGAGAGGCCCGTCTGGTATTCGCTGGTGCCGGGTACGTTGACGCTCTCACGGGCTTTTTCGATCAGGACCTCACCGGTGTAACGATTCTCCCACTTGGCCTGTTCAGCCAGGAAGTATTCGGTCTGTCTCGCGTTGGTGCGGAAGCCTTCCTGAATCATGAAGTTCTCAAGGCCATCGTCCTTCGCCGCCTTCAGCATCGCGAGCAGATGGTGATATGCCGGTGTCTGGAGCCGCACGCTGCGATTGGTCGTCTGAATCGCGAAGCCGTCCGCGCCGGACTGGGTCATAATGCTGATCAGCTCGTCCCCGGTCTCAAAACGTTCGTCGGTAAAGTCGGAAGGCAGATAGTGCCAGCGGTTCACCAGCATCATGCCGCTCGTTTCCAGCGTGCTGCGCTCAATCTCCACATTGCTGCCGTTCTTCACGTCGAAAGAACTGATATCCACGATGTCCCAGCCTTCGGGATTAGGCTGCGGCCAGCTTTCGTCCACAGGCTTGGCCTGGGCCGCTTCCTGCTCCTTGAGCCACTGTTCGCGCATCTCGATGCGCGCGGCGTTCTGCTCGTCACGCTGCTGCTGCAGCTGGGCCAGCTGCTGGTCCACGGTGTTCTTCGCATAAAAGAAGCCGATCGCAGCGATCGCGGTCAAAACAATCAGAACGATGAGTATATGTCCCAGCCTGGTATAGGCATCCTTTTTCTTGTCATCAGCCATTCTGTTCTGCGCTCCCTTCTGTTTCGCATCATCAGTGATGGAAATTATAGACATACCTATTATATCGGAACAGATTCAGAATGTCAAACATAATTTGTAACAATTTCGAAAAATATTTGTAATCTTTAGCAAGAAAACAGCGCCCGCTGATATAGCGGACGCTGTGTGGAATTAAGGGGATTACTTGTTCGCCAGCTTTTCCTCAATCGCGGCATGAGCAGCAGCAAGGCGCGCGATCGGTACACGGAACGGTGAGCAGGAAACATAGTTCAGTCCCACGCTGTGGCAGAACTTGATGGAGGACGGATCGCCGCCGTGCTCGCCGCAGATGCCCAGCTTGATGTCGGGGCGGGTCTTGCGGCCGAGTTCCGCAGCCAGCTTCACGACCTTGCCAACGCCATCCTGATCCAGGCGGGCGAAGGGATCGGACTCGAAGATTTTGTTCTCGTAGTAGGAGCCCAGGAACTTGCCTGCGTCGTCACGGGAGAAGCCGAAGGTCATCTGGGTCAGGTCGTTGGTGCCGAAGGAGAAGAACTCAGCTTCTTCAGCGATCTCGTCCGCGGTGATAGCGGCACGCGGAATCTCGATCATGGTGCCGACGTGATATTGCAGGGTCACGCCCTGCTCTTCGAATACCTTCTTCGCGGTCTCGTCGACGATCTTCTTGACGAAGGCCAGTTCCTTCTTGGAGCCGACCAGCGGGATCATAATCTCGGGCACGATGTTATAGCCGCATTCCCTCATCACGTTGATGGCAGCCTGCAGTACGGCGCGGGTCTGCATCTCGGCGATTTCGGGATAGGTGACGGCCAGACGGCAGCCGCGGTGACCCATCATCGGGTTGGATTCATGCAGCGCGTTGATCTTCTGCTTGACTTCCTCCACGGTGCGGCCCAGGTTCTTGGCCAGCTCCTCGATTTCTTCAGTCATGTCGAGGTGCGGCACGAACTCGTGCAGCGGCGGATCCAGATAACGCACGGTCATCGGACGGCCTTCCAGCGCCTTGTACATGGCTTCGAAGTCGCTCTGCTGCATCGGCAGGATCTTGGCCAGGGCCTTTTCACGCTGTTCCTTGGTGTCGGCGAGGATCATCTCACGGACAGCCGCGATACGGGAAGCTTCGAAGAACATGTGCTCGGTGCGGCAGAGGCCGATGCCTTCCGCGCCGAACGCGACGGCCTGCTTGGTGTCGCGCGGGGTATCCGCGTTGGTGCGGACACGCAGCTTGCGGGCAGCGTCCGCCCAGCCCATGAAGCGGGCGAAATCGCCGGAAATGGAAGCTTCCACGGTGGGGATCAGGCCGTCATACACGTTGCCGGTAGAGCCGTCGACGGAGATCAGGTCGCCCTCGCGGTATTCCTTGCCGTTGATAGTCACGGCGGTTTCGTCAGCGTTGAACTTCAGGTCGCCGCAGCCTACGACAGCCGCGCGGCCCATGCCGCGGGCAACGACCGCCGCGTGGGAGGTCATGCCGCCAAACGCGGTCAGAATCGCCTGGGAGAAGTCCATGCCTTCGATATCTTCGGGAGTGGTCTCCTTACGGACGAGGATGACCTTTTCCTTGTTCTTGCCATGCTCAGCCGCTTTTTCAGCGGTGAAGTAGATCGCGCCGGCGCCGGCACCAGGAGATGCGGGCAGGCCCTTCGCGATAACGGGCGCCTTCTTGAGGGCATCCGCGTCGAACGCCGGGTGCAGCAGGCTGTCCAGCTGCTTGGGCTCGACCTTCAGCACAGCTTCCTGCTCGGAGAGCACGCCTTCGTCCACCAGGTCAACGGCGATCTTCAGCGCGGCCTGGGCAGTGCGCTTGCCGTTGCGGGTCTGGAGCATGAAGAGCTTGCCTTCCTGGATGGTGTATTCCATGTCCTGCATGTCGCGATAGTGCGCTTCCAGCTTGTTGGCGGTATCCACGAACTGCTGATACACTTCGGGCATCTGCTCGGCCAGGTGGCTGATGGGAGACGGCGTACGGATACCCGCGACAACGTCTTCGCCCTGCGCGTTGAGCAGGTACTCACCGTACAGTTTCTTTTCGCCGGTGGAGGGGTTGCGGGTGAAGGCGACGCCGGTACCGGAGGTCTCACCCATGTTGCCGAACACCATGCTCTGCACGTTGACAGCGGTGCCCCAGTCGCCGGGGATGTCGTTCATGCGGCGATAGTAGATCGCGCGCGGGTTGTCCCAGGAGCGGAACACGGCCTTGACCGCTTCCATCAGCTGCACTTTGGGATCCTGCGGGAAATCAACGCCCTTGTGTTTCTTATAGATTTCCTTGAAGCGCGCCACGACTTCCTGCAGGTCTTCCGCAGACAGGTCACGGTCGAACTTCACGCCGCGCTTTTCCTTGAATTCGTCCAGAACGGCTTCGAATTCGCTCTTCGGGATTTCCATAACGACGTCGGAGAACATCGCGATGAAACGGCGATAGGCGTCATAAGCGAAATGCGGGTTATTGGTCTTCTTGGCCAGACCCTTGACGGAAACGTCAGTGAGGCCCAGGTTCAGGATGGTATCCATCATGCCGGGCATGGAAGCGCGCGCGCCGGAGCGGACGGAAACCAGGTAAGGATCATCTTCGCTGCCGAACTTCTTGCCGATGACTTCTTCGGACTTCGCGAGGGAAGCAAAAATCTGTTCTTCGATTTCAGGCGCGATCTTCTTGCCGTCTTCGTAATACTTGGTGCAGGCTTCAGTCGTTACGGTGAATCCCGGAGGAACCGGAAAACCCATACGGCTCATTTCGGCGAGGTTGGCGCCCTTGCCGCCGAGCAGCTCACGCATGTTCGCGTTGCCCTCTTCAAAGCGATACACATACTTTTTTGCCATTGTTTATCCTCCTTGTTATCTTGGTATATGAACGTGTCGATGACAGACACTTTCCGTCAACAATTTATTATAACCTGAAAACCCGCTTATTTCAAGCACTTCGGCAAAAAAAACACCAATTATGGAGAAAAGAGCGGAAAAACTGCAGGCAGCCCAAACTTGTAAGACATTAAAAACAAAGAAAAAAGCATAAGGCAACTAACTTCTACCCTATGACTTAATTCCTGCGGTTGCCGTGATATCTGATGCCCGTCTGCCGTTTGTAGCAGTTGTCGCACAGCCTGTAAGGCCAGTTCCAGGGCAAGCGGCGTTTGCAGGAAATGCAGGTTCTGGCGCTCAGTTTCTGAGTGGAGAGGATGTGGATGATCCCCTGGGAGATCAGATCTTTCCGGCGCTGGATCTCGTTCAGGATTTCATCCGGTTCGGAGAGGAAAAGCCGTGCGTAATTGTAATACAGATCGCAGCGCCGGTAATCCGCCTCCAGACCGTCCAGCATGAACACGGTGCAATCCTCCGGCACCAGGGATTCCGGGATCTCCTCCAGGATCTGCGCGTGCTCGTGCCGGCATTCGGCCTGATACATGGCTTTCCAGCGGGTCAGCAGGTCCGGTTCCGTCTCGTCGAAGGGGATACAGAGAAAACGATACAGGAGCGCTTTATCGGTACGGTCGTTCTCCAGCATTGCGGCCAGCGTAGCCATGCGGACGGTAGATGCTTTCGAGAAGCAGCCTTTGTCCTCCATCATGAGCCACTGGTTGATGATCTGCGTCAACGGCAGCGGGATGCCCAGCAGGGATTCGGGAAAGCGGATGACCGCTTCCGTCAGCGGCAACAGCGGGTTTCTGAGCGCCTGGGCCAGCAGGGGCTTGAAACCGTAGGCGTTCACATACCCGATATCATAGATGCCGTACCTGCCCGCACGCCCGGCGATCTGCTTAAACTCCGCGTCCGTCAGCGTGCGGGTGATATCCCCGTCGTACTTTTCGGACTCCAGGAAGACCACGCGCTTGATCGGCAGGTTCATGCCCATTGCGATCGCGTCCGTGGAGACGACCACTTCCGTTTCGCCGCGCTGGAAACGCTGCGCCTGGTCACGCCGCACATCCGGCGGCAGCGCGCCGTAGACCAGCGAAACCCGATAGCCCTTGCTTCTCAGTTCCGCCGCCACAGCGTGCACCCGCGCCTTGGAGAACACGATCAGCGCGTCCCCCTGACGCACGGAGCCCGGAAAGTGGAAGGATTCCTTTTCCAGCTGCAGAGGCGTCATACGCTCGTGCCTAACGACGGTCAGGTCGTCGCCGCACTCGCGGATGATGCCCGTCAGCAGGCCTTCCGCGTCCGGGGAAGCGCAGGCATGGATCTCGTCCGCGCACAGGCCGAGGATCGCCGCCGTCCATGCGCCCCCGCGGTCACGGTCGGCCATCATCTGGCACTCGTCAATCACGGCGACGTCGTAGTGCTTTTTCAGATCCGCCATTTCCACGGTGGAAGCCTGCACCCGGCTGCCGGGCACGAGAATCCGTTCTTCCCCCGTGACCAGCGAGCAGGGAACGTCCTGCATGTTCAAAGTATCGAACTGTTCAGCCGCCAGCAGGCGCAGCGGCCCCAGATAGATGCCCTGCTGCGCGTATTTGAGGCGCTGCACGCCCTCGTGGGTCTTGCCGGAGTTGGTCGGCCCAAGGTGCAGGTAAAAGTGCCGCTGCATCTGCCGGGCCAGCGGATACAGGTCGCGGTAATGCTCCGGCACGGCGCTCAGCAGTGCGTCGCGCAGTCTCTGCTCCCGGGTATTGCTTTCGTCAAACTGTTTCTGAAGGCGGACGATATGATCGTTCTGTCTGAGCAGGCGCTGGATCCGTTTCTGCGGGAACTGCCGCCGGATCTCTGCACAGATATGCTGCCTTGCCCGGGCTGTATCCGCACTGAGCATAGCGGATACCGTTTCCCCGGCGGGGTTGCAGATCTTTCCGCATACCCTCAGTTCCGGATATTCGCGCTCGATCTCACGCTGAAGCACTGCCGCCAACGAATTCGGCTGGAAAGCCCGGTCGACCGTTTCGGCTGAGATGCCGCGGCCGAAGGCGCGTTTCTGGACATAGAGCGCCACCTGCATCATGGGCTTGTCGCGCGGAACACGCTCAGTCACGTCTACGTGCAGCAGAAAGCGCTCCGTCATGCTGTCCGCCATGCGCACGAAACGTTTGAAATTCCGTTTGTAGTAGAGATCCGGCGCAGCCTGCTCCATAAGCCCAAGCGCGGTGTGAGCGCGCGAAAGGGAGATCCTGCTTTTCGCCACTGAGCGCAGGAAAGGCAGCGAAACCGGATTCCCCCGTTCCGCCTCTTCGATGATCAGCGGCGCCAGCGTGTCGAATTCTGTCTGATAGAAATCCGAAGAAAGCTCACCCCGCTGGAGGCCCTGATAGACCTTGTCCCGGCGCTTGAGCTGATAAACAGCGTTTTCAAAACCCTGGCTCTGGACATATTTCGTTTTTTCCTGATGCGACATACGCCCGGCTTTCTGCAGGACGCGCTGCTCCAGATAGCACTCACGCTCCCGCGAAACTCCCTGCGCATAAATCTTCAGGGCTTCCTGCCTGTCCATTAGCACTCCCTTGCGCGGCAAATGATAGTTTTAAACGCCGCCGACTCATTATACCAGTCAGGACAGGATGTTGCAAGGTCATTGGGAAGCCCGGATCAGGATTGGCCATTACTCCAAACAATGCAAAAGGAAAGTAAAATAAGGCCGCCGTTGTCAATCCTTTCGGGGCTGCGAGGCCAGCATCTCAGATACCTGGCTCAAAACAATGTCATAGCGGTTGATCCTCAGGCCGGAT
>JAFRNK010000117.1 GCA_017430225.1 Clostridia bacterium | reverse complement strand
TACCTCATGTCTTGTGTTATAGTTGTCATGCAAGGTAAGCTCCTTTCGTTTGGTTTTGTGTCGCAGCTCAACTATAACCGATTGACGCTTGCCTTGCACTCTTTTTTATTCACTTGTCCAAGATGTATTGTAATCCTACATACAGAGAAAAAACACAATCAATAAACCCGTTGACAATTCGGTCTTTGTCAGTTATACTGAACACGCTCAAATTTTACTGAAAGGAGGCGAACGGCATGCGGAGAAGGAGCGAAATTGAAATGAAAGTACAGAACGAAGGTTCCTTTGCGTTGTCTTTGTATGCCGACAGCCTCTTAAAATAGGCTCAGACTGTTTGTTTGCCGGCTGCGCATGGGGACGCGGACCGGTTTTTTTGATTTGCTTTGGAGGATAGACTGACCATGCATCGTAAATCGCTGGTAAAACAGCTTTTCCGTAAAAACGTCATCTGGTTCCTCGGCGCGTTCGTCTGCACCGTGGCCTGTGTGGTATTGGATTATATTATCCCGCTGGTCCTGGCGGAAACGCTGGACCACTATCTGTCCGGCAAGCCGAGCGTGCTGCCGGGATTCATGACAGGACTGATCGGCGTCTACGCCGACCAGGATTATGTGGTCCACCACCTCTATCTGGTGGGCCTGGCCATCGTGGGGCTGAACCTGCTGAACGGCGTGTTTTCTTACGGCAAGGGGCGCTTCCAGGCACAGGCGGGCGAAAACGTCTCCCGCGACCTGAGAAATATGCTTTATGACCATATCCAGCGCCTGCCGTTTTCCTATCATATGCGCGCTGAGACGGGCGACCTCGTGCAGCGCTGCACTTCGGACGTCGATACGGTGCGCCGTTTCCTGGCGATGCAACTGATGTCCGTCATCAACGCGGTCTTTATGATCGTGACCGCGCTCGTCGTCCTGTTCGGCAGGAACGTGCGGCTGACGCTCCTGTCCATGATCGTGGTGCCGGCGCTGTTCGTGTTCGCCTTCCTGTTCTTCAAGTGGGTCATCAAGGCGTTCCGCGCGTCGGACGAAGCGGAAGGGCGCATGAGCGCCGTGCTGCAGGAAAACCTGACCGGCGTCCGCGTGGTCCGCGCGTTCGGGCGACAGGCGTTTGAAATCGACAAGTTCAACGACAAGGTGACCGACCTTGCCAACAAGAACTTCCGCGTCAATCTGCTCCTGGCGATCTACTGGGCGACCGGCGACTTCCTGAGTATGACGCAGTCCATGATCACGCTGCTGGTCTGCCTTTCCGCGGTCATCAGCGGAGAGATCACCCTGGGCGTGATGGTCATCTATACGACTTATGTGGGCAAGCTGCTTTTCCCGATCCGGCAGCTTGGGCGCATCCTGTCCGATGCCGGCAAGAGCATGGTCGCTCTGGATCGTATCGGCCAGATCCTGGATGAGCCGACTGAGCCGGAGGAGAAGGGCGCCCTGAAGCCTGAACTGAATGGAGATATCGAGTTTTCCCACGTGACTTTCGGCTATGGCGACGAACCTGTGCTGCGCGACCTCAATATGACGATCCGCAGCGGGGAGACCGTCGCCATCCTCGGCGCGACCGGTTCGGGCACGTCGACCATCGCTTACCTGCTCCAGCGGCTGTTCCCGCTGACGGAAGGCGATATCCGGATCGGCGGCGTCAGCATCAAGAACATCGACCGCGCGTGGCTCAGGCAGCACATCGGCCTGGTTTTGCAGGAACCCTTCCTGTATTCGCGCACGATCCGTGAAAACGTCAGCATCGCGCGTCCGTCGATCACGGAAGCGGATGTGGACCACGCCGTCCGCGACGCCGGGGCGCTCAGCTTTATCCTGGAAAGCGAAAAAGGCTTTGACACCGTCGTCGGCGAACGCGGCGTGACCCTCTCCGGCGGCCAGAAACAGCGCCTGGCCATCGCGCGGACCCTGCTCAAGGACAACAGCATCCTGATCTTCGACGACTCCCTCTCTGCCGTGGATACGCAGACCGACGCCGAGATCCGCGCGGCGCTCAAGAACCGGCGCAAGGATGTGACCACCATTATCATCAGCCACCGCGTGAACACGCTCAAAGACGCCGACCGCATTATCGTCCTTGAAAACGGCTGCGTCGCGCAGCAGGGCACGCACGACGAGTTGATCCATGAGGACGGGCTGTACAGGCGGGTCTACCAGATCCAAACTTCACTTGAAAACGAGCTCTTATCGGAGGTATAATAGATATGTCCTCAACGATTCAGGAGCAGGACTATACGCAGAAGTTTTCTTTCAGCCTGTGGAAGAAGATCCTGCGCCTGACGCCTGCTTATTACGGTAAACTGATCAGGCTTTGCCTGTGGATGGTGCTGACGGCCGTCATCGATATCGCGTTCCCGCTGATGACGCGCTACGCCATCGACGAACTGATCCCCGCGGGCAATATGGACGGAGTGCCGGCTTTTACGGCTGTGTACGTCGCCCTGGTGCTGCTGCAGGTGCTCGCCATCTTCCGCTTCCTTTATCTGGGCGGACGGGTGGAAACGGGTATCTGCTACGAATTCAGGAAGATGGGCTTCCGCAAACTGCAGGAACTGCCGTTCTCCTACTTTGACCGGATGCCGGTCGGCTACCTGATGACGCGCCTGACCAGCGACGCGGTTCGCCTTTCGGAGACGGTCGGCTGGTCCCTGGTCGACCTCGTCTGGGGCACCGTCGTGCTGGTACTGGGCATGGGCGTGATGTTTGTGCTTAACTGGCAGCTGACGCTGATCGTCCTGCTGGTCATCATCCCGCTGATGTTCGTGACGGATTTCTTCGAGAAGCGCATCCTCAAGGCGCATCGCCAGGTACGCAAGCTGAACAGCCAGATCACAGGCGCTTTCAACGAAGGCATCATGGGCGCCAAAACCACCAAGACACTCGTGCGCGAGGATGAAAACATGCGCGAGTTCTCGGAGCTCACCCAGAAGATGCGCAAGACGGCGGTCCACGCGGCGTCGCTCTCGTCCCTCTACATGCCGATCGTCGTGTCCCTGGGCTCCGTCGCCACTGCGTACGCGCTGTGGAAGAGCGGCGAGATGTCCCTGCAGGGCCTGATGACTCTCGGCACCGTGCAGCTCTTCGTCAACTATACGGTCCAGCTGTTCGAGCCGATCCGGTCCATCGCGGGAACCTTCTCCGAAATGCAGTCCGCGCAAGCGGCGGCGGAGCGCGTGGTGTTCCTGATCGAGACGGAGCCTGACATCCAGGATACGCCTGAAGTCATCGCCCGCTTCGGAGACAGCTTTGATCCCAGGCGCGAGAACTGGCCCGACCTGAAGGGCGATATCACCTTTGAACACGTCGACTTCCAGTACAAGGACGGCGAACGCGTGCTGACCGACTTCAACCTGCACGTCGAAGCGGGGCAGACGATCGCCCTGGTCGGTGCGACCGGCGCGGGCAAATCCACCATCGTGAACCTGCTCTGCCGCTTCTATGAGCCCACAGCGGGCCGCATCCTGATCGACGGCACCGATTACCGCGAGCGCAGCCAGCTCTGGCTGCAGAGCCACCTGGGCTACGTGCTTCAGGAGCCGCACCTGTTTTCGGGCACGATCATGGAAAACATCCGTTATTCCCGCCTTGACGCGACCGACGAAGAGGTGATGGAAGCCGCTCGTCTGGTCAACGCGGAACCCTTTATCCTCAAGTTCGAAAAGGGATACCAGACGGAAGTTGGTGAAGGCGGCAGCCGGCTTTCCACCGGCGAGAAGCAGCTGATTTCGTTTGCACGCGCACTGCTCGCGCAGCCAGCGATCTTCGTGCTTGACGAAGCGACGTCGTCGGTCGATACCGAGACGGAGGCAATCATCCAGGAAGCGATCGGCAAGGTGCTGAGCGACCGTACTTCCTTCATTATCGCGCACCGCCTGTCCACGATTCGCAACGCTGACCGCATCCTCGTGATCGAAGGCGGGAAGATGATCGAGGACGGCACCCACAAGGAACTGCTCCGAAAGAAGGGCGTATACTGGCGCCTGTATACCAACCAGTTCCAGGAAGAGAGACTGCAGACCATCCTCGGATGATCAGCAGTCTGATAAGGAGATTGATCCATGCAGCAGCCGACTCTGTTTGACGATCCGAATACCCAGCCGCTGGCGGCGAGACTGAGGCCGAGGGACCTGAACGAATACATCGGCCAGCAGCACCTGCTGGGCGAGGGCAAGATCCTCCGCCGCCTGATCGAAGCGGATACGATATCCTCCATGATCTTCTGGGGGCCTCCGGGCGTCGGCAAAACGACGCTGGCGCGGATCATCGCGCGGCGCACCAAGAGCCGGTTTACGGACTTCTCTGCCGTGACCAGCGGCATCAAGGAGATCCGCGCCGTCATGGAGGAGGCGGAAACCGCGCGCCGCTTCGGTGAGCGTACGATCCTCTTCGTGGATGAAATCCACCGTTTCAACAAGGCGCAGCAGGACGCTTTCCTGCCCTTTGTGGAGCGCGGGAGCATCATCCTGATCGGCGCGACGACCGAAAACCCGTCCTTCGAGGTCAACGGCGCGCTCCTGTCCCGGTGCAAGGTCTTCGTGCTGAACGCGCTGACACAGGAGGACATATCCGTTCTCCTGCACCGTGCCCTGACGGACGAGAGAGGCTTCGGCACCCAGCAGATCGACATGCCGGACGACGTGATCGACATCATCGCCGCGTTCGCGAACGGCGATGCGCGCATGGCGCTTTCAACGCTCGAAATGGCGGTGCTGAACGGAAATCTGGATGGCCAGACGGTTCATGTCACGCAGGAGACCGTGGAGCAGTGCACCAGCAAGAAATCCCTGCTGTACGATAAAAAGGGCGAAGAACATTACAACCTGATCTCCGCCCTGCACAAATCCATGCGGAATTCCGACCCCGACGCCGCGGTATACTGGCTCAGCCGGATGCTGGAGGCGGGTGAAGACCCGCTGTACATCGCGCGACGGATCGTCCGCTTTTCGGCGGAGGACGTCGGACTGGCCGACCCGCGGGCGATGGAACTGGCGGTCGCGGCCTACCAGGCCTGCCACTTCATCGGTATGCCGGAATGCAGCGTCCATCTGACCGAGATCGTGGTCTATCTCTCTCTGGCGCCGAAGTCCAACGCGATGGAGGTCGCCTATATGGAGGCGAAGGCGGACGCCATGAACATGCTGGACGAGCCGGTGCCGCTGGTGATCCGCAACGCGCCGACGCAACTCATGAAAGACCTGGATTATGGTAAGGGATACCAGTACGCCCACGATTACGCGGAAAAAATGACTGCCATGCAGTGTCTGCCTGACAGTCTGAAAAACAAGACTTATTATCATCCCACTGATCAGGGGCTGGAGCCGAGATACGGCGAACGCCTCGCGTCGATCAAGTCCTGGAAGGAAGCTGAACGGGCAAAGCAGGGAAAACGCTGAGCCCGTCAGCCAAAGCGTCAAAAACAAAAAGCCGATCCAGAAACAGACTTCAGTTTGTTTCCGGATCGGTCATTTCTTTTGCTTCGATAAACATGGCCTTCATCAGGCTGAGTGTCTGCTCCGTACCGCTGGTCTGCAGGCTGACGGTGCCGGTGTCTCCGGGGTTCAGGAGGCCTTCGCGGTCGAGCACGCGCCTGAGCTGGCGCACGGTGCCTGCGTTCCCGTCGAGCACCCTGGTCGCTGCCGGGAAAAACGACTGGATCAGCGGTTTGATGAAGGGATAGTGCGTGCAGCCGAGGACGACGGCCGCGACAGGCTGACCGATGTATGGCGCGAACAAGGTACTCAGATAGGCGCGCAGCTGTTCGGAGCCGCGATCGCCCGCTTCGACGAATTCCATGAGCCCAGGACAGGGAAGGGACACGGCGTTGCGGCCGAAACGCGCGTACAGGCGCGCGTATTTTTCGCTGCCCAGGGTGCCGGGGGTCGCCAGCACCAGCCGCAGTCCCGGCTCTTTGAGCTCGGAAGCGGGTTTCAGGGCCGGTTCCATACCGATGATGGGAAAGCTGTAATACGCCCGGAGTTCTTTCGCAGCCTCGGCGGTCGCGGTGTTGCAGGCGATCACGATGGCTTTGACGCGCTGGCTGCGGAGTTTTTCAACGACATCGAATGCGAGGTGGCGGACGGTATCGGGATCTTTCGTGCCGTAAGGCGCGTTTCCGGTATCGCCGTAGTAGATAAAGTCTTCACCCGGGAGCTGGCGTACGGCTTCGCCCAGAACGCTCAGGCCGCCGACGCCGCTGTCGAATACGCCGACAGGGTCGGTCCGGAGATTGGAATCAGGCATCAGGCTTGGCCTCCGCATCCCGGAGCCACTCGGGCATTTCGCCGCGGCCTGCCTGCAGCAGGGCGTTGAAGAAAGTGACGACGTTGTCTTCGTTGCCGTTATTGACGGCGATGGCCATGACCGCGTTCCGGTTGTCGAACTGCAGCCCGTCCATGTATCCGTACAAAAGATCCGTCGGGATGCCAAAAAGCTGAGTCGTTGCTTTTCCCGTATCCTCATCCACCAGGGTCAGACGGGCCTTGTCGACCTCCAGGCCGTCGATGTTGATGAGTCCGTCGGCGATATACTGGTCCAGTCCGACAAAAGCGCCGTTCAGCGCCAGCTGTTTGAAGGTATCCTGCGGCAGCAGGTAGATATCGCCTTCACCGGCGGCCAGTTTTACGGTCAGGTTGATGTTCGAATAGTAGTCGTCCACGCCGCCGGGCAGGAGCGTTACGCCTTCCACCAGTTCCATATCCGGGGTGGCTTCTTCCCAGATGGGTTTCAAAAAGGATTCGAAGAGTTCGTCGGAAGCGGTGGCGCTCATGATCATTACGTCGATCCGCTTTTCCTGAGGGGAGCGGTAGGCGGTCGCCGTATACAGCAATTCCCAGCCCATCCAGCATGCGACGATGACCAACAGATATTTCCAGACGTCATAAGTCAGGTGCTTTTTAAGCCTTTCCTGACGGAACGTTGCTTCTGCCTGCATGGTCAATCCTCCTGTGAACCCGTTGTTGTTACCTGAGCATTATAACTTCACCCGACCGATAAAACAAGTATGCGTCTCATTATTGCCCGTTTTTTCACACAAACGCTTGCAAGTTTCTGAGAGATTGGTTATCATAAGAAAGCTGCCGCAGCTGCGGCGGCGCTCCGCCTGCGAGACGGGGCGAGTTCTTTGGACAGAGGCGAATTCATGAAGACACAGATAGCGGTGATCGGTGCGGGACACGCCGGGTGCGAAGCGGCGCTTGCCGCGGCCCGGATGGGAATGGATACTGTCCTGCTGACGCTGAACCTGGAATCGGTCGGCCTGATGCCGTGCAATCCGTCGATCGGCGGCACAGGGAAAGGCCATTTGGTGCGCGAGGTGGACGCGCTGGGCGGCGAAATGGGCCTGGCGGCGGACGACGCGCTGATCCAGGGCCGGATGCTCAATACGGGCAAAGGGCCTGCGGTGCGCTCTCTGCGCGCCCAGGAGGACAAGCGCGCCTATCACATGCGTATGCTGAAAGCGCTGTTCCGGCAGCAGCATCTGACGGTCGTCCAGGCGGAAGCCGCTGAGATCCTCCTGCAGAACGGAAAAGTGAGCGGCGTTAAGACGCAGGACGGCGGCATCATCGAATGCTCCGCGGCGGTCGTCTGCACGGGCGTATATCTGAAAAGCAAGATCATCATCGGCGATCAGATGTGGGACCAGGGGCCCCAGGGACTCCTGCCTGCCAACCATCTCTCCGCTTCGCTGCTGGACTGCGGGCTTGAGATCCGGCGCTTCAAGACCGGCACGCCGGCCCGCGTAGACGCGCGGAGCATCGACTTTGACGAAATGGAAGTGCAGAACGGCGACGAACCCGTGACGCCGTTCTCGTTCATGACGGACGTGTCGCCGGTCAACCGCGCGGTCTGCTATCTGACCTGGACGAACGAGCGTACCCATGAGATCATCCGCAACAACATCCATTTGGCGCCGATGTACTCGGGCAAGCTTCATTCCACGGGCGCGAGGTATTGCCCCTCGATCGAGGACAAAGTCATCCGCTTTGCGGACAAGGACCGGCACCAGCTGTTTATCGAGCCTGAAGGGCTCGACTATCCGGAATGGTATATCCAGGGCATGTCGAGCGGCCTTCCGCGCCAGGTCCAGAACGAGATGTACCATTCGATCCGCGGCCTGCACCGCGCGGTTCTGACCAGACTCGCCTACGCCATCGAGTACGACTGCATCGACCCCACCGCGCTGAACGCTTCGCTCGGCGTCAGGCATGTCCCAGGGCTGTATACCGCGGGCCAGATCAACGGCACGTCGGGCTATGAGGAAGCGGCAGCCCAGGGCCTGATCGCCGGCATGAACGCGGTTCTGTACCTGCGTGGGGAGGCCCCGTTCTCACTGGGCCGCGACCAGGCTTATATCGGCGTCATGACCGACGACCTGACGACCAAGGGAACGGACGAACCCTACCGCATGATGACCAGCCGCGCCGAATACCGCCTCTATTTGAGGCAGGACAACGCGGACCTGCGGTTGACGGAGATTTCGCGCCGGCTCGGTCTTGCGACGGACGAACGTATGCGCAGGACCGAAGAAAAGGCTGCGCAGATCGATGACCTGGTCAGGCGGATCCGGGATAAGCGCATGGACGCCGTTCTGCGCCGGCCTGAAGAGCATCTTGTTGTTCCAGCAGAGTGGGGAAGATATCTTTCGGCGGCCGTCGAAGAGGCGGAGCTGCAGATCAAATTCGAAGGCTATCTGAGCAAGGAACAGGCGCGCATCGAACAGGCGCGCGCCGTGGAGCAGAAAGCGCTGCCGGCTGACCTGCCGTATCAGGACATCTCCGGGCTTCGGATCGAAGCCAGGCAGAAGCTGAGCAGGCAGCAGCCTGCGACGCTGGGCCAGGCTTCCCGCATTCCGGGTGTTTCCCCGGCGGACATCGCCGTCCTGACGGTATGGCTTTCACGTTACGAAAGGAGCGGACAGGCATGAAAACGATCACCGTAGTCAGTCTGGGCAACCGTGCCGACGGGCTGACGCTTGGGTCGCTCGAAACGATGAAAGCATCCCCGCGTGTGATCCTCCGTACGGCCCAGACGCCGGTAGCCGCCTATCTCGAAGAGCAGGGCATCGCGTACGAATCCCTCGATCCGCTCTATGAAGCGGCGGAAGATTTTGACGGGCTGAACGAGGCGCTGACCGGCGCCGTGCTGGAGGCTGCGAAAAAGTCGGCGGTGACATACGCCGTGCTGGACGCGCAGTGGGACGAGAGCGTACGGCTGCTCCGGGAGAAAGCGCCGGAAGCGGTCAGGCTCATTCCCGGCGTCGGCCTGTTTGACGAGCTGCGCCTTTCGCATCCGGACGCCAGGATGTGCGCTGGGGACAGTCTGCCGGACGCGCTTGGCGACGAGGAGTTGCTGATCGTGGAGATCGACAGCGCGCTGCTGGCGGGTGAAATCAAGCTGCGCATGATCGACTGGTTCGGCGCGGACTGCCCCTGCCGCTGGTATGCTCCGACCGGGACCGGCAGGTACAAGGCACGGGATATCGTCCTGCAGGACCTGGACCGCCAGCGCCGGTACGACCATACGGCGGCGCTGTACATCGCGCCACAGGCGCTGATGGCGAAGGAGCGCTATACTGTGCAGGACCTCGTCAAGATCATGCGGATCCTGCGCGCGCCTGACGGCTGCCCGTGGGACCGGGAGCAGACCCACGAATCCCTGCGGCCTTACCTGATTGAGGAGGCCTACGAGGTCACGCAGGCCATCAACGAAGAGGACTGGCTGCATGTGGCGGACGAGCTCGGCGACGTGCTGCTGCAGGTCATTTACCAGGCGAACATCGGCGACCAGTACGGCACCCTCACGCTCAGCGACGTCTCGAGCGCGATCTGCAGCAAAATGATCCATCGGCATCCGCATATCTTCGCGGATACAAAAGCCGATACGCCGGAAGCGGTGACGCGGAACTGGGAGGCGATCAAGCGTGAGGAACGCGGCCAGAAAGCGCTCAGCGACGTCCTGAGCGACATTCCGGATTCCATGCCGCCGCTCATGCGGGCGCAAAAGGCGCTCAGGAAGGCGGAGAGCGCCGGTGTCAATGTCGGGGACCGTAATCAGGCGTATGAGCGCGTATCCGCGGCTCTCGAGCGGCTGAAGACGAGCGCGGACAGGAGCGAGGAACAGCGCCGGGCGGTCGGCGGCCTGCTCTTTGCCTGCGTGAACGCCGCGCGCGTTTCCGGCGTCGACAGTGAAGTCGCGCTTGCGGACGAAACGGACGCTTTTGTCCGGCGCGTCTGTGATGCTCCTGATACATGAAAAAAACAGCCGCATGAGAAAAAACCGGCTTGACATTGTGAAACGGCTGTGTTAAGTTTATAGCAGTTCCGAGGGAAGGAGTAGCCGCCATGAAGCTGAACGCCATGATGGGGATGCGCCGTTGGTGCATGCGGATGTGCATGTGCCCTTCTTCGCGTACCTGCGGCTGCTGCCAGATTTGATCATTCGGGAGATTGCTCCTATATACTGACAGACGCCGCGCAAGGCGTCTGTTTTTCGTTGCGAGGGGGAATGAGAATGATTCACATCGGCAGTGTGCTCGGCCGAATGCGGCGGACCGCCGAAGAACGATGTACTCCGGAATAAGGGTGCAAAACAAATTCAGAATGAATTGATGATTGAAAGGAGATTTCCCATGAAAAAGCTGCTGACTGTTCTGCTCGTACTGTCCCTGCTGGTCCTGACCGCTGTTTCCGCGTTCGCGGAGACTGTGACCATCGCGGTGCCCAACGACCCGACCAACGAAGGACGTGCCCTGCTGCTGCTCCAGACCTACGGCGTGCTGACCCTGAAGGACGGCGCCGGTCTGGAAGCCACCAAGAACGATATCGCCTCCACCAAGGACGGCATCGAGATCGAGCTCTATGAGGTCGAGGCCGCGCTGGTGCCTGAAATCAAGGGCGACGTCGACTACGCGATCATCAACAACAACTTCGCGCTGCAGGCCGGCCTGAATCCCGTGGCGGATTCCCTGCTGATCGAAGACGCCAATTCCCCGTACGTGAACGTGGTCAGCGTCAAGGAAGGCAACGAGAACAGCGACGCCGCCAAGGCGCTCGCCGCCGCGCTGCAGAGCCAGAAAGTGGTCGACTTCATCAACGCGACCTATGCCGGCAGCGCTGTCGCTACCGTTGAGAACATCACCGACGGCTTTGACGCGACTGTGGATTATGCTGCTCTGGCCGGCACCACGATCAGCGTCGCCGCGACCCCCGTGCCGCACGTGGAAGTGCTGAAGGTCGCTGCCGAGATCCTCGCTGAGAAGAACATCACCCTGGACATCAAGGAAGTCACCGACTATGTGACCCCCAACGAATTCGTTGAGAACGGCGACGTGTTCGCGAACTACTTCGCGCATCAGCCCTACCAGGATTCCTTCAACGCCGGCAACGGCACGCACCTGGTCACCATCGCCGGCATCCACGTGGAGCCCATGGCGCTGTACGGCGGCCAGCAGGCTGATCTGGCCAAGCTGGGCATTGCCGCCAAGTAATCCGCAAACATCATAAAGTCTTTGACAGACTGAGGATAATCCGCTACAATAAGTCTGTCAAGCTGCGCAGACATCGGCGGCCTGTACCGCCGATGTTTTTTATCTGGAGGATTGTTTACATGATCGAATTGCGGAATCTGTCAAAAAGCTTCGTGACCTCGGATGGGCCGCTGGATGCGCTCAAGCATGTCAGCCTGACCATCGAGGACGGCGATATATACGGTATCATCGGCATGAGCGGCGCCGGCAAGAGCACGCTGGTGCGCTGCATCAATATGCTCGAGCGGCCGACCGAGGGCAGCGTGATCTGGGACGGCGTGGACCTGGGCCTGCTTTCCAAAAAGGAGATCCGGCAGGCAAGGCGCCAGATCACCATGATTTTCCAGTCATTCAACCTGCTGATGCAGCGCACCTGCCTGGAAAACGTGATGCTGCCGCTCCGGCTGAACCATATGCCGAAAGCGGACGCGAAGGAACGGGCGATGGCCCTGCTGGAGACCGTTGACCTGCCGCAGAAAGCGAACGCCTATCCTGCCCAGCTTTCCGGCGGCCAGCAGCAGCGTGTCGCGATCGCACGCGCGCTGGCGACGGATCCCCAAGTCCTGCTTTGTGACGAGGCGACCTCCGCGCTCGACCCGAAAACGACGCATTCGATCCTTGAACTGCTCCGCGAGATCAACCGGAAAATGGGCATCACGATCATCGTGATCACCCACCAGATGAGCGTCGTGCAGGAGATCTGCAACCGCGTGGCGATTCTGGACAGCGGCACCGTCGTGGAAGAGGGAGATGTCAGCGAAATCTTCTCCAACCCAAAGGCGGCTGCGACCAAAGCGCTGGTCTATCCCGACATGACGGAAGGGATGGACTCTTTCGGCGCGGAACATCAGCAGATGGTGCGCCTGGTCTTCCAGGGCGCGAGCGCCGCTTCGAAGCCCCTGATCGCCTCCATGGCGATGGACTGCGGCGTGGCCGCGAACATCCTGTCGGCGACCACACGTACGCTCGGGGGAAAGGTTTACGGCAATATGCTGCTCAATATCCCGGGCGGCCCGGACGAGCTTGCTGCGGCGGTCAAATACCTGAGCGCGACGCCGTCGGTGACGATCCAGGTCGACGTGGAATACACTCCTCGCGAAGACGGGGCGGACGAAGAGACCGTAGCGGAGGAGGCGGCTGATCAGTGAACAGTTATATCCAGACATATTTCAATCCGGACAAGCTGGCGAAGGCGTGGGAGGTCATCAAAACAGACTTCCTGGCGCAGACTGGCGTGACCCTTTACATTACCCTGATGGCGACGCTGTTTGCTATTTTGATTGGATTGCCGCTGGGCGTGATCCTGGTGACGGGCGACGCCAAGGGCATCCGCCCGCTGCCCAAGCCGCTGATGCGCTTCCTGAACGGACTCATCAACCTGCTGCGTTCCGCGCCGTTCATCATCCTGATCGTCGTCCTGATGCCCATCACCCGCGCCATCGTCGGCAAGGCGGTCGGCAACGCGGCGGTCATCGTGCCGCTGGTCATCGCGGCCTTCCCGTTCGTTGCCCGGCTGGTGGAAGGCTCCCTGCGCGAGGTGAACCCGAATATCATCGAAATGTCCCTGTCCATGGGCGCGACGACCTGGGAGACGGTTTTCCACGTCATGCTTCCCGAGAGCGTGCCGTCGCTGATCACCAGCTTTACGACGGCGATCACCACCATTCTCGGCTATACGGCTATGTCCGGTGCTGTCGGCGGCGGCGGCCTGGGCAACCTGGCGATCACGCAGGGCCAGCAGCGCTACAATCAGGCGGTCCTGATCGCGGCGCTGATCGTGCTGGTCATCCTGGTCCAGATTTTCCAGTCGGTCGGCACCTGGCTGGCCCGCAAATCCGATAAGCGCCTGAAGCAGTAAGGAGGCCGCGCGATGACGGAACCCGTAGGAAGACGGCATGTGCCCGCCTGCGATCTGAACCGGATGGATATCTGCGCCTTTCAGGACTCCCTGGCATTGGCTGAGCAGCCTCAGACCGATTACGATGTCAGCCGCTGGCTCTTCGTGCCGCCGGCTTACACCGAATACCGCTATCTGCTTGGCACGCGGGGCCGGAATCCACTGATCTGCATCGGCATCAATCCTTCCACAGCAAGGCCGGACCATCTGGACCCGACCCTGCAGAGCGTGGAACGGATCGCGCTCAATAACGGGTTCGACTCCTTCATGATGATGAATCTCTGCGCCCAGCGGGCCACGGACCCCAACGACATGGCGGCGCAGTATCCGGATATCCTCCGCGAAGGCAACGCGGAGGCTTTTGCCTACGCCCTGGGACTGTCTGAAAAGCCCGTTGTCTGGGCGGCGTGGGGGACGATGATCGAAAAGCGTCCCTATCTGGCAGAACTGCTGCGGGATTTTGTCCGCATCGCCGCGGAGTACCGTGCGTCGTGGGTTACGTACGGGGCACGCAGCAAAAAAGGCCATCCGCATCATCCGCTGTATCTGCGCCAGGACGCCGGGTGCGAGCCGTTTGACGCGGAACGGTATCTTATGGTATTATAATAAACTGATATAATGATTCCCGGCCGGCGAAAACCGGTCTCCTGGTATCCGTACGGGAGGTGCTTTCTTTGGCGCTGATCATAGAACTGCTGTTCGAGTTGGTTTTCACGCTTCCGCTGCTGCGGATGATTCTGCTGGCCGTGGTCCCGGCATTGCTGCTGCTCTGGTACGTCCGGAGAAAGGACGCGCTGGAACCGGAACCGTCCCAGATGATCTGGAAGCTGGTCGGCTGGGGCGCGGTTTCCGTGCTGTTGGCCATGCTGCTGGAAAGCGCAGGCCTGTTCATCCTGACGCGTTTTTCCGGCAAGCAGGCGATGCTGTTCCAGATCCTGCACTGGTTTGTGGTCGTCGGACTCGGTGAGGAGATCAGCAAGTATTTCATCCTGCGCCGCAGGACGTGGAACGATCCCGCGTTCAACTGCACGTTTGACGGAGTGGTTTATGCGGTCGCGGTATCGGCGGGCTTTGCGCTGGCAGAGAATATCCTGTACCTGTTCCGTTACGGCAGCGGCGTGCTGTTCATGCGCGCTATCGTATCGATACCCGCGCACATCTGTTTTGCCGTGCTGATGGGGACCTGGTACGGCGGTGCGAAGAAATTCGAAATCGCAGGCGAACACGAACGCTTGAAATGGGCTTCCGTACTGTCTGTGCTCGTACCGGCTCTTGCGCACGGTGCGTTCGATTTTATCGCGACCAATACGGACAAGGGCGGCATAGTGCCGGTGTTCGTGATTTATGTGATCGCGATGTTCGTGATCAGCTGGCGCCTGGTCAGGCGTCTTTCGGAAAACGATGCCTATATGGCGCAGAAAGCCGAAGGCATCGACTGGAACAATAATCATCAGAACTGAGGAGGCTTGCAGCTGTGCGGGAGTTTTCGGTCGTCAGCGCCGAGGTACTGCTGAAAGCGAGAGCCGAGTGCATCCTGACCCCGATCGGACTGCTGATGGGGCTGGATACGGTGGCGGACTGCATGAACCATCCGGACATCCGTCCCTGGTTTGGGCACCTGCTGCAGGACGAGCTCATGCCGCAGATGCCGCCGGACGGGCGGGAGGAAGCGGTCATCCAGGCCTGCCGTTACCTGGCCTTTAAGCCGTCGTCGCTGAAAGTGGCAGACCTTGCGGACGGGCTGATCGACAGTTGGACGCTGCACATCTTGCCGCTGCTGAATGACCGCACGCCCCGGCTGATTCAGGCGTTCGCGGTGCTCGTCATGCTGTTCACGGGTATTCGGCGTGAGGGAGACGGATACGGCCTGCCGCAGGACGCGATGCAGGGACGGATCCTGACCCGGGATGGGATAGCGCTCGCGGCTTTTTCCCGGCTGAGCTGGGATATGCAGGCGGACAGCCTCAGTTACGCCGTTCTGGCCGACGCTGAGATCTGGGACCGTGACCTGCGTGAACTGGATTTCCTGCCGGACAGGCTGACGGAAGCGATCACGGATATCCAGATCCTTGGCCTTCGGCAGATGCTGGCGGGGGACGACGCATGAAAATCGTACTGTATACGCCGGAGATCCCGCAGAACACCGGGAATATCGCGCGCACCTGCGCCGCGACGGGGACGGATTTGTACTTGATCGAACCGCTGGGCTTCCGGCTGGAGGACAAGTACCTGAAGCGCGCGGGGCTCGACTATTTCAGCATGGTCAACATCCGGGTGCTCCCTTCGTTTGAACGGTTTATGGAACTGTTCCCCGACGCGCAGTACCATTTCGCGACGACAAAAGCGCCACGGGCTTATACGGACGTAAGTTATGGTTCGGAGGACGTGCTGGTGTTCGGATGCGAGACGAAGGGCCTGCCGGAATCGCTGCTGAGCAGGGTCTACGAGCGCTGTATCCGGATACCCATGCGCGCTGAAGCGCGCTCGCTGAACCTCAGCAATTCTGTTGCGATCGTCCTGTACGAGGCTTTGCGCCAGCAGGGATTTGAGCATTTGAGCGAAGAAGGCAGTCTGACCGGCCGCGACGACGAGGCGCTGCCGTGGATGGATTATATTTAGGAGGCGACAATTATGGGCATGAGAGGCATTCATACGTCGATCAACGACATCCGCAAGCAGGTGTTCGCCGAGGTGGCGAAACTCTCCTATGAGTACAATGGCAGCCTCGCCGACATGGAGAACATCCCGTACCGCATCATTCCGGGCGAGGTATCGACGTACCGTGAAAGTGTTTTCCTTGAGCGTGCCATCGTCAAGGAGCGCATGCGCCTGGCCATGGGCCTTCCGCTGCGTACCGCGGCGGAGCACGCGCCGGTTTCCCAGGGAGCTGACGAATGCGTCTATCCGGAAAAGTATTACCAGCCGCCGCTGATCAATATCATCAAATTCGCGTGCCACAAGTGCCCGGACAACAAGGTGGTCATCACCGATCAGTGCCAGGGCTGCCTAGCCCAGCCCTGCCGCCACGTGTGCCCCAAAGACGCGATCGAATATGATCGCGGCCAGTGCCACATCGACCAGAGCAAGTGCATCAAGTGCGGCAAGTGCATGAGCGTATGCCAGTACGGCGTGATCATGCGCCTCGAGCGCCCCTGTGCCGTCGCCTGCGGCATGAAAGCGATCCGCAGCGACGAGTACGGCCGGGCTGACATCGACCAGGAAAAGTGCGTCAGCTGCGGAATGTGCCTGGCCAATTGTCCCTTTGGCGCGATTGCCGATAAGGCCCAGATTTTCCAGTGCATCCAGGCCATCCGCAGCGACACGCCAGTCTACGCGGCCATCGCGCCGGCTATTGCCGGACAGTTCGGTCAGCAGCTGACGCCGGAGAAGATGCGGGCGGCGTTCAAGGCTCTGGGATTTGCCGAAGTCGTGGAGGTCGCGATCGGCGCGGACCTTTGCACGCTCCAAGAGGCGGAGGACTTCATCAAGGAAGTGCCTGAGAAGTTGCCGTTCATGGGCACCTCCTGCTGCCCCGCCTGGTCCGTCATGGCCAAGCGCGAATTCCCGCAGCACGCGGAGTGCATCAGCATGGCGCTGACGCCCATGGTGCTGACGGGGCGTCTCATCAAAAAAGAGCATCCCGGCTGCAAGGTTGCCTTCATCGGTCCCTGTGCCGCCAAGAAGCTGGAAGTCAGCAGGCGCACGATCCGCAGCAATGTCGATTTCGTGCTGACCTTTGAGGAAGTCATGGGCATGTTCGAAGCCAAGGGTGTGGATTTCGCGGCCCTGGAGGCTTCTCCGGTCCCGTCGAACGCCAGTGCGGACGGCAGAGGCTTTTCCGTCAGCGGCGGCGTAGCGGACGCCGTCGTGAACTGCCTGAAGCAGATCGCGCCGGATCGGGAGATCCATGTCGAACGCGCGGAAGGCCTGAACGACTGCAGGAAGATGCTGATGCGCGCGAAAGCCGGCAAGCTGAACGGCTACCTGCTGGAGGGCATGGCCTGCCCGGGCGGATGTATCGGCGGCGCCGGAACGGTGCAGCTGATTCCCAAAGCCGCCCAGGAAGTGGCTCAGGTCAAAAAGAAGTCCGCGCACGCTCATGCGTATGAGAGCAGCTACCAGAGCATACTGCCCCAGCTGGAGGAATAAAACGTGTACGACCCTTTCGCGGAAGAGGAACGGAAAACAAAGCGTGAGCGGCTGAGGTTCTGGCGGAATCTCAGCCGGGTAGGGGACTTCTATGCCTGGCTGATCGGTGCGGTGGTCGTATTTGCGCTGCTGGCGCTGCTGTTCAGCCTCTTTACCTTCGTGCGGCAGAGCGCTACGGTTTTCCTGAATACGCTGTTGGGAGGCATTCAATGAATGTCAGCTGGGACTCTCTGAATGAGATGATCGAATCCTGCCAGAAATGCGACCTTTGCCGGGAGATCAACCACAAGGTGCCCGGCCAGGGCGATCCGCATGCGCGCCTGATGCTCATCGGCGAGGGTCCCGGATTTGAGGAGGACCGCAGCGGCCTGGCTTTTGTCGGCCCCGCGGGTCAGCTGCTGACGAAGATGCTCCTGAGCATCGGTATGAACCGCGAAGACGTTTACATCTGCAATATCGTCAAGTGCCGTCCTCCGCACAACCGAATTCCGGAACCGGACGAAGCCGCAGCGTGCCTGCCCTATCTACGCATGCAGTTCGCGCTGGTGCGCCCCAGGGTGATCATGCTGCTCGGCGCGACCGCGGGGCGGTACACGCTGGGGGATAACTTCCGGGTGACGCGTGACCGCGGGCGTTTCGTGCTCAAAAGCGGTATCTGGTTCATGCCGACCTATCATCCCTCGGCGCTCCTGCGGGACGAAACCGGCGTCAAAAAGCGCGAAGCCTGGCAGGATCTGCAGGCGGTCAGGGACAAGCTGGCTGAGCTCGATACTGTTGAATAAACAGATGATATCGTGTATAATGACATCAGGAATTAAAATCAGGAGGGTTTGCTTATGGAGTTTTTCGTGAATAATCTGCCGACAGCCCTGTGCCTGCTGGTCGGTTTGGTACTGGTCGTCATCGAAATGTTCCTGCCCGGTTTCGGCTTCGTGGGGCTCTCCGGCGTGCTGCTCCTGGCTGGAGCGGTCGCCTTTACCTGGATCAATTACGGCGCCATGGTGGGTTCGCTGATGCTGATCGCGGTGCTGATCCTGGTCGTCATATGCCTGATCATTTCGCTGCGTTCGGCATCCAAGGGAAAACTGAGCAAAGCGAATGTCTTCATGAAAGAAGACAGCACGACCGGTGAGCAAGTCAAGGCTGAAGCTGAAGTCGCTGTCGGCGATACAGGCGTTACGGAGACGATGCTCCGTCCTGCCGGCATCATGCTGTTCGGGGACAAGCGGATCAGCGTTGTTTCTGAGGGCCAGTTTATCGACAAAGGCAAAAACGTCCGTGTGTCGCACGTGGAAGGGACGCGCATCGTCGTTGAGGAATGCTGATCCGCGATCAAGTCTGAACGCTTCTCATTAGATACCGGAGGGTTTTCATGAACACCACATACGTCTGCGGCCACCGCAACCCTGACACAGACTCGATCGTATCCGCCATCGCGTACGCGAGCATGATGAACGCGCTGGGCGATAACGGATATGTGCCAGCGCGGCTGGGACACCTGAATGATGAAAGCACTTTCCTGCTCAAGCGCTTCGGGTTCGAGCCGCCTGTCTTCCTGCCGACGGTGCGGACGCAGGTCAAAGATATCGAGTTTGACCAGCCGCCGCTGCTAAGCAAGGACGTGCCGGTCAGCCATGCCTGGGAGGTCCTGAAGGACGGGGAAGGTTTCAACATCCTGCCCGTGACGAACGAGGACGGTACCCTGTACGGCGTCGTCACGTCGAGCAGCATCGCCCAGAGCGACATGGATTCTATCCGGACGCCGGTCGTCAAGGATGTGCCGGTATTCAACGTTCTGGCTGCGCTGGAGGGCCATGTGCTGAACAGCGAAGACCAGCTTTTTGATACGATCTCGGGCGAGGTGGTGATTGCACTGCCTACAGCAGGGGAACCCCTCAAGGGTGTCAAACCCGGCTCGATCATCGTTTGCGGCCAGCAGGAAGACGTGCTGGAGAAAGCGCTTGAGCTGCCTGCGAGCACAGTGATCCTTTGCCAGAGTACTCTGGCTGAAAAGTACCGCGACTGCAATTCGAATACCTGCCTGATCGCGACCCCGTGCGAGGCGTACCGCGCCGTGCGGCTGCTCTATCAGGCGATTCCGGTCAGCCGCATTGCCGAACGGGACGAACTGGTCACCTTCAAACTGGACGATTTCCTGGACGACGTTCGCGAGATCGTGCTGCAAAGCCGCTACCGCAGTTATCCCGTACTGGACGAAGCGGGCCACGTGGTCGGCGCGCTGGGCCGGTATCACCTGCTGCGTCCGCGCAGGAAGCGTGTGGTGCTGGTGGACCATAACGAGGTCGGACAGTCCGTGCCCGGTCTCGACCAGGCGGAACTGATCGGCATCATCGACCACCATCGCCTCGGCGACGTGATGACCGGTTATCCCGTGTTCATGCGCAACGAGCCGGTCGGTTCCGCGACCACGATCGTGGCGACCATGTACCAGGAGCAGGGGCTGATGCCGAGTGAAAAACTGGCCGGCCTGATGGCGGCTGCGATCGTCTCCGATACAGTCATGTTCAAATCCCCGACCGCGACTCCGCGTGACCGCCGGCTGGCGGAGCGGCTGGCGAGGATCGCCGGGCTTGACCTGGAGGATCTCGGCAAGGAGGTCTTCTCCGCGAGCCAGGCGGCAGACAAGCCTGCCGACCAGCTGCTGAAGACAGATTTCAAAGAGTTCCATCTGGCGGACCACCGCATCGGCATCACCCAGATTACGACGATGGAAACCGGGAAAGTGCTCAACCGGCTCGATGAACTCATGGAGCACATGCACAAACTCAAGGAGGAGAAGCATTACGATATGTTCCTCCTGATGATCACCGACGTGCTTCGCGAAGGGACCGAGCTGGTATACGACGGCGACCGCGAAATCATCCGCCAGGCGTTCGGCCGCGAGGACGTAGGGGAAGGCCACCTCTTCCTGCCGGGCGTGGTATCGCGCAAAAAGCAGGTCGTGCCCGCGCTGGCGGTGCTGTGGGGCTGATTGCCCATCCTCAGGTTTTTCAATGGGAGTGTCCTTGATTCAGACACTCCCTTTTTATATACACAAAAACCGGATAAAATACAGTATTTTTTGTCAAAAACATTGACAAATCGTCCTTGATTCGCTAAAATATGTTCGTAGTCCACAGCAGAATTCATTTATTCGATTCAAAGGCTTTTTGCCTGTGAATAAATATATGGGAAAGGAAGTATTACCTATGAAGAAATTTCTCAGTATCCTCCTGGCCGTTATGATGTTGCTTTCGATGTGCTCATTTGCCAGCGCGTCCCAGCTGGCCGGCACCTATGACGTGACCATTTGGGTCGCCGACGCGATCGTCGATCTGACCAAGGAACAGATCGCTGCCTTCAACGCCAGCAATGACGCCGGCATCGTGATCAACGCGACGATTGAAGCTGTGTCTGAATCGGATGCTGCGACCAACATGATCACCGACGTTACCGCTGGCGGCGATATCTACTGCTTTGCGCAGGACCAGTTCGCCCGTCTGGTGCAGGCCGGCGCTCTGGCCAAACTGGGCAAGGCCGCTTCTGAAGAAGTAACCAATGCCAACGACCCCAGCGTCGTCGCTGCGGCCAAGGCTGGTGAGGATCTCTATGCTTACCCGCTGACCGCTGATAACGGCTACTTCATGTACTATGACAAGTCCGTCATCCCCGAAGAGGATGTCGACAGCTTGGAAAAGCTGATCGCGGACTGCGAAGCCGCCCAGAAGTATTTCGCCTTTGAGATGCAGTCCTCTGCATGGTATCTGGCTTCCTTCTTCTTCGCCACCGGCTGTGTATCCGAGTGGAAGACTGATGAAACCGGCGCTTACATCTCCGTGCATGATACCTTCAACAGCCCCGAGGGCCTGATCGCTGTCAAGGGCATGAAGAAGCTGGTCGATTCTCCATTCCACCTCAGTTCCTCCGGCGCTTCCGAGTTCTCTTCCAACGCCGCGATCGTCGTGACCGGTACCTGGGCATATGAAGACATTAAGAATATCCTTGGCGACAATATGGGCGTGACCGACCTGCCCTCCTTCGAGGTTGCCGGCAAAGAATATCACCTGGGCTCCTACAACGTCTGCAAGCTGATGGGTGTCAAGCCGCAGGAAGACGCTGTGAAACTGGCTGTCATGCAT
>JAFRNK010000116.1 GCA_017430225.1 Clostridia bacterium | reverse complement strand
TCAAGGCGTATCGCGCTGCCCGTCATCCATTGGTCGGTGCCGTAGAAAGCGCCGTCGATATTGCTCTGTACGGTGAAAGCCGGCATCCGGCCGATCCCGTTTTCCACGCCCAGCAGATAATGGGTAAACCACAGGTTCAGCCATTCGGTATAGGTGTGCTCACTGATCAGGATATCCGTGCCGGTCTGCTCATTGGCAGGTGTCACATGGCCGTTCTGGTGGAGCAGGCATTTGACCTCGCATCCGCAGCGCAGGAAAGCGCTTCGCATCAGATCAAACTGTTTGGGATGCACCGTGTCGTCGTTCAGCCCCTGCACGATCAGCGCCGACGCCCTGAAATCCGGACTGTCCGAATAATCCCTTTCCTGCCAGAAGGGGCCGTAGTCCCCCTGCAGCGCGATCTGCCGATCCCGGATCCGGGCCAGGTAATCCTCATAATTTTTTTGCAGCGTTTCGTCCCCGGCGGGGAAACGGCTTGCGCACAGGGCAGCCAGGTCGGCAATGGCGTCGTAACGCGTGAGCAGTCCGGAGGGAACGCCCTGGGAGTTGGCGTAATCGTACCAGCTGGCCGGTCCGGCCACAGGCACTACGGTTTCCAGTCCTTCGAGGCCCATGGACGCCAGTTCGAAAGCCATGGCCCCGGCATAGGAACGGCCCGTCATGCCGATCTTTCCGCTGCACCAGTCAGCTTCGACCCGGAGTTCTCCGGTCGGATCGCTGTAAGCATTGCGTTTTCCTGTCAGCCATTCGATCACGCTGGCGAAAGCCTTTGCCTCCAGGTCGCTGGCACAGCATTCAATGCCTTCCGATCCCCACGTTCCGGGGCCGGCTGCCTGAACGATGGCAAAGCCTCGGACCAGGTAGTAATCATAGGCGGTCAGATTCCCCAGATACTGCTGATCGAAGGGATCGCTCTCCAGATGATAATACCAGTCCGCCGGGTTGGCCCGGGCTGCGAGCTCCAGTGCGGTGATTGTTCCTTTCGGCGTGCGTTTTGCCGGCCGGCCGTACAGGACGCTTTCGTCAAAGTCCGATGCGCCGACGGCAGGCAGGGCCGGGTTGTAGGTGTACATCCCGGCGATATAGGGCCGCGCTTCATAGATCACGGGGGCCTGGTATACGCCTTCCGCAGCGGCACGGCGCAGCTGCACCATGGCTTTGATCAGGTCTGGCTTGCCGTCCAGATCTGTGTCATAGTCGGTCTCCATATAGACAACAAAGCGCAGCAGGTCGCTTGCTTCGTTGGAATAATCCAGGCTGCGCGCATCCGTGTAGCGCGCCATGGGCTGGGCCATGCCGTTTTCAACGACGATGCCGGCCGCTTCCGGACAGGCGGTGTCGGCAAGCAGCGCCAGCAGACAAAAGACCAGCAAAACGCATTCTGTCAATCTTTTCATCATTAATGGTTTCTCGGATTTATTCTGTTGCTTTGCCCAGATATGCGCGCAATTCTTCCGGGCTATGCAGGACAGCTTCCAGCGCGCCTTCCAGCATCACGTTGCTGTGTCCGTCGATGAAAGACCGGACATCCGTTTGATACCCGATGCACCGCTTGCCTTTCGCGTAACAGTACCCGAGCTCAAAACAGGCGCCTTCGTCCGGCACGCGGCTGTCTATCAGAAAGAGTACCGCGTCGCACCACTCCATGTGCTCGCAGTCGAGCCGGAACAGATGCCGGCGCTTGGGAACGCCGTCGATCACATCCGGCAAATCGGCGACGCATCCGCCTTCCCGCTGCGGCAGGAAGGTCTCGTGCCCGCATGAACGGACGATCGCGTCCACACTTTCATTGAAATCCCGCTCCCCCTGGCAGAACAGCGGAGCGGCAATATAGATCTTCATGGTCGATTACCTCGTTTCGATGATTCCGGCACATCCGTGGGCTGAATGGCATTAAACCATATTCATGATATCACAGAACGCCGTTTATGGGTATAACTTCTGTGAGATTTATGGAAAGGATTATAATCGGTGACCAGCGTTGTCTAAAGTTAATGGGATACTCTCCGGGTTTCATATGACTGATACAAAACCTGTACATGCAAAATCTTGACACCGGTCATAAGCCATGTATAATAAAATTAGTAATGCGACAGGAAGATTTGGCGAATCCTTGGGCCGCGGCCCGGCACAGGACTATGCGGTCGTCGAAAGTCTAAAGGAGGAACGAAACATGAAGAAACTGATTAGCGGGTTGCTTTCTCTTTCCCTGCTCATGGTGGGCGTCGGCACGGCTGTGGCGGAAAGCGCGGTGTCCGGGCACAGGCTGCTGTACCAGGGGCACGGCAGCCTGAGGATCGTCACGCGCGAAGGCAAGGTCATCTATGTCGATCCCTATGCGGGCGAAGGTTATGACCTGGCGGCCGATCTGATCCTGGTATCGCACGGGCATCAGGACCATAACGCGGTCAAACTGATCAAAAACCGCAACGAAGGCTGCAGGATCATTTACAACACGGACGCGTTGGTGAAGGGCGAGTACAGGACTTTCGACCTGGGCTACGCGACGGTCGAAGCGGTCCAGGCGGGGAACAATCGCAATCACGACATCAAAGTCTGCGTTGGCTGGCTGATCACTCTGTCCGACGGCGTTTCCGTCTATGCCACGGGGGATACGTCCACGACAGAACAAATGGCGGAACTCGCGGACCGAAACATTCATTATGCGTTTTTCGTCTGTGACGGCCGCTACAATATGGACATGGACGAGGCGATTGCCTGCGCGAAGCTGGTAAAAGCGCAGCACAGCATCCCGTATCATATGGCTCCCGGCTCCCTCTTTGACCAGAAACGGGCGGAACTGTTTGATGTGTCCGGCCGCCTGATCGTTCCGGCCGGCGAAGAGATTCCACTGGAATAAGGTGCGCATTTACTGCCGGACAAGCTACGGCTGCAGGAAAGGCAGAAGCCTGTACGTACGGGAAATATTGCCGCACGGAGGATAAACCGCAGGGGGCGTGTTATGAATTTCAGATTTGTAGATGAGGCGGACTGCCCGTTGATCCTCAGCTTTATCCGGCAGCTCGCCGCCTATGAGAAAATGTCCGATCAGGTGATAGCGACAGAGAAACTGCTCAGGGAATGGATATTTATCAGGCGGAAGGCAGAGGTGCTGTTCGTCTGCGAGGGCGGACGTGAGGTCGGTTTCGCTCTGTACTTCCACAACTTTTCTACTTTTCTCGGCCGCGCCGGGATCTATCTGGAAGACATATTTGTTCTTCCGGAACATCGGCATAAGGGGTACGGAAAGGCGCTGCTGAAGCGTTTGGCGGAGATCACCGTCGAGCGGGGATGCGGCCGGTTGGAATGGGCTTGCCTGGACTGGAATGAGCCGAGCATCGGGTTTTACCGTTCTCTCGGCGCTGTGCCAATGGACGAATGGACGATCTACCGCGTGACCGGAGCGGCACTGGACGAGCTGGCCAAATGAGCGATGCCGATTGATTCTGAATAAGCATACCTTGATCTTATGGGGCTGTTGCTCACGGGCAACAGTCCCGTTATTCTGTTCAGAATTCAGAGTAATGGTTTCCGCAATGTGCATTCTCCGGAAAAGCATTGACAATTCAGGGGCTTTGGTTTATCCTGTGTGAGTTTTCCGGCAGTGCTGCGTATCATTAGTAGAAATCTGTTTCCGAATCGCCGGGAAGTGAGGGAAAGATGGAGCGTTTGCAGGCTTTTGAAGAAATGCTGAAAGACATCCTCGCGCAGTCCGAACGTGAGAAGATAGTCATGGACGACCTGAAAGCACAGGGAAAAGAAAAGACGGCCACCTACCGGCAGTATATGGGCAACCGCCTGATGTACAGCCGCCTGCTTGACCTGTATCGGAAGTATGGACTGCTGGAATGATTCCGGTCCATGGGAGAATGAAGGGAAAAACAGGATGAATGTCGCTGTGATGACTTTCCGGCTGCGTGCGCCTTGGGTGCACAGCCTGAAAGAAAAAAGAATGATCGTCCGGAGCCTGGTCTCCCGGCTGCAGAACCGCTTTCACGTATCCGCCACGGAGACAGACGAGCAGGATATCCATCAGATCATGGTGATCGGAATCGCGGCTGTCGTACCGCATAATGCGATGGCGGACAGCCTGATGGAAGAGATTTCCCTTTTTGTGGAAGAAAACACGGAAGCTGAGATTCTGGAGGAGCATCGGGAGATCCGGTAACTTGTGCCGGATGCTGCAGGCAAATACCGGAATCGTCTGGCATTGGAAGTGAACTGACAATATGAACACTGAACTGAGCAAAAACCGTACGCCGCGCGCCATTTTCCTGAACATGCTGATTGCGGCGGCCAGCCTGTTCGTCAACGGATTCGGGGTCTATCTGACCATCCGGGCGGACATCGGCGCCGCCCCGTGGGACGTGCTGAACCTGGGCCTTTCAAAGAGCCTGGGCATTCTTTATGGGAGCGCGTCCATCGCGGTGTCCCTGACCATCCTCGTGATCGACATCCTGCTCAGGGAACCCATCGGGATCGCCATGTTCATCGACGCCGTGGTGGTGGGCACGGCGGTGGATTTCTTCAACTGGATCGACGCGGTGCCGGCCGGCACGTCGCTGTGGACGAGCATCCCCATGATGGTGGTGGGGCTGTTCATTCTGGCCTATACGCAATACACCTATATGCTCGCCTCGCTGGGCTGCGGGCCGAGGGACACGCTGCTGGTCGGCCTGGCCAAGCGCGTGAAAAAAGTGCCGATCGGCGCGGTGAGCATAGGGCTGTTAAGCCTGGCCACCCTGATCGGCTGGCTCCTGGGCGGCCCGGTGGGGATTGGCACGCTGATTTGCGCCTTTGCCTTTGGACCCATCATGCAGCTGGCCTTTCGGAGCGTGCGGTTCGACGCCACAGAGGTGAAGCATCAGCGGCTCAGGGAGTCCCTTTCCATACTGTGGCCCAACGTTTCCCGGCAAGG
>JAFRNK010000115.1 GCA_017430225.1 Clostridia bacterium | reverse complement strand
TTTTGATGGCAACTGGCGAACGCATCCGGTTCTTCCGCACCTTACGGGGGATGACACAGAAGTATCTGGGACTTATGCTGGGCTTTCCCGACAACTCGGCTGATGTCCGACTGGCCCAGTATGAATCTGAGGACCGTACGCCTAAGGCTGATCTGACAGTTCAACTGGCGGAAGCTCTGGATGTGTCTCCCAAAGCGATCGCTGTGCCGGATATCGACACCATGGACGGACTGATGCACACACTTTTCGCATTGGAGGATCGCAAGCTGCTTCGCATCACGAATGCGGATGGCCTGATCTGTCTCCGCGCCGAGATTTTTGACGGCGGTGTGCACGCTGCTGATCTGGATCAGCGGCTTCGTGCCTGGCAGGAGCAAGCCGCTAAGCTGAAAGCCGGAGAAATCACGCAAGAGGATTACGACCGCTGGCGTTATCACTACCCTGATTTTGACGATACCAGTATCCGTGTTCCGATCCCGGCGGAAGAACCTGCGCGGTCCAAACGGGGGAGGAAGCCCCGCGCCCACAGTGTGGGATAAAGCGGGGCGGAACTCCAATGAGCCACAGAGCTCTGCGATCGAAGTGAAGCAGAGCGACAATGGCGAATTGTGGAACGAAAACCGAAGAATAAAGACTGACACAAAAAGCCCTCCGATCTGTGGATGATAGGTCCACAGCGGAGGGCTGAATCCTACAAATCTGTAGTTTTTCTTGATTCCGTTTTCCGTATTCGGCCTTTCAACCCCACAACCACCGGACATGGGGACGATGTGACCTTTTTCCGGAAAACTTTATCATTTCTTTATCAGAGCCACTTTGGAGAGGGCTGAAAGCGTTGTGGCATAAGGGGTTTCACCGTTCCGGCACTCATTCCCACTCAATCGTTCCGACGGGTTTGGGCGTGATGTCGTAAAGGACGCGGTTGACGCCGGGGACTTCGTGGGTGATGCGGTCGGTGATGCGGGCAAGGAGGTCGTAGGGGATAGGCTCGATGGTGGCGGTCATCGCGTCGCGGGTGTTGACCGCGCGCAGGACGCAGGGCCACTCATAGGAGCGCTGGCCATCGCGGACGCCGGTGGACTTGAAATCCGGAACGATGGTGAAGTACTGCCATACCTTGCCCTGCAGGCCGGCGTTTGCGAATTCTTCGCGCAGGATGGCGTCGGACTCGCGGACAGCGTTCAGGCGGTCACGGGTGATGGCGCCGACACAGCGGACGCCCAGGCCGGGGCCGGGGAAGGGCTGGCGTTCGACCATGCCTTCGGGCAGGCCGAGGGCTTTGCCGACGACACGGACTTCGTCCTTGAACAGGAGGCGGATGGGCTCGACCAGCTCAAAATTGAGTTCGGGCGGGAGGCCGCCAACGTTGTGGTGGGATTTGACGGGACCGGATTCCAGAATGTCGGGGTAGATGGTACCCTGGGCCAGGAAGCGGATGCCGTTCAGTTTGGCGGCTTCTTCCGCGAAAACGTCGATGAATTCCTTGCCGATGATCTTGCGTTTCTGTTCGGGATCGCTGACATTGGCGAGCTTGTCAAGGAAACGGTCCGTAGCATCCACATAAATCAGGTTCGCGTTCATCTGATCGCGGAAGACGCGGATGACCTGTTCAGGTTCGCCCTTGCGCAGGAGGCCGTGGTTGACGTGGACGCAGGTCAGCTGCTGACCGATCGCCTTGATCAGGAGAGCGGCCACGACGGATGAATCAACGCCGCCGGAAAGTGCCAACAAAACTCTACCATCGCCAACCTGTTCCCTGATCAGGGCAACCTGCTGATCGATGAATTCTTTTGCCTGAACAGGCGTTTCAATGCGCTGCATATCCGCAGGCCTCACATTATCCAACATCATCCGTGTCCTCCTTCTGTTTGTCAGCGTAGTACTACTACTGCAGCGACATTCTAACAACGAATCGGTAAAAAGTCAATGAATGATCGGTCCAATGTAAGGACATATCTGCAAAAAACTGCCGCGGTGATGAACCGCGGCAGTTGCATGGTTTAGTTTAGATTATTCCGGATTCAAATCCGGTTAATCGGTGGCTGATCAGGGAGCAGCTTCAACAGCTTCTTCGACAGCTTCCGCGGCTTCTTCAGCAGCAGCGGCGGCAGCGGCGGCTTCCGCTTCAGCGATAGCAGCCAGCTCGGCGTCGACTTCTTCCTGAGTCTTGTCGCCGTTGAAGACATCCAGCTTGCCCTGCCAGACGTTGCGGGCGGATTCAACAGCCTCGGCGGGGGTCATGCTGCCGATGGGGCCCCACAGGAGGGCGCTGCCCAGAACATCGTTGGTGGAACCGAGCAGGTAGGTCTTGTTGGCAACGCTGTGCTCGTTCTCACGCATCATGGCATAGGTCTCGTCCACGGCGCGCTCGTCGGTGTACAGGTACTTGTTGCCAATCCAGCTGTCTTCGCTGTCAACACCGGGGGTGTCATTGGTGTAGAGGTCATAGATCTGCTGGATCTTCAGCGCGGTCTCATCGTCATAGACGTTCGGCACACCGTAGATGTTGTCGCAGGCCATGCTCAGGTAGGTGTCAGCGTTGGGGCCCTTCGGGAACATAACAGCGCCCCACTCGTCTTCCATGTCGGCCATTTCAGCGTTGTCGTTGAAGCCCTGCCAGGTCTGTCCGGGATAGAAGGCAACGGTGCCCTTCTTCCAGTAATCCTTGAACCAGTCCCAGTTGGAGCCTTCGGGCTGAGGCGCCATGTAATTTTCGCCCATGGTCTTGCGCATCTGGAGAGCGTCCAGAGCGGCCTGGCTGTCAGCGGTGATGGCCAGCTTGCCCTGTTCGTTGTAATCGAAGAAGCTAGCGTTGTTGGAGAACATGAGGCCGATGGCCAGTTCGTCACCAGAGCCGACCATGCCGTAGATATCATTGATGCCGTCGTTGTCGAGGTCGCGCTGTACCTTCTGCATGATGTCGAGCATCATGTCCCAGGTCCAGGTGCCGTTGGCCTGCGCATCATAGATGGATTCGGGGTCGATGTTGGCGTCGCTCAGAACGCGCTTGTTGAAGTAGATGCAGGAACGGGGCTCGGTCTTGCCGGCATGTACGCCGTAGACTTTGCCATTGCGGGTCATGAAGTCGATGTCAGCCTTGTTCCACTTCTCAGCGGACAGGTCGATCTGCCAGGGCATATACAGGTCATTGGTCAGGGGGCCATGCGCGAAGTCGCAGGCAACGGCGATGATGCAGAGCTTGGAGTTGTCGCCGTTCATGACCATGTTCTGCAGTTCGGTGGGGTTGCCGGCCCAGTCGCTCAGAGCGGCTTCAACGATCTTGCAGTTGTAGGTCTTCTCGAGCCAGTCACGATAGGCATACAGCGCAGCTGTTTCCTCATCGGGCTCAGCGGTGCGGGCAGAGTGATTCTCGTCATCGCTGCTCCACCAGTCATAGATCCAGATGGTCGCGCCGCCGAAATCGAGGCCTTCGATGATCTCGGGATAGCCTTCAGGGACTTCCTGTGCCATCGCGCCGATGCAGGGCAGAAGCATCATCGCAACAAGAACGAGTGCCAGGAATTTCTTCATACTGAGATACCTCCTTTTTTTATCTACACGGCCAAAAACAGACCGTATATGATCAACTGGGTGAATTAAATCTGAAACTATTATATTCGGTTTCAGTTGAAAATGCAAGCAGTAATCTTCTCAAAATTAGTGCCAAAACCTGCTCAACTATTGCTCGGATGTTGCGGTCCCTTATTCCTTCGAACCTGTCATCGCGAGGCTCTCCACGAAGGTCCTCTGCGTGAAGCAGTACAGGATGATCAGCGGCACACAGCAGATCAGAACGGCGATGGAGATGAGCTGCATGGTTCTGTGCGGGTCGACGATGACCTGTGTGGTTTCCGACGCGGAGAAGTACTTGCCCATTGCGCTGGCCATCGTGCTCATGCGCACGGCGTAAGTCTGGTAACCGGTCAGGAAGTTGCGGGCGTAGAAGAGGTCAGTCCACTGCCATACGAAGCTGAAGAGGAAACAGCTGGCGATGATCGGCATCGCGTCGGGCAGCATGATCTGGATGAAGGTATGGAAGGTGCCGCAGCCGTCCACGTACGCCGCTTCTTCGAGGCTGACGGGGATGGACTTGAAGTACTGCCTGAGCATGTAGATGAATAGGCCGTTTTTCAGGCCCATGCAGGTCAGGCACATCATCAGGTACGGCAGGATGTTGGAGCGGAGGTTGATCGGCCCGCCGCGGATGGCGGTAATGATGCCGAAGAAATCAAACTGGGCGAAGGTCATGTACAGAGCGGGGGAGATGGTCTGCGGCGGGATGATGATCAGCATGACCACGCACGCGAACCAGAATTTCTTCAGCGGGAAATCGAAGCGCGCGAAGCCGTAGGAGGCGAGTGTCGCTGCGACGACCTGGCAAACCGAAACCACCAGCGAGATCCACAGCGTGGTGATCATCGTGCCGGGGAAGCCGGTCAGGTCTGCCACATACTTGTAGTTGACCAGCGTCGCGTGGCGCGGCAGGAGGACGACCGTAGAGTCGTACAGGTCCTTTTCTTCCATCAGGCTGCGCGCGAAGCGGGTGATCAGCGGCTGGATGATCATGAAGCACAGGCCGAACATCAGGACCGCGCGGATGACGGAAATGGCGATCTGCTTTGAACGGCGTTTCAGCAGATAGCCGCCGCTACGGCGGTTGCGCTCCCAGAAATGATTCTGTGTCGTTCTCTCTTTAGTCATAGGATTTCACCGCCAGTGTAATGATGAGGGTGCTGATGCCAACGAATGCAAGCGCAACACCGAAGTAGATCCAGCTCATGGCGGAAGCAACTCCGATATCCGCCGCCATGGCGTTCATGCCGTAGGTCACGTTGTTGATATGCTCAATGACCTGGTTGTCGTTCTTCATGAAGAAGTCGATGATGGAATAGATGCAGTTGACCAGCAGCAGCGGGCTGACCATGGGGAAGGTGATCTTCCAGAAGGATTCCCAGCCGGAGCAGCCTTCCACATCGGCCGCCTCGTACAGGGACGGGGAAATGGACTGCAGGCCCGAAAGGAAGATGATGATCTGGATGCCGCTCGCCATGACGATGTCGTAGATAGCGTTGATCATCTGGAAGATGACGTCAAACACCCCGCTCGCGACACCAGACACCGAAAGCAGATTCTGCAATGCTGCAGATATGTTCACCCCGGAAGCGTTTTGTACGGAATTGTTGATATCCGTCATCATGTTGTAGAACTCGTTGGAGCTCTCGATGCCGGGCAATACGCCGGAGGAGAGGATGACGGGCAGGAAGAAGATGATGCGGCAGAGGATACGGCCTTTGAACTTCTGATTCAGGATGACGGCGATGACGAAGCTCATGACCAGCGTCGCGATGACGTTGACGGCCATGCGCCCGATCTCGGTGACCAGGCGCTCGTTGAATTCCGTATCGACCTTCAGCGCGTATTCATAGTTGCTGATGCCGACCCACTTCATGGTGAAGCCTTTGATGTTGATCTGGTTGAAACTCATCTGCATCGACAGGATGAGCGGCCTGACCATGAAGAATATGAAACCGATGATGAACGGCAGAATGAAGAGCGTGCCGATACGCGCCCGGCGGGCGGCCATCGTCCTGTACATTTTTGTTCCGGGGACATACATCTGTATGGACTCGGAAACGGTTCTCCTGCTGCTCATGTTGCGCTCCCTCCTTCCACGACGTAATCGCGTGCGGGCACATGGACGCCATTCGCGTCGAATGCCGCAGCGCCGTAGTTGACGTAAACTTTGGCGCCGTTATCATAAACCGTTACGGTGACGTCCGTGGCCAGGCGCTCATGCCCGACGATGCGCCGCTGGTTGAGGCCGGACATTTCTTTCTGATAGCGGTTGACCATGGCGATGATCTGGTCTTTCCAGAGGTCATAGCCGCCGGAGGTGTAGCAGCTGTAAGCCGTGTCCTGAAGGATCGTCGTATCGGCTTTCATGACTGAGAAGCTCAGTCCGGCGCCGTATTCCGCGCACTCCAGCAGGGCGGTCACGTAGTCGCCGGCGAGGTTGATGGGTTCACCGGTATAGTTTTTCAAACCGTGCAGCGCGATCTGGTAGAAGGGGATCCGCTCGTCGATGATGGCGTAGGAGTTGCCGGTCAGGTTCATGTCGGTGATCAGATCGACGTAAGGTACCGCATAATCGTTGCCTTCCTTGATCGAGATCTTCAGCCCCTTGTCCACGGCTTCTTTCAGGCTGGCGACGTTCATCTGCTTGACCTGCTCGCGGCTGACCGTATTCTTGACGTAGTAGTCGGCGCTCAGCAGGTTGCCGATATCGCGGAAGGCGACGCCGGCCGCGCCGCGGTTTTTAAGGGCGTCGATCAGGTGGGTAGCGTTGGCCTTCGCGTATTCCGGACGTACCAGGTAGAAGCTGTCTGCCCAGGTGGACTGCTGATAGGTGACGATGTCGTAGGAATACAGCCTGACCTGCTCGCGCGTGGTGAAGCGCGCCGCGTTGGAGAAACCGAAGAAGCCCTGCAGGATGCCGCTCTTGTAGGCAAAGCAGTTGATGCCGTCGAAGAAGAGCTGCGTGTTGAACTTGTTCGCGTCTTCGATCAGTTTCTTCATGCCGTTGTTGCCGCCGAGCTGCCTGACGACGTTCACGCCGGTCAGTACTTTCTGCCGTACGCCGCCGTTGCTCCAGCCGGTCATGCGCGCGTGCAGGTCCTTGACGCCGCTTTCGGTCAGCTCACGGATGATGTCGGAGGCTTCGCTGAAGGTCGTGACCGACACGATGGAATCCACCGGGAAGCCGGCCCTGATCAGGACCTTGTTGATGGCGCCGACCAATTCGACGTTGACGGGCATTTCCGCGCTGGCCACGTCCGTCTTCATATCGGGCTGGCTGCGCAGGTAGTTGCCGTACGCTTCCGCCATGGCCACGTAGCTGCTGCCTTCGACGAAGCGGTAGCGGTGTACCACGGAATCGTTGGGGATCTTCGATTCGTACATGTAAACGGGTGTACCGCTCTTCTGCACCTTGAATTCGTCATAGTGCAGCACGTTGTATTTGCTGTACACGCAGTTGTAGCTGTTGGAATGTCCGGGGCCGGCAATATCCGCTTTGATGGCGGCGTAAGCGCTGCCGCCTTCAATGATGCAGATGAAGGAGCCGTCCGGCTGGCTCATGCCGAAGACGGGGAAGGCGTTCTCCGTCTCGCTGGGCGCCTCAAGGCGTTCGTCCGCGTAGTCCCAGCCGTACAGGTTCGCGGAATAGGCGGTCTGATTCAGCTTGCCGTTATTGTTGTTGATGATGGCGCCGCCGCCTTCGGGGATCAGCATGAAGCCTTCCTGCTTATCTCCGGCGGCACCGAACATCGGCAGCACGGTGATGTAGGTGACGGGGGTCTCCGCACCGCAGCGAATGCTGTTATAGGGAATCTCCACGACCAGGTCGTCGCCGTCCAGGCGGTAGATCATGCTGACGTTGAAGACCGGGCCGTTGTTGTTCCGCTCTTCATTCAGGAGCGCCATGTCCGTTTCGTAGTCTTCCCAGGTGTAGCCGGCTTCTTCGAAGTATTTTTCGAGGGATTGCTTGTTTTTCGCCGTATTTGTCTTGGCGTCCGTCTTCATCATGTATACGCTGGTTTCACCGATGGTGCTTGTGGTATAGAAGGCGCCGACCTTTTTCTTGGTCGCCTTGCTCATCTTGCCGGTGAAGTCCGCGTACCTTTCAGACGAGATCACCACGGGGAAGAGGTAAGTGCGCTCGATCTTGCCGATCGCGTAATCGATCCGGATCGCGCCGTCGTCGCCCTGCGTGATGGTATAGTTCTGGTTCTCGATGGAGTTGCTGTAGTTGTCCATCTCGTTGTTTTCGTTCACGTAGGTCAGATAAAGCGTGGAAGCGAGATAGCTCTTCTTGGAGGCGAGCACGATGCTGTCGCTTTCATAATCCGGGGGATTGGAGTACCACGTTTTCTGTGTCATCTTGTCCTGCACGGAAAACTGCGTCGTCGCCGGGTCCATTTCGAAGCGCAGCCTGTCGCTTTCCATGATCAGTTTCTTGCTGTCACCCTCATAGCTGTGGATGACCGGCTCTTCGCTGTATGTATTCTCTTTCTGGGAATAGATCGGGATGAACACCCATACGATCAGGGCGGCGATGGCGGCCAGCGCGATGATCCAGGGAATCAGCCGACGGAGGATGGATTTCTTTTTCATCTTCATCATCGCTCCTTAATACAACCTGTAAATGATTTCGCGATAGAAGCTGACAAAGTAGCCGATCGCATCGCTCAGCAGACTGAAGAACACCAGCAGGAGGAAAATGATGATGCAGGCGCCGAGGATCGTGACCACCAGGAAGATCAGGGTTTTTCCGGGGCCGTAATCGTGTACTTCCATCAGGCCGACAAACGCCAGGAACACGCTCCAGACGACGCTGATGCCCAGGAAGACCGTATAGAAGCTGCCTTCGTCGAAGGTAATCATCCGGCTGACCAGGATCATCGGGTACTGGATCAGGATATACGGCACCAGCGCGTAGCACATCGCGATATAGATGTCGATGAACCGGCCTTTGCCGTCAAACAGCGTGGTCATGGCCCAGTTGGCGACGCACAGGATCAGGAAGGGGAGCAGCAGGGAGCCGGCTTCCTCGAACATGTTCAGGTGCTGCACCGGCACGCTGATGAACTGGAAGCTGGTCAGCATCAGCTTCAGGACGCGTGCCAGCAGGAAGAGGAAAAGGAATGTGTTGGCCGCTGCAAGGGTACCCCTCTTCTCGTGCACAAGATCCCAGAAGCCGTCAAAGGGATGCGTGCATACATAAAGCGAATAGCGCAGGGAATCCTTGTACCGTTTCAGCCAGGCCTTGCGGGCTTCCGCTTTTTGCTGCTTATCCGACGATCCGACGAACTTTGTTACGCTCATGCTCGATCACCTCCCACTTCATTCGTTTTACTCTGCCGATCGCCAGCGGTACGATCAGCACCGCTGCGAGGATCAGGATGATCCACCAGACGTTCTTTTCGACCCATTCCTTGCGGTAGAGCTTGAACGCCCTGCCGTAGTTCTGGGGGTCGTGAGCCTTTTCGAAGTACGACATCGCTTCCTTGAATTTGTTCTGGCGGACCAGCGCGCGGCCGATGCCGCGGAAAGCGAGGCTGTAATTGGCGTTCATCTTCATGACGTCCCGCCACAGGTCGGCGCTTGCGTCGTAATTGCCGCGGACGTAGGTATCGATCGCGTCGAAGATCATGGTGCCGTACTCGGTCGGCGTGAAGACCGTGACGCTGCGCTCGAGCTTGTCCAGTACGAACAGGTCATAGCCCATGTGTTCGATGCTGGCGGCGTTGGTAAACGCGCCGTCGATGTTGCCCTTGGTGCCGAAGGCCCACAGCATGACGCCCTGGCTGTCGTAGCCGAACATGCGGCCGCGCGTTTTGTCCAGTGCTACGTAAATGTCGTTCTCCAGCACCGTGATGTCGGTGAACTTGCTGGGGCCGTTGGCGGTGCTGCCCTCGATCCACCACATGTCGCCGATTGGGGGATAGCGGTCGTTTTTGATCAGGATATCGTTGCCGATGCCGTTCAGGCGGCGGATGGGCTTGGCGTTGTCATACAGCAGGTCGTACTCGCTGAACACCGTGTTGGTCGCGTAGATGAAGCCCTCTTTGTCCATATAGAGGTTTTCGTACTCCGTGGGGACGAAGCTCTCGGACGCGGCCCGCTGCTCCTTGGTCTGGAAGTAGCGCTTCCAAATGTAGGACCAGGTATCGACGGACACCTTGTTGGCCCCGATATATCCGGTGAAGGAGGTGTCGCTTTCGTATTTGATGAAGCCCGTGTTGATGTTCTCCGCGAGTACGTACACGCGGCCCGCGACGTCCACGGCGATTCTGCGGGGCAGGAAGTCCAGCTTCTGATCGAAGGTGGAGTCGGTCGGTTTGACGAATTCCTTGACGTAATTCAGGTCTTTGTCCATCATGACCACGCGGAAATTGCCGTAGTCCGCCACGTAGATGTTTCCGTCCGCGTCGACGGCGATGTCGTACGGCTTTTTCAGCGCGGGGTTATCGCAGCCTTTGATCTCGCTGATGATCCGAACGAGGCTGAAATCCTCGCCGTTGTAATGGATCTGCAGGACGCGGTTGTTTTCCGTGTCCGCGATGTACAGCTCATTGTCCCGGACAAAAAGGCTTTCCGGGTTTTTCATCGACAGCCCGTCCAGGTTTTCCAGGCCCAGGGTCATGCTGTTGATGACTTTTTTGACGCGGTAGGCGTCCGGTGACATCTGCACGTCGCGCCAGTAATCGTAGTTGTATGTGTAGGACGTGCTGAAGCCGTCCTGGGCCATGCTGAAGCTGTCGTCCGCAAAAGCCTGAGCCGCGGCGGCCATCAGCAGGCATGCCAGGATCAACCCTGTCAGCACCCGATTCAGCATTTTCACTTGCTCTTCCCTCCTGTTCTTTCGCATTTTGTTCATGTTAATCCTTGATACCGGAGGAAGCCATGGTTTCCAGTATACGGCTTTGGTTGAAGACGAAAATGAGAATGGGGACCGCAATGATGACTACGTTGGCCGCCGCGACCTGGCCGGTGCGGGCGATGCCGCCGGCCTGAATCTGCTGGAGGGCGTAGACCAGGGTCTTCTTGGCTTCGGAGTAGATGACCGTGCTCGCGCTCGCGTTCCACAGGCCCTGGACGCTGAAGATCATCATGGTCAGCCACGCGGGCTTGACGTTGGGCATGACGATGGTCCAGAAGATGCGGAAGAGCCCGGCGCCGTCCAGGGACGCCGCTTCGATCAGCGCCGTGGGCAGGCCTTCCATGAACTGCTTCATCAGGAACAGGCCGATGGGCGCCGCGAAGGCCGGGAGGATCAGGGCCCAGTAGGTATCGACCATGCCGAGCCTGCTCAGGATCAGGTAGTTCGGGATACCGGTCACGTAGCCGGAGAACATGAGGCAGGTCGTGACCACGCCGAAGAACATCTTTCCGCCGGGGAAGTTGTACTTCGCGAGGACGAAAGCGGCCATGCTCGCGATGACCAGGTGGCCGAAGGTGCCGATCGCGGTGATAAACACCGTGTTGGTCAGGTAGCGGCTGAAGGGAACCCAGCTCTGACGCATGGTGACGAGCAGATCGGAGAAGTTGTCAAACGTCGGGTGCTGCGGCAGTACGGGTGGCGGGAAACGGAAGAGTTCGTCCAGCGGCTTGAGACTGGAGCCGATCATGAAGACCAGCGGGAATACCATCAGGATGCCCACGATGATCAGCATCAGGTAAATGCCGAGGTCGCCCGCGATGGAGCGGTTGGGATGCCGCCTGCGGATCAGGTGATGCTTCGGACGCTGGATGCGCTCGCCGCGCAATTCGGCCAGACGGCGCAGTTCGTCCGCGCGGGTATAGGAGCGGACCGGTTTGCTCGTCCAGTGCTTGTCCATATGGCTGTAGACCGAGTGGCCCTGCCGCAGGTTGAAAACGTACTTAGTCGCGTCCTGCAGGACCACGGTGACCTCGAGCGCTGTTTCGCTGACGCGGACGCTCTCCATCTGCACCATCTGGTCGTATTGCCACTCGACGAAGGGATCCTGCTGTTTCTGCAGGTAGAAAGCGGCGCCTTTTTCACCGGCGACCAGGGTACCCTGGTGCTTTTTTCTTTCGCCGTTGATTTTCAGCGAGCCGGAAGACCTTGCGGTGTTTTCTTCACTCATTTAGCTTCCCACCCTTCCCAGCAGAGCGCTGATGGCTTTTTTGCAGAGGATCATGACCAGGAACAGGAGCGTCGCGATGGCGCTGGCGTAGCCCATCTCGAAGCGGCTGAAGCCGTAGTCGAACAGGTGCGTGACGACCGTGCGCGCGGCGTAGTCCGTGGAGGGGTAGCCGCACAGCATACGGGGCACGTCGCAGACGTTGAAAGCGGAGGTGATGCTCATGACCGCGCCGAAGAGGAGCATCGGCTTCATGCTGGGCAGGGTGATGTGGTAGAGTTCCTGCCAGCGGTTGCGCACGCCGTCCACATAGCCGGCTTCATACATGCTGTTGTCGATGCTCTGGAAACCGGCGATGAAGCTCAGGAAGCCGGTGCCCATGCTCATCCACAGGATGACGACGATCAGGATGGTCATCATATACTTGGGGTCCAGCAGCCACAATATAGGCGCGTCGATGATGCCGTACTCCATCAGGATGGAGTTGAACCAGCCGTAAGCGTCGCCGCGGAAAATGGTGGCGAAGATCGTGAAGGCGTTCGCCGCGATGGACGGTGCATAGAACACGATGACCGCGATGGTGCGGATCCAGCGGGGCAGTTCGTTGATGAACCACGCGAACAGGAAGGAGAGGATATAGCCTGCGGGGCCGGTGATGACCGCGATAACGAAAGTGTTTTTGACGGCGGTCAGGAATACCTCGTCCTGCAGGATCAGGTTGATGTAGTTCTGCATTCCGACGAAGCGCGGCGCTTCGAGAATATTATAATAGGTAAAGCTGTACAGGATCGAGTTGCAGATCGGCAGGATGAAGAAGGTGAAAAACAGGATGGCATAAGGCGCGAGAAACAGGTAGCACGCGGCGTTGCGTTTTGCCTGGTACAGGCCATGCTCAAGTTTTTCGCGTCTCATTGTCAGGTATTTGCTTCCGAATGACTGAGAATTCATGTTTGCTGGTCCTCCTTTCTTTCACTTTCTTAATCCACCGGCAGGTTGAATTCCCGCCGTTTGCTCTTGATTTCTTCGTTGATGGTTCTCGCGTAGTTGAGCAGGGTCTCACGCGGATCTTCCTTGGTGTTGATCACGCGGCGGATCGCGTTGGTGATGTGGCGTGTCGTGGAGTAGCCGCCCGCGATCTCGGGGAAGCCGCGGGTATGGCTCATCTGCTCTTCGAGCACTTTCAGCTGTGAGCTGCTCCAGGCCAGTTGCCTGAGCGCATCGCGGTTGGCGGTCTGGTAACGCGCGCTGGTGCCCAGCACGCTCTCCATCTCACGACCGAAGCGTACCTGCGCGTCGGCGCTGACCCACCACTTCATGAACTCCCAGGCGTTCTTCTTGGTCTGTTCGTTGTCAGTGGCGACCATCATGCAGCACAAGCCGTCCGTGTGCACCGTGCGGTCGATCGTGCCGTCCGGCTGCAGGGTGCCCGGGAACAGGGTGAAGTCCCACAGACCGCGGATTTCCGGTGCGGAAACCATCAGCGTGTTGTAGGTCGCGTAGGAGGCAACGCCCAGGGGCATCTCGCCGGTACGGAAGCGGCTGACGAAGTCGTAGATCGTCAGGAGGCCGTAGTCGTTGTAGAGGCTCGTGTACTGCTTGAAGGCGGCCACGCCGCTTTCGGTGTCGATCAGGGTATGCTTGGCATCGTCATCGTAGATGTCGCCGCCGTGCTGGTAGATGAGCGAGTTCAGGACGGAAATGTCCGCGCCGACAATATCCGGGAAGGGTACGCCGACGGTCAGGCTGTTGCCCTGGATGGTGGGCAGCATGGCGATGAGTTCTTCCCAGGTCTCGGGGATCTTCAGGCCGAGTTCTTCCATAACATCTGTGCGGTAGAACAGCAGGCTGAAATTCTGCGTCTCCGGTAGGGCATATACGCCGACCTTCATGCCGTTGTCGTACGTAAGCGGCTGAAGGATGCTCGGATAGAAGGGCTTGATCACTTCGTCGAAATCAGCGAACTGCTTCAGGTCTTCGACCGCGTTGCGCATCGCGTAGTTGACAGCGAACCAGCCGCTGACGCTGATGACGATGTCAGGGCCGTTGCCGGCGACGACGGCGGTCAGGATAGCGTCCGCGGCGACCAGCTTGACGTTGACCTTGATGCCCGTCAAGTCGGTGAAGGTATCGTCCACCATGGTCTTGAGCACCGTGCTCTGGTCGCGGCCGGTCGTGATCCAGATCTCAAGCACGTCGTCGGTGTCTTCGTACTTGTCGCCCAGCGAGTTGTAATCCACGAAGTAGGAGGCGACGCAGCTCTTGGCTTCGTGCGCAGCGCTGGTCAGGAAGTTCTCGTGTACGGCGGGGATCTTCGCGTTTTCACCGGAGATGATAATCTGGTCGATGTCCAGCTTGGTCTCGGACATGTTCTGCATGGCCGTGCCCAGGGAGGTGATGTTGTCCTTGAAGTTGGTGAAGGACTCCGTGATGCGCTCGTTGCTTTCGACAAACTGTTCCAGCTGCACGGCCAGCGTCTGCGCTACCGCGATGCGGTCGCTCTTTTCGCCGGTGATGGCGACCGTGTCGTCCACGATTTTGTAAAGGCGCTTGCTTTCCAGGTCCATAGCCTCGATAACTTCGGGGTATACCTGGTTCAGGTTATAGTCGCGGAAGCGGTCGGGGTTGACGCCGGTCAGTACCAGCAGTTTGCGGTAAATCTGGTTCAGGTTGAAGATGCTCTCTTCCACGCGCTGGAGCACCGGGCCCATTTCACCCAGCGTCGCCTCCAGGCGGATGCGGTGACTGCCCTGGCCCAGATAGAACTGATAGGGGGTTCCGGCGCTGTCGGAGAGCGTCAGCATATTCCAAGCGGTATCATATTTGAATTCGACGGCCTTGAGCGAATCAAAGGGGATAACGCCGTCGATGTACACGCTGCGGCAGGAAATCGCGCCGCGCTGATAGGCCTGGCGGCCTTTGATGGTGATCGTATACCAGCCGTCCTGCGGCACTTCAAAATCCCATTCGATCCACTGGCCCGCATAGTTCCACGGATCGCCGCCGATGTAGTTGAGCACCGTGGTGGTCACGCTGTTGGGGACTGTCGCGGGGGAAGAACGGTCATATCTGCGGTACAGCGAGGGGGAGGAACGCAAGTTGGCGTCTTCGCCTTCGACGGCCAGCTGCCATGCCTGGGCTTCTTTTCCGGAAGCGGTCTGGGGCTGCGCGGCTTTGTACGCGGCGTAGTCTCCGATTTCGGTGACCGGCGTGAGGGCAATCCCGCGAAGGGCGAAAGGCTCGTTTTCGGCAAACAGCGTCAGCGTGTTTTCGCCCTGTTCAAAATAGAAGCGGTAAGGTTCGACTTCGTAACCCATACTGTCTTTCAGGTAGGCCTGCTGCCAGCCGAATTCCTCGATCTGGGAGGGACGGATCTGGTTGCCCTGGTTGTCGGTGCGCACGGGGGCCTTGTCTTTCCACATACGGGTCAGGACCAGCTGGGTTGCGCCGGAAAAAGGCGTCTCGCCGTTGATCTTCAGCTGACGCTCGATATCGACGCCGCGCGAGTCGGTCGTCAGGTAATCCAGAAGGATATTGTAGAAGCCCGGTTCGTCCACGTTTACACGCCAGGTCACGGTAGAACCGTCGGGCGTGTAAACCGTCGGCTTGCCTTCGCTCTCCTCACGGACTTCGGCATCGCCGTCGAACGCGAGCAGGTCGACTTCCACCGTCCGAGTCGCGTTGGCGGCATCCTTGTGGGCGGTCAGATACGCCTCATAGGTATCCTGACGGTCGAGACCGCTGCCTTTCATGGCAAGATCGACACCCGCGTATTTGGCACTGAAATTCTGGGTGCCGCCGCCCAGAACGACAATCAGCGCCACCACGGCGGCTGCCGCGAGGATACCGATGAGGATACGATAGGTTTTCTTCATGATCGCACTGCCTCTTTCACCAGTATAATTAGACATATGTCTGGTCATTTTTTTGGCCGGCAAAGCAGGACTTGCCGGTACTTTTTTGATAGAAAAGGGGTATAAAACTGAATGCAGTATATCATAGCACCATGTGTTTTGTCTATGCTTTTTTTGACATATTTCGCCTCATTTGTTGCTGATCGTTTTATATGCATGAAGCAGCATCGATACCTGAAGACAGCGGAAATACGCTGAAGTACTCGTACAATAAGGGCTCAATATACTTTTAGATTAATGCGCAAATACAGGCTGGACAGCTAGGTGAGCGCATGAAATGAGAAACGTATTTCTTGAGAATTGCGATAGGCAAAAACACGAATCAAAAAACAGGCCAGGCGCCTTATGGGTAAGGCGGTTCCGGCATGGTGTTCATCTTATGTAGAAGTATGGCAAAGAAGAATGAGCAGTCAATGGGTTTAGATGGTTGATAATGATTATACTGAGGAGGAGGGATTCGCCTTTGCCAGCGGGCAAAGCTGGGCCGGCTCTGACGGTCCACTGGACCGTCATTCACTACCGGCCCGTTCGAATCCCTCCTTCTTTACTTAACCAACAAAAAAAGCACCCATGAAGGGTGCTTTTTTTGTTGGCGGAGAAGGAGGGATTCGAACCCTCGAACCCTTTTACAGGTTACACGATTTCCAGTCGTGCGCCCTCGACCAAGCTAGGCGACTTCTCCATAAGGTCGGCTTGCGTCAACGTGAGGTATTATAGCATGGATGCGGGTGGGTGTCAAATTTTTTTTTCGACTTTCGGAATGGCAGGAAAACCGGTCTGTGAAGCGAAATATTCCTATTTATATTTGTCTGATTATTTGAACGCGGAGGAACGTTACGTGCGGCAGTTGTTCAATGAGGGATGGCAATTCCTGAAAGCGGAACCGGACAGCCGGTATGAGGTGGTTCGCCTCCTGGAACGGGAGGACGTCTGCCTTCCACACGACTGGGCGATCGGCGATGTGGACATGTTTTACCGCGACGCGGACGGCTGGTATTTTAAAACGCTGGATGCTTCCCGGATCACACCGGAGCACGAAGAAGTTTTTCTACGGTTCGACGGCGTGTATATGGACGCGCGCATATATCTGAACGGGCAGCCGGTCAGCGAACACCATTACGGTTACACGGCTTTTTCTGTCTGCCTGAGCGGACTTCTGCAGCCCGGGCAAAACGAAGTGGCGGTGCAGGTTCGCTTCCGCTGCCCGAACTCCCGCTGGTATTCCGGCGCGGGCATTTTCCGTGATGTGGAACTTTGGACTTTCCGGAAGAGTTATCTGGTCCCGGACGGCCTTGCGATCAGCACGAAGCGGGAAAGCGGCGCATGGCGGCTGCGGATCTCGGCTGAAACTGTACGGGCTGACGGAATGCCGGTGTGCGCGGCGCTTTACGACGGAGAGGGCTGCCTGTGGCAGAGCAGCGCCGCAGCGGATGAAGAGGGCGTCAACCTGGAAACGCTCCTTGATAAGATCGTGCCATGGACGCTTGAACGGCCGAAACTGTATCGGCTCGAGCTGACGCTTGATGACCAGTGTGAATGCGTGAACATAGGTTTCCGCGAAACGATGTTCACGACGGACGAGGGCTTTTTCCTGAACGGCGAACATGTCAAGCTGCACGGTGTGTGCCTGCATCACGACCTCGGCGCGCTGGGCGCGGCTTTCCACCGCGACGCGGCAAAACGTCAGCTGCAGCTGATGAAAGACATGGGAGCCAACGCTGTCCGCACTTCCCACAATCCGCCGGCTGTCCCTTTCCTGGACCTGTGCGACGAGATGGGCTTGCTCGTGATCGATGAGGCGTTTGACATGTGGGAACAGCCCAAGACGCGCTTCGACAACGCGCGGTTTTTCCCGGAGACCTGGCGCGAGGACGTCGCGTCCTGGGTCCGCCGTGACCGCTGTCATCCCTGTGTAGTCATGTGGTCGATCGGGAATGAGATCCAGGACATGCACCTTGGGGAGAAGGGCTATCAGTGGACCTGCCAGCTGACGGAGGAAGCGCGTTTGCACGATCCCTTCGGTCACGCACAGGTCACCTTCGGCAGCAACTACATGCCCTGGGCAGGCGCGCAGCACTGCGCGGATTACGTGAAGCTGGTCGGATACAATTACGCGGAGCATCACTACGATGCGCATCACCAGGCGCATCCGGACTGGATCATCTACGGCAGCGAGACGTCCTCGATGGTGCAGAGCCGCGGGGTGTACCATTTCCCGATGGCCGAGGATATCCTCGCGGAGGAGGACCTGCAGTGTTCCGCCCTGTTGAACAGCAAGACGAGCTGGGGCACGCAGTCCCTGCAGCGCATGCTGGTCGCAGACCGGCTGAGCCGCTATTCCCTCGGGCAGTTTATCTGGGCGGGCATCGACTATATCGGCGAACCGACGCCCTACCATACCAAGAACAGCTATTTCGGCCAGGCGGATACCGCCTGCTTCCCGAAGGATACCTATTATTTCTATCAGTCCATGTGGAGCAAAAAGCCGATGGTCCATATCGGGGTCAGCTGGAAATGGAATGCCGGCCAGCCGATCGACGTGCCGGTCATGACCAACTGCGCCTCGGTGGAACTGCTGCTCAACGGCGTCAGCCTCGGCCGGAAGGCAGTCGATCCCGACGACGCGGACGCCTGCCTGCCTGTGTGGCAGGTGCCGTATGAAGACGGTACGCTGGAGGCCCGCGGGTATGGCGCGGACGGCGCGCTGATAGTCAGGGACTTCCGCTGCAGTTATACGGATCCGGTGGCGCTGAAAGTCAGCGCGGAAACTGATACGATTGAGGCGGGCGGACTGGCTTTCCTGACGGTCCAGGCGCTGGATCGGGAAGGACATATTGTCGAAGACGCAAACGTGCCTGTATGTGTCGAAGTCGGAAGCCCGGGCTGGCTGATGGGCCTGGACAACGGAGACAGTACGGACGATACTTCCTACCAGTCCGACGTGAAGAGGCTGTTTTCAGGAAAACTGCTGGCTATCGTCGGCGCGCAGGCAGCCGGCAGCATCCGCATCCGCGTGACGTCTCCCGGCCTGAAACCGGCCGAGATCATGCTGACAGCAGCATCTGCCGGGCAGCCGAAACCGCTGATGACAGTCAGGACGAAGCAGGGGCAGGAAGCGCCGGGCGCGCGGATCGTCCGCCGGATCGACCTGGCAGCGTTGGAGCCGCATACCCTGAACCCGCAGCAGCCGTCGGCAGAATTCCTGGTCCGCCGGGAGCCTGCCAGCGCGGAGCGGCCGGTCACTCTGCGGGTGACGACCGCGCAGGGCGTCGATTTTCCCGGCGCGAAAGTGGAGTGGCTGGAAGACGGCAAGGCCCGCGTCAGCGCATGGTCGGACGGCCTGTTCTATCTGCGCGCCGCGGCGGCAAACGGCGCGGATCATACGCGGATCCTTTCGACTTATCCGATACGGGCGGAAGGCTTCGGCGCGCTGGTGCTCGATCCCTATCAGCTGGTGTCGGGTTCGCTCGCGGATAAACGGCTCGGACAGATCTCCCCGGGAAACAAACAGGGAATCGCGTTCTCGCGCGAAGGCTTCAGCGGGGTCGGTTTCTCCCGCGTCGATTTCGGCCCGGTGGGTTCGGACCGGCTGGAACTGCCAATTTTCGCGCTTGAAGCCAATCCTCACGATATTATCCTGTGGGACGGCTGGCCGGACGAAGGCGGACGCCAGCTGATGACCTGCCGCTACCAGATGCCAAGCATCTGGAATACGTACCAATCCGGGTTTTATACCTTGCCGGAGCCGCTCACGGGAATACACGATCTCTTCCTGTCCGCCACGGAAAAGGTTCATCTGAAGGGCTTCCGCTTCGAGCGCTGTTCCCGCGCGCTGCGGGTCAATACCGGCGCGGACGCGGACAGGCTGTACGGCGACAGCTACACGCTTTCCGGCAGCGCGATCCTGGATATCGGCAACAATGTCACAGTCAGCTACACGAACATGTGGTTCGACGCGGGCAAGCGCTATTGCCTGCGCCTGACGGGCCGGACGCTGCACGAGCAGACGCCGATCATGGTGCAGATCCGGAACCGGCAGGGCGAGACGGCGAAGACGAGCCTGGCGTTCAAACACACGGATGAGGCTGCGGAGCAGACCTTTGCCGTCGAAACGCCGCAGGGCGACTGCGAGGTCGAATTCATTTTCCTGCCCGGCTGCCAGTTCGACTTTTATTCTTTCTGTTTCGGGGAGGTCCAGGATGGCCTTTAAGACGGAAACTTATTTCCCGGGGGTATACCACATCGCGGACGCGATGGGCGTCTGCATGACGCTGGTGGTCGGGCAGAAGCAGGCGGTTCTGATTGACGCCGGATATGGGCTGGAATCGGTCAGTGACGCGGTCGCAGCCCTGACCGGCCTGCCGTGCAGGCTGATCCTGAGCCATGGGCATCACGACCACGCCCTCGGCGCGCGCTGGTTTGACCGGGTGTGGCTGCATCCGGATGACCTGCCGGTCTATCACAGGTATACGGACGTCCCGCAAAGGCGGTTGGTATTGGCGAACGCGCAGAGCCGGGGACTGGCTGTGGATGAAGACAGCTTTCTCAACGCTGTGATGCCCGAGCCGGAACCCATCCAGGCGGAAACGATCGATCTGGGCGGGTTGTCGCTTGAGGTGCTGCCATGCCCCGGGCATACGCGGGGGAGCCTCGTATTTTATGTTCCGGAGTACAGACTGCTGCTGACCGGGGATGACTGGAACCCGACGACGTGGCTGTTTTTCCCGGAAGCGCTGGGCGTCAGCGATTATCTGCGGAATATGAAAGCGTTGTTCGCCGGATGCGGATTCCGGCATGTTCTCTGTTCGCACAGCCAGGCACTGTACGGACGGGAAACGGTGGAAGCTTTCTTCGGCGGGCTCAGCCCGGACAGCCTCGCTGCCGCGCAGCCGTGCCCGGAGGGGGATCCGAGGGGTATCCGTACCGGACGGTGCGTACCGGCGGAAGGGCAGCAGTTCATCTTTGATCTTGATAAATACTGTGAGGGGAAACGCGATGAATAACTATGACGGACTCTGGCTCAAATCGCTCACGAAAACATTGCTCGATTGCGATACGCCTTTGCAGGCTGCGGAAGCGGAACTGGCGGATTTTTTCCGCCGGCGCGATGCGGGTGAGCGCTTCGAACTCAGCGTGGACGAAGCGTTGGGCGAAGGATACTGTGTCGAACGGACGGGGGGCGTTTATCATCTCTCCGGCGGCAATACAGGCATCCTGTACGGCGCGTACGACCTGATCCGTGAACTGCACAACGGCGGAGAGGCGGAGAAGCTTGCGTCTTCACCGCGCTATCCGCTGCGCATGCTCAACAGTTGGGACAACATGGACGGGACTGTTGAGCGCGGGTATTCAGGCCGTTCTATTTGGTTTGAAGGGAACCGTTTCGATTATGATCCGGAGCGCATCCGCTATCTCGGCCGTCTGCTGGCCAGCGCCCATGTCAACGTGCTGTGCGTCAACAACGTCAACGTGCACGCTCCCGCGCAGCGGCTGCTGACGGACCTGCTCCCTGACCTGGCGGCTTTTGCGGCGCTGCTCAGGCCGTTCGGTGTGCGGCTGATGGTTTCGATCGATTTCAGCCTTCCGCTTAGTTCTGGCCTGCAAACGGCGGACCCGCTGGCGCAGGAGGTCCAGAAATTTTGGAACGAGACTGCGAGTATCGCATGGGCGGCGATCCCAGATCTGGCGGGCTTCCTGGTGAAGGCGGACAGCGAGCACCGGCCCGGGCCGAACGCCTACGGCCGGACGCACGCCGAAGGCGCGAACATGCTGGGCCGTGCCGTCAAACCCTATGGCGGTGTCGTCGTCTGGAGGGCCTTCGTGTACGACTGCCTGCAGGACTGGCGGAATGTGAAAACCGACCGTCCTTGCGCGGCGTACCAGATCTATCAGCCGCTGGACGGGGATTTCGTGGATAATGTGATCCTCCAGATCAAGAACGGCCCCTTCGATTTCCAGGTCAGGGAGCCTGTCTCGCCGCTGCTTCTGAGCATGCAAAATACAAACACGGCACTTGAAGTTCAGCTCGCGCAGGAGTATACTGGACAGCAGATCGATCTGTACGCGATGCCGCCGATGTGGAAAGAAATCTTTGATGTTTTGCCGGCGGAGCGGATCCAGGCGATCGCCGCGGTGAGCAACCTGGGCCGGGATTACTTCTGGACCGGCCATCCCTTCGCGGCGCTCAACCTGTATGCCTTCGGGCGCCTGGCGTGGGATCCGGCGATCGACCCGGCGGCGGTCATCGACGAATGGATCCGGCTGACCTACACGATGCCGGACACCGACCGGGAAAAACTTTTGACGCTGCTGCTGAACAGCCGCCACGTCTATGAACTGTACACGGCGACCCTCGGCCTGTGCTGGATGATCACTCCGCACACGCATTACGGGCCGAACCCGGACGGCTATGAATACGACCTCTGGGGGACGTACCATCGCGCGGACAGGAACGCGGTCGGCATTGACCGTACTGCGTTGGGAACGGGCTATACGGCGCAGTATCCGCCTGAACTGCAGGCATTCTATGAGAACCGGGAAACCTGCCCGGACGAACTGCTGCTGTTTTTCCACCGTGTCGCCTACGACGCGCAATTGCATGACGGGCGTACACTGATCCAGCGGATTTACGACGACCACTTCGAGGGCTGCGCGGAAGCTGAGAAAATGGCGGAGACGCTGCAATCCCTGCCGCTTCCAGAAACGGACAGGCAGGAAGCGGTCAAGCGGATGGCCATGCAGCTGAAAAACGCCCGCGAGTGGCGCGACGTCATCAACACATTCTTCTACCGTTTCAGCGGGGCGGAGGACGAGCAGGGACGCACCATTTATCCGTAACCGAAAGGAGATAAGATATGGCAGGAAAGCGAACGGGAATGACCGAGCATCACGGCAGGAAGCTGCTGTTTCTGATCATCGGCCTCACCGTGCTGCTGGCCGGCGTGCTGATCCTGGGCACGCTGAGCGACCGGCAGCCGGACGTGAAGGAAACCCATGACCAGCCGACCAGCAGTTTCCTGCTGGACCGGCGCGTCTATAACGGCAAGACGTACGTGGAGCGCACCGGCATCACATCGGTGCTGCTGATGGGCGTCGACCGTACGGATCTTTCGCCCGTGCAGACCGGCTACCGTTCGGGCGGCCAGGCGGACTTCCTCCTGCTGATCGTCATCGACTCTTCACAGCGGAAAGTGAGCATGCTGCACATCAACCGCGATACGATGGTGGATATCGTCACCCTCGGCATCCTGGGCAAGAAAGTCGGCACGAGGAGCGCGCAAATCTGTCTGTCCCATGCTTATGGCGCGAATCAGCTTGAAAACGGGCAGTACACTATGGAAGCGGTCAGCAACCTCCTGGAGGGCATTGAACTCAAGCAGTTCTACTCGATGAACATGAGCGCCATGCCGACGCTGAACGACGTCCTCGGCGGCGTGACGGTGACCATGCCGGGCGATTATCCGGAACTCGACCCGTCCTATGTGAAAGGCGCAAAGATCACCCTGAACGGGCAGCAGGCTTACGACTTCGTGCACGGTCGTATGAACGTCGGCAACACGACCAACTCCGACCGTATGCTCCGCCAGCGCGCATATATGGACGGGGCGCAGGAAGTGCTGATGAAAAAGCTGACCAGCGGCGATACCGATTTCATCAACCGCCTGTACGACGAACTGGGCGACAGTCTGACCACCAACATCACCCGCGGCCAGATGATCAGCGAAGCGGTCAAGGCGGCCAAATACAGCATCCAGCCGGTCGCGCAACTGGAGGGCGATTTCTCGATGGGTATGGACGGCCACGTGGAGTTCCATGCCGACCAAAGCAAGATCGTCGATTGGGTGCTCGCCACTTATTTCAGGGAAGAAAAGTAATTTGCAGCGCATGTCTCATCTGAGAAAATAAATTGTCTCATTTGAGAAAAAATGATTGACAAAGCGGATCGCAGAATCTATAATGCCCGTGTGGATATGTCGACTGGACGTGTTCATGCGGGATTTTTATTTCGAGGTGCGCAATGAATCCAGAATGTGAAGCCGCGTTCAGGGCGTCGCCGCTGTTTGCGGGTATCATGCCCGAAGCGCGCAGCGAGCGGTTCGTGGACGGAGAAAGCCTGAGCGCTTTC
>JAFRNK010000114.1 GCA_017430225.1 Clostridia bacterium | reverse complement strand
TGTATGAAAATGGGGATGGCGTTGCTCAGGATTATGCTAAGGCTTTCAAGTATTATCAACAAGCAGCAGACCGGGGTGATGTGGGATCATATTATACTTTAGGAATTATGTATGAAAAAGGACGTGGTACTGCTCAGAATTATGAAAAAGCTTTAGAGTATTTTCGAAAAGCTGCTGAAGTCGGAAGTGCGGCTGCATATGTTGAATTGGGATATTTAACTGAATACGGTCTTGGCATAACGCAAGATTATACAGAAGCCTTTGAGTATTATCAAAAATCTGCTGATTTAGGAAACATAGTAGGAACTTTTAATTTGGGATATATGTATGCAAAAGGGCATGGTATTACTCAGGATTATACAAAAGCTTTAGAGTATTATCAAAAAGCTGCTGATGCTGGAAATGCAGATGCATGTAATAATTTGGGATATCTATATGAACATGGTTTAGGTACAACCCAAGATTACACAAAAGCCTTTGAGTATTTTCAAAAAGGGGCTGACTTGGGGAATACCTATGCAATTGGTAATTTGGGATATATGTATGAAAATGGGTATGGAACAACACAAGATTATCAAAAAGCTTTAGAATATTATCAAAAAGCTGCTGAATCCGGATATGCGGATGGATGTAATAATCTTGGTCTCCTGTATCTTAATGGAAAAGGTGTTGCACCAGATGATCAGAAAGCCTATGGGTATTTCGAAATGGGTATGAATTTAGGCAACGCATATTCCTGTGGACTTATTGGGTGGATGTATGAAAATGGTCGTGGTGTGGAAAAAGACATTGAACTGGCAAAGGAATGGTATAAGAAGGGAGCTGACGGAGACGACAGTTGGTCTCAGGAACAATATGACAGGCTAAAATAATGATATATGAGCATGGTTTGGGGTTGAATAGCAACAAGATATCTCCTCTGACCCATGAAAACCGCTGATGAAGATGACTTTATCCGTGGAATCTCTGATCGTGCGCTGCGTGTAGCTTACGGTTTTCCGGCGGATATGGAGAATACTGTATCGGAAGAGATCTTTCAGCATTTCTGCCGGTTGGATAACACCTATTCATTAACTAAAAAGAATTCCGTGAACATGGTCGCTTTCCTGCTGGATGTCATGCTGGAACTGCCGGACGAATTAAAGGCGGCGCTTTCGGGAAACGGGGAACTTTGGCTTTCGTGGGTTTCCCGCCATACCAGCAAAAAGGGTACATGATGGAGACGCTGCGAGATTATATCCCGTGCTTGTTTCAGGCTCAGGACTTGCACTATATTCACTGGGGCCATTTTGAGGACAATAACCCCAGCAGCAACTTTTGAAAAAACTGGGATTCCATGATTATGCCATCCATAGAATTAAAGACAGAATCATTATTGATAAAATCCTGCTGAGTGATTCTGTCGGAGATGTGTGATTTCGCATAGGGATCCTAGTTTATGGATTGAATAGTGATTGAAACTACCCGGGAATGGCGTTCACTGATGCTTGTGTAATATTAAGATGTAAATAAGTATTTGGTATGAAAGGAGACTGATGTCCATGAAGCTGGCAGAAGCGCTTCAGGAGCGCGCGGACCTGAATAAAAAGATGGATGAACTGCGGAACCGCCTGAATAACTGTATCCTGGTGCAGGAAGGCGAAGAACCTGCAGAGGATCCTGTGATGCTGCTCAAAGAACTGGATGAAGCGGCCGAACGCCTGGAAGTGCTGATGGCGGCCATCAACCTGACCAACAGCCGGTCAAAGGTGGACGGAATGACGCTGACCCAGCTCATTGCCCGCAAAGACGCGCTGACGGTGCAGCTCTCCGCCTACCGGAATCTGGTGTACACCGCGGGGCAGAGCACCAGCCGCGCGCGTGGAACGGAGATCAAAGTCAAAGCGCTGCTGAAGGCGTCTGACCTGCAGAAGAAGGCGGATCAGCTGGCCAAGGAGATCCGCCGCCTGGACAACCTGCTGCAGGAAACCAACTGGAAGACGAAACTGATCGAGCTGTAAGCTCCTGGCTGGTAGTTTCGCGGGGCGCATATCAGGCGGCAGCTGCCTCAAGCTGTACATATGGTATAGTGCCTGGACAGCACCGGGGTTCGAATCCCCAAGGATTGTTATGTCCCGATCGTGCATACATGCATGGATACGGTGCATCGTTAATACCGGATATGGACCGCGGAACGAGGGTGGGAACGGGGATTGTACATTGGCCGGGCGTATGCCCGACGGTGGGAGATGACCATGGAATACAGAAAAGTGTTTGACCGGATTCCGGAGCAGTTTGACCGATACAGGCCGCGGTATTGCCCGGAAATGTTCGAGAGCCTGATCGCGTATGCCGGAATCGGGCCGGGAAAGGCAGTGCTGGAGCTCGGTCCCGGCACAGGGCAGGCGACAGAGCCCATATTGAAGACCGGATGCGACTATCACGCCATCGAGCTCGGCGAGCACCTCTACGCCATGATGAAGCAGATATTCTGCGGCTATCCGAATTTCAGCATCGTGAACGACGATTTTATCACGCACGACTTTGGAAACAGAAAATTCGACGTGATCTACTCGGCGGCCACAATCCAGTGGATCCCGGAGCAAGTCGCTTTTTCGAAAACCTTTGATCTCCTGAAACCAGGCGGGACGCTGGCCATGATGGTGACGAACGGTGATTACAGGACGCCGGACGAAGCGCTGTATAACAGGATCCAGAAGGTGTATAGCGAGTACTTCAGGCCGGAGGCCGAGTACAAAGACATGAAGGGCCCCTTTGATTACCGCCACGCGACGGATTATGGCTATGTAGGATTCGAGAAGCGGGAGTTTTACGGAAAACGCGTGTTCACGGCGGAGGAATACGCGGCTTTCAGCGGTACCCACTGCGATCACCTCGTCATTCCGGAACCGTACAAAACGCTGTTTTTCGAGGGGCTGAAGAAGGCTGTGATGGAAAACGGGAACAGGATCGAGTTCCGCGATACCCATGTCCTGTATCTGGCAAAGAAACCGGAGGAACTATGATCAGAAACGTGGCGATCGTCAGCCTGTCGAACGGGATCATCGGAGAACCGTCCGTGCAGTTTGAGGTGGAGATCGGCTTAAGCAGGCTGAAGGAATACGGCTTGAACGTGAGATTCATGCCGCACGCGCTCAAGGGCTTGGACTACGTCCGGGCGCATCCGGAAAAGCGGGCAGAGGATCTGCTGCAGGCCTTCCGTGATCCGAAGATCGACATGATTCTGTGCGCGATCGGCGGGGACGATACATACCGGCTGCTTCCGTACCTTTTCGACCACAATGAACTGGCGGACGCGGTGACGGACAAGGTGTTCCTCGGCTTTTCCGATACCACGATCAACCATCTGATGCTGCACAAGGTCGGCCTGCGCACTTTCTACGGCCAGGCGTTCTTTTCGGACATCTGTGAGCTGGGACCGCAGATGCACCCCTATACCAGGAAATACTTTGAGGAACTGATTTCCACCGGCGGGATCCGGGAAATCACGCCCAGCGACGTCTGGTATGAGGAAAGGGAAAGCTTTACGCCCGATCAGATAGGAAAGCAGCTTCCCGCCAAGCCGGACCACGGTTTTGAGCTGCTGCAGGGTCCGTCGGTGTTCTCGGGCAGGATCCTCGGCGGCTGCATCGACTCGCTTTATGATTTTTTCGATGGCGAACGCTACGAAGATATGCCGGTCCTGTGCCGGAAATACCGTCTGTTCCCCGACGCGGCGGATTGGAAAGGGCGAATCCTGCTGCTCGAATCCAGCGAAGAGAGGCCGACGCCCGAAAAATACCGGCAGGCACTCGAGTATCTGAAAGGGACGGGTGTGTTTGACGCGGTGTCCGGTGTCCTGGCCGGAAAACCGATGAACGAAACCTATGCGGAAGAATATCGACAGCTGCTGGTGAAGGTCATCGACCGGCCGAACCTCCCGATCGTTTTCAACCTGAATATCGGGCACGCGATGCCTCGCTGCATCATGCCTTTCGGGGTCGAAGCGACCATGGACGCCGAAAAGCAGGTCATCCGTTTCGGGACGTGATGGGATGAGTAGCATGAAACGATATGAATACGACGCTGTTCTGCACGAGACGGCGGACAACGGCGGGGCATATGTGGCCTTCCCATGGGATATCCGGCAGGAATTCGGGAAAGGCCGCGTCAGGGTGCATGCCCTGTTCGACGGCATTCCCTATGAGGGCAGCATCGTCAATATGGGGGTCAAAAACCAGGATGGGTCAGTATGCTATATCATCGGTGTGCTGAAGGCGATCCGGAAACAGATGGGGAAAGTGGAAGGGGATACTGTCCACGTTGTGATCGAAGAGGAAACATGAGGTGAACGCCATGAAAAGGGAATTGGGAATCGCAAGATGCGGCCTGGCCTGCTGCCTGTGCTCCGAGAACGTGAGCTGCAAGGGCTGCAAACGGGACGGCTTTCTGGAACTCTCCTGGTGTAAGGACGCGGAATGGTGTGAAAACCGCAAGTGCGTCATTGCGAAAAACCTGAACGGCTGTTATGAGTGCAATCCCGGAGAGTGCCGGAAAGGGCTTTACGCGGAAAAGATCAAAGCCCGGGCGTTCGCCGAATATGCCCGCAGGTACGGTCTGGAAGCGCTGCTGGACTGCCTGGAACGCAATGAACAGGCCGGGATCGTCTATCATCGCGAAGGAATCATGGGCGATTACGACGAATTTGACGACCTGGAGGAACTGATCGATTTTATCAGGACGGGAAAGAAAGCTGTCTGACGGTCTTTATACAGCTAAACGCTTCCTGGTATCTGTACTGATCGGGAGGAGCAAAAGATGGAGATTCTGGCAGTATTGAAAGAACGTTTCTTTCAGCATATGAAGCGTCACCCTGATTTGACATGGGAGCAGGTGGAACAGCGCTTGCAGAAAAACCCGGGCACACTGGACGTTCTGGCGCGTATGGAGGAAACCGGCGGCGAGCCCGATGTGATTGGTCCGTTGGAAGACGGGGAGATCATCTTTTGCGATTGCTCGAAGGAAACGCCGGCCGGACGGAGAAGCCTGTGCTATGACGATGAAGCGTTGCGGAAACGTACCAAGAATCCCCCGGCGGGGAGCGCGGTTCATCAGGCGCAGGAAATGGGGGTTGAAATCATTCCTGAGTCCATCTATCGCAAGCTCCAGGAAACCGGTGATTTTGACCTGAAAACATCTTCCTGGATCAGTACGCCGGATGAAGTCAGGAAACTGGGCGGCGCATTGTTCTGTGAGCGGCGTTACGGCCTCGTTTTCACGTTCCACAACGGAGCAGACTCTTATTACTCCGTGCGCGGCTGGCGCGGCGTGGTCCGTGTGGGCGAATGACGCCGGAGGAAGAGAAAGCAGCTTTTTGATTTGAACGTCTTTGGAAAAAGATCTATTTCTCAGAATCGTTAAGTCGAAGAAGGGACGAACATAGCCTGAATGCGCGGCTTCGCCGGCTGTTATGCTGTCCCCCGCATTGCAAATTGAAGTCTGCTGTGATATGATAACGAAAATGGCCTGGGGGTGGTTTTGATGTATTCCTATGCGGATCTGAAATATCTGAGCGTCCCGCTGCCGGAAGATATTACGCATGCGCGGGAATATGGGGACTATGATCTGGCGCTTCGGCTGATCGAGCGGAAGATGGCCGGCGGTTCTCTGCCGGAGGCGCTCGTGAAGCGATTTGAGCTGGAGCGGGAAATCCTGCGCCTGATGTACCGGGAGTACACGATCCCTGAGGAGGAAGCTTTTGAGGAGCTGAAGGACGGGCTGGGTGATTTCACGCGCGGCGAGTTTGACGAACTGATCCTGAATCACGACCTGGACTGGGCTTATGTGAAAGGCATGCGCCACATCCACCGGGATTCCATCGCCAATCTGTACAAGATTCGCGATGATCTGGCACGCAGGGCTTATGAGCGCGGAAAGCGCGAAAATCCAGGAGGGCCGTCGCCGATCCTGGATGCGGCCATCGCGGAGATGAAAGCGAAGGGGCAGGTGACTGCGCGCTTTAAGATGCGCACCGAAATGACGATCAGGCCGGATGGAGCGCCGAAGCCTGTCCGCGTCTGGCTGCCGATCCCCTGCGAGTACGCGCAGGTGCGCAATGTGCGCATCACGGCCTGCAGCAATCCCGGCGCGCATATCGACGCGCCGCAGGCGCTGCAGCGCACAGTGTGCATGGAGGGCACGGACGACCAGCCCTTCTGGGTGGAATACGAATACGAAACCTGCAATACCTATATGAATCCGGATCCGGCGAAGATCACGGAGGACCAGCCGACCTTCTACACCGAAGAATTGCCGCCGCATATCCGCTTCACGCCTTACCTGCGTTCCCTCTGCAGCGAGATCGTCGGACAGGAAACGAATCCGCTGCTCAAGGCGAAGCTGATCTATGAGTACATCATCCACCATATCCAGTATTCTTACATGCGCGCGTACTTCACGATGCCGATGATCCCGGAACACGCTGCCGTCAACCAGCGCGGCGACTGCGGCGTGCAGGCGCTCTTGTTCATTACGTTGTGCCGCATCGCCGGGGTGCCTGCGCGCTGGCAGTCCGGCCTCTGCGCGGAGCCCGGCGACGTGGGCTGCCACGACTGGGCACAGTTCTATGCGGCGCCTTACGGCTGGATGTTCTGCGACTGCTCCTACGGCGGGAGCGCGGTGCGCCGCGGCATGAAAGAGCGGGAGGACTTCTATTTCTGCAATATCGATCCCTTCCGCATGCCCGCAAACGCGGAATATCAGCACGATTTTGAGATCCCGCCGCGATTCCTGCGCTATGATCCTTACGACAACCAGCTGGGCGAAGCGGAATACGCGGACGCGCCTGTCGTGAAAACCCGGCGCGCCATAAACCACCGCATGCTCAGTATCAGCGGATTGGAATGCTGCAAAGAAAGGCCGGAATACGTATGACGAAAGCACTGATCTCTGTCTCCGGGGCGGATACGACGGGCATTATCGCCCGCATCGCCACCAAGCTGTACGAAATGGACATCAACATCCTGGACATCTCCCAGACGATCCTGAGCGGCTGCTTCACGATGATGATGGTAGTCGACCTGACCGCCAGCGGCCTGACCTTTACCGAGGTGCTGGAAGCCTTGCAACCCGTGGGAAAGAGCCTGGGCATGGAGATCCATATCCAGCGGATGGACATTTTCGATGCGATGCACAGGATCTGATTCTATTCGAGTGTGCGAATGGGCGCAGCAATAGGATTACTGGCTTTGGATGCCCCATCATTGGGCTCCCACATCTTTTGTTGTTCCTGCTTTGTACAAGGCAGAACCGAGCGGTTTTATAAGAGGGGTATATGCTGAACATTCAGGACATTTCCGAAACCATCCAGATGATCCGCGACGATCATTTTGATATTCGCACGATCACGCTGGGCATCAACCTGCTGGGCTGCATCTCGGAGGAAGCCGAACGCACCGCGGCGCGGGTGTACGACAAGGTGACGAGCACGGCGCAGTACCTGGTCAGCACCGGCGAGGATATCGAGCGCGAACTGGGCATCCCCATCGTCAACAAGCGCATCGCTGTGACGCCGGTCAGCATGCTCACGCAGGATGATCCCGAGCCGATTGCCTTGGCGCTGGATCAGGCGGCGCGCGAGACGGGCGTCAATTTCCTGGGCGGCTATACTGCGCTGATGCAGAAAGGCGCCACCGAAGCGGATGAGAAACTGATCCGCTCCATCCCGCAGGTGCTGAACGAGACGGACTTCCTCTGCTCGAGCGTCAACGTGGCTTCGACGCGCGCGGGCATCAATATGAACGCCGTGCGTGAAATGGGCGAGATCATCCGCCAGACTGCTGTGCTGACAGCGGACCGGGACAGTCTCGGCTGCGCGAAGCTGGTCGTCTTCGCCAATGCAGTGGAGGACAACCCCTTTATGGCCGGCGCATTTGTCGGCCCCGGCGAGCCGGAAGCGGTCATCAACGTGGGCGTATCCGGCCCCGGCGTCGTCCGCGCGGCCCTGCAGAAGATTCCCGGCGCGCCGTTCGACGTGGTCGCGGAAACCATCAAGCGCACGGCGTTCAAGATCACGCGCGTGGGCCAGCTGGTCGCGCGTGAGGCGTCCAACCGGCTGGGCATTCCCTTCGGCATCGTCGACCTGTCCTTGGCGCCGACTCCGGCCCGCGGCGACAGCGTGGCGCATATCCTCGAAGAGATGGGTTTGGAGACGGTCGGCGGTCCCGGCACCACAGCGGCGCTGGCGCTGCTCAACGACGCGGTCAAGAAGGGCGGCGTCATGGCATCCAACCACGTGGGCGGTCTGAGCGGCGCTTTCATCCCGGTCAGCGAGGACGCGGGCATGATCGCGGCGGCCGAGAAGGGAACCCTGACGCTTGAGAAGCTGGAGGCGATGACCAGCGTATGCTCGGTCGGCCTGGACATGATCGCCATCCCCGGCGATACTTCCGCGGAAACGATTTCCGGCATCATCGCGGACGAAATGGCGATCGGCATGATCAACCAGAAGACGACTGCCGTGCGAGTGATCCCGGCCATCGGCAAGCAGGCGGGGGAGACAGTGCGCTTCGGCGGCTTGTTGGGCGAAGCCCCGATCATGCCGGTCAATCGCGCTGATTGTTCAGCGTTTATCGCCCGCGGCGGACGCATCCCCGCGCCGATCCACAGCCTGAGGAACTGATGCCAAAAACATTGACATTCTGCGCTTTTCTGATATAATGGGCAATAGAATCGGCAGATTCAGAAAACAAAAGTGAACGGGAGGAAAGAGTCACATGCAATACACGAAAGAAGTAGAAGACATGGTCTGTGTTGCAAAAGGCCCGAACCACGGCCCCGCGCCAATTCCTGAAGAAGGAAAGTGGGTCCAGGCCAAAGAGATCAAGGACATTTCCGGTTATACCCACGGCATCGGCTGGTGCGCGCCTCAGCAGGGCACCTGCAAGCTGAGCCTGAACGTGAAGAACGGCGTCATCGAAGAAGCGCTGGTGGAGACCATCGGTTGCT
>JAFRNK010000113.1 GCA_017430225.1 Clostridia bacterium | reverse complement strand
ATAAAAGAAATACTGGACAATGGACGGTGTTTCCGGCATATTCAGCCGGATCTCATGACTCCCTTCGTCCGCGGCGCACATTTCCAGTTCGCTGCGCTCTCCGTTGACAATAAAAACCAGACCGACATAGGACATTTTTTCGGTACCGAACAGCCGGAGCCTGACAGGCCTGCCGCATGGTACAGCCCCCAACGGAGCGCGGCATTCCGCCGCCTGGGAATCATGATACAGCATTCAGTTCAATCACTTTCTTGGTATTGCCGCTTACTTGACTGTCAAACGACGGATCAGCAGGGTGACAAAGTAAATGAGTCCGGCGCAGAGTACGACCGCGGCGCCGACGCCGGTGTTCAGGGCATAGCTGATGGCAAGGCCGGCAACGCCGCTCACCAGGCCGAACACCACGGACCAGAGCGCGTGCTGCGCCGCGCTGCGGGTAACATTGCGGGCTGCCGCCGCCGGCAGGATCAGCAGCGCGTTGATCAGCAATACGCCGACCCAGCGGATGGACAGCATGACTGCTACCGCCACCAGCACCGCGAACGCATACTCGAGATACCGCGTGCGCACGCCGCGGCTCTCCGCCAGTTCGGGGCTGACCGCGCTGACCAGCAGCTTGTTGTACAGGAAGGCCCAGACGACTACGCCGGCGATCAGGCCGACCAGCAGCCACAGAAGGTCGCCCTGTCCGATGGACAGGATATCCCCGGTCAGGAGGGATGAGTAATTGGAAAACTTGCCGTCCCGGGACAGCAGCAGCAGGCCGAGCGCGATGCCCATCGAGGAAAACACGCTGATGGTCGTATCCTTGGTCGCGGCGCCGGAACGGTTGACCGTGCTCACCAGCACAGCAAAGAGCACGCCGAAGACGACGAGGCTCAGCGTCACGTTCTGTACGCCCAAGAGCATCCCAAGGCCGACGCCGGCCAGCGCGCTGTGCCCGAGCGCGTCGGAGAAGAACGCCATCCGCTGATTGACCGCCATCGTACCCAGGAGGGATAGAAGCGGGGTCAGGAGCAGCATGGCCAGGAGTGCGTTCTTCATGAACGTGAAGCGCAGGAAGCCGAAAGGCAGGAGGGTATCCATCACGCGATAAACCGTATCCATGATCTCCCTCCTCAGGCGACGCCCGCGCCGGTCATCGGGAACAGCTCGGCAAACGCCTCACTGCCGAAGACCTCGTCAGGGCTGCCTTCTGCGCGCACGGTCTTGTCCAGCAGGACTACGTCGTCCGCGTACCTGCGTACCAGCGCCCAGTCGTGCGTGACCAGCAGCACCGCCAGGTGATAGCTGTGCACCAGTTCTTCCACCAGTTCCAGGAACATGCCCTGGCCGTTCTGGTCGACGCCGGAAACGGGCTCGTCCAGGATCAGCAGGTCGGGCAGCGGATCCAGCGCCAGCGCCAGCAGCACACGCTGCAGTTCGCCTCCGCTCAGCGCGCCGAGCCGCCGCGTGATCAGGCCTTCGCCGTGCGCCAGCGTCAGCTGTTCGCGGATGTGCTCGCGCGTTTTCGGTCCGACGCCCAGCCACACCGGCCGCCTGGAGAGCAGGCTGGCCATCAGGTCTTCCACGGTGACGGGCATCTGCCTGTCAAACGGGAAGTGCTGGGGCACGTAGCCCGTACGGATCGTCCCGATGCGGTGCCCCTGCGCGTCCTGATGCTCCACGCGGCCCGCATAGCCCGTCTGGCCCAGGAGCGCGCGGATCAGCGTGGTCTTGCCCGCGCCGTTGGGGCCCACCAGGGCCGTCAGGCGTCCGCAGTGCACATGCAGGGATACGTGGCTCAGCAGCGTATCCCCTTCTTTGCTCACGCTCAGGTCGTTGACGGAGATGCGGCAGAGCCGGCACTGGCTCAGCTGGTTGCGGTGCAGGATTTCACTGATGTTCATCAGTTCTCGTCACCGTTCAGCAGGTGTTCCGGCATTTCGGGGATGTCCGCGCTGTTCGCATCCTCGTTCACGGTCATGCTGTCCTCGAACTCCTGACGCAGGGTGCGCTCGATCTCGGCAGTAATCTCCGGATGCTCTTTCAGGAAAATGCGCGTGTTGTCACGGCCCTGGCCGATGCGCTGATCCTTGTAGGAGAACCAGGCACCCGACTTCTGGATGATGTCCTTCTGGACCGCCATGTCCAGGAGCGAGCCTTCCGTGCTGATGCCCTGGCCGTACAGCAGGTCGACTTCGCAGGTGCGGAAAGGCGGCGCCACCTTGTTCTTGACCACCTTGATCTTGGTACGGTTGCCGATGACTTCAGCACCGTTCTTGATCGGCTCCCCGCGGCGGATGTCCAGACGGACGGAGGCGTAGAACTTGAGAGCGCGGCCGCCGGGGGTCGTCTCCGGGTTGCCGTACATCACGCCGACCTTCTCACGCAGCTGGTTGATGAACAGCGCGATGGAGTTCGTCTTGTTGACGACGCCCGCCAGCTTGCGCATGGCCTGGCTCATCATGCGCGCCTGCAGGCCCACGAAGCTGTCGCCCATCTCGCCGTCGATCTCGGCGCGCGGCACCAGCGCAGCCACGGAGTCCACGACCACGATCTCGATCGCGCCGGAGCGCACAAGGGCTTCCGCAATCTCCAGCGCGTCCTCTCCGGTGCTCGGCTGGCTGATGTACAGGTTGTCGATGTCCACACCCAGCTTCTGCGCATAGATCGGATCCAGCGCGTGTTCCACGTCGATATAAGCGGCCACGCCGCCGCCCTTCTGCACCTGTGCGACCAGCTGCAGCGCCAGCGTCGTCTTACCGGAGGATTCCGGGCCGTAGACCTCAATGATGCGTCCGCGCGGCACGCCGCCGACGCCCAGGGCAAAGTCCAGATCCAGGCAGCCGGTGGACACCACGTCCACCTTCAGGGTCGCCCGGTCGCCCAGCTTCATGACGGTGCCTTTGCCGAACTGCTTGTCCAGCGCGCTCAGCGCGACTTCCAGCGCCTTCGCCTTCTCTTCGCGCGTCCGGTCGCCCGTCATCACGACTTTTTCTTCCGTTGCCTTTTTCGCCATAATCGTTCTCCTTAATCAGTTCTGATATATTATCCATATTTAAGCTTCGTCCTTAGGTTCCCAGACGAACTTCCACAGTTCCTTGAAATACAGCGCCCCCGAGTAAACCGTCATCGCCGCCATGGCGATGGCCAAAGCCAGCGTCACCGGATGGTTTTTCAAAAGAAGCGCGGACAGCACGCATAAAAGCTGCAGTGTCGTCTTGATCTTGCCGGGCATTTTTGCAGCGACCACTTTCCCGCTGCCGCTCGCGACCAGGCGCAGGCCGTCCACCGCCAATTCCCGCGCGGCGACGATCACCACCGCCCAGGCGGGCAGCAGACCCTTCTCCGTCAGCATGATCATCGCGGTCAGGACCAGCAGCTTATCCGCCACCGGATCCAGGAATTTGCCGAATACCGTGATCAGGCCGTCCCGGCGGGCCAGATAACCGTCCAGAAAATCGGTGAGCGCGCCGAGCGCAAAAACCGCCGCCGCCCATGGGTACAGGCCAACGCCGATCAGTACGCAGACCACCGGCACCAGGATGACGCGCAGCAGGGTCAGTTTGTTCGGTGTATTCATTCGGCCACCTCACCGTACAGGTCGTACTCGTCCGCGTCCGTCAGGCGCACCCGGACGAAATCCCCTTCCGCCAGAGGCTTTTCGGAACGGAAGCGAATGACGCCGTCCGCGTCCGGGGCTTCCAGCACGCTGCGCCCAACATACCCGCCGGTCTCCCTGCCGGTGACCAGGACCTTCGCAACGGTGCCAATGCGCACACGGTTGCGGCCCAGGCTGATCTCAGCCTGCAAGCTCATCAGCCGGTCGAGGCGTTCCTGCTTGATTTCTTCCGGCACCTGGTCCGGCATCGCAGCCGCCTTCGTCCCCTCCTCGGCAGAGTAAGCGAACGCGCCCATGCGGTCGAACGCCATTTCGCGGGTAAAGTCCATGAGCTCTTCGAAGTCCTCGTCGGTTTCCCCCGGGAAACCAACGATAAAGGTCGTGCGCAGGCAGAAGCCCATCTCCCGGGCCTTTTTCAGAAGCCGCCTGCTCGTTTCCGTGTTCCCGCGACGGTTCATCCGGGGCAGGAGCCGCATGGAAGCGTGCTGCAGCGGCAGGTCCAGGTACGGGGCGACATTCGGGAGCGCTGCCATCGTATCCAGCAGTTCGTCCGTCACTTCGTCGGGATACATGTACAGCACCCGCAGCCATTCGATGCCCTCGATCCCGGCCGCTTCGCGCAGCAGGTTCGCCAGGCTGTCGCCCGTATCGATCCCGTATCGGGTCGTATCCTGCGCGATCAGAATCTGCTCCTTCGCACCGTTCGCCGCCAGCGCCCGCATTTCCGAAAGAATCGCTTCGCGCGGTCTGGACCGGTATCCCCCGCGGATCAGCGGGATCGCGCAGAAAGTGCAGCGATTGTCACAGCCGTCGGCGATCTTGACGTAGGCGGTATAGGGAGGCGTGGTCAGCACACGGCCGCACTCCAGAAAATCATTGCTCCGGCGCACGTCGTGCGGCCTTTCGCCGTTCAGCGCGCTGCGCAGCATATCCGGCAGCCGATCCTGGCGGCCAACGCCCAAGAGGCAGTCGATTTCCGGGATCTCGTCGAGCAGTTCCTTCTCATACCGCTGCGCAAGGCAGCCGGTCACACAGAGCACGCGGCACTTGCCTTCGCGCTTCATACGCGCCATATCGAAGATCGCCTCGATGGATTCCTCCTTGGCGGATTCTATAAACCCGCAGGTATTGACCAGGATGACCTCAGCCTCGGCAGCGTCCGCGGTATACTCATATCCCTCGCCCAAAAGCAGCGAGAGCATCTGTTCCGCGTCCACCTGGTTCTTGACGCATCCAAGCGATACCAGTCCAACCTTCATTGAGTCCCTCCGGTCAACATTCCTGCCCGTTTGCACAGACTGTTTCATTATATGGGTTTTGTTTTTGAACGTCAAGGGCAAAAAAGAGGCATTTCGGGGCAAATCGCAAATCGGAACATACTCCGATAAACTTCCAGAATCGTCAGATTTTTCCGACTATGTTCTCCACTACCGGTACGGCTGCCTTGATCAGCTGATCGGACGTCTTTCCCTTGTCGTGGAAGACCAGAGCGGCCTCCTTTGAAGCGGAGAAGATCAGCCGTTCGTCGCCCTGCTCGAGCGCTTTGTACAGGCGGTTGAAGTCCGGCATGTAATCAGGATCGAAGCGGAACACCAGCCCGCCGGGCGTGCCGGACACACGGTTGATGCCGAGGCGCGCGCAGAGGGCCCGCAGGTGCGCGATATCCACCAGGTTGACCGCCTCCTGGGGCGGATCGCCGAAGCGGTCGATCAGCTCCTCGAGCACGTCTTCGCGGTCGACGCGGTTGCGGATCAGCGCGATGCGCTTGTAGATTTCCATGCGCTGCAGCTCGCCGCGCACGTAGCGCTCGGGCAGGAAAGCGTCCACCCGCACGTCCACGCGGGTCTCCAGCTCCGGTTTCGGCGGCGCCTTGCCGGTCATCTCGCTCTGCGCCTCGCGCACCGCTTCGTTGATCAGCTTGACGTACATGTCATAGCCGACCGTGGAGACATTGCCGCTCTGCTCAGGTCCGAAGATATTGCCCGCACCGCGGATCTCCAGGTCTCGCATGGCGATGCGGAAACCCGAGCCGAACTCGGTAAACTCGCGGATCGCATTCAGGCGCTTCTGCGCGTCCTCGGAGATCATCTTATCCGGACGCACGGTGAAATAAGCGTAGGCCATCCTCGTGGAGCGCCCTACGCGCCCGCGCAGCTGGTAAAGCTGGGAAAGCCCGAAGCGGTCGGCGTCGTATACGATCAGCGTGTTCGCGTTCGGCACGTCGAGGCCGTTTTCGATGATCGTCGTGGAAAGCAGCACGTCGTACCGCCCGTCGAAGAAATCGAGCATGATATCTTCGAGCGCGTGCTCCTTCATCTGGCCGTGGGCGACGGCGATGCGCGCGTCCGGCAGCAGCGACTGAAGGCGCGCCCGGAACTCGTCGATGGTCTGCACGCGGTTGTACAGGCAGTAGACCTGCCCGCCGCGGTTCATCTCGCGCCGGATCGCGTCGCGGATAACGGCGTCGTTGTAATCGATCACGTAAGTCCTGACCGGATAACGCTCTTCGGGCGGCGTCTCGAGCAGGCTCATGTCCCTGACCCCGATCATGCCCATGTGCAGGGTACGCGGGATGGGCGTCGCGGACAGCGTCAGCACGTCCACCGAAGTCTTCATCCGCTTGATCGTTTCCTTGTGCCCGACGCCGAAGCGCTGCTCCTCGTCCACGATCAGCAGGCCCAGGTTTTTGAACTGCACCTCTTTGGAAAGCATGCGGTGCGTGCCCACCAGGATATCCACCTTGCCCTCGGCCACGGCAGCGATGGTCGCCTTCTGCTGCTTTGCCGTACGGAAGCGGGAGAGCATGTCCACCGAGACCGGCAGGTCGCCCATGCGCCTGAGGATCGTCAGATAGTGCTGCTGCACCAGGATGGTCGTCGGCGCGAGGAAAGCGACCTGCTTGCCGTCCATGACCGCTTTGAAGGCCGCGCGCAGGGCGACCTCCGTTTTGCCGTAGCCCACGTCGCCGCAGAGCAGGCGGTCCATATTCTTCGGCTCTTCCATGTCGTGCGTGATGTCGCGCACGGCGCGCTGCTGGTCGGGGGTCAGTTCGTACGGGAACGCGTCCTCGAACTGCCGCTGCCATGGGGTATCCGGCCCGAAAGCGTAGCCGGGCGTCGCCTGGCGCGCCGCATACAGCTTGACCAGGTCGAAGGCGAGCTTTTTGAGGCCCGCGCGCACCTTTTTCGTCTGGCGCAGCCAGTCGTTATTGCCCAGTGAGTTGAGCGGCGGCAGCTCGTCCGGATTCCCGATGTATTTCTGCACGCGGTCGAACTGGTCGATCGGCACGTACAGCTTATCCTCGCCGCGGTAGTCGATCTTCAGGTAATCGCGGTACTTGCCCTCGCTCTGCACGCGCTGGATGCCGCGGAAAATGCCGATGCCGTGCAGCTCGTGCACGACGTAGTCGCCCTCCCTGAGGTCGGTGAAAGCTTCGAGTTTCTCGCCGTTCTGCGCCGTTTTCCTGGCTTTGCGGTAGCCCGCGCCGAAGATATCGCTGTCGGAAACGAGTACGGTCTTCTCGTCTTCCAGCAGCATGCCCCGGGAGAGCGTCTGCGGCAGGATGATCGGCGAACGCGAAAGATCGTCCGACGCCTCCGCGACGGGCACTTCCAGATCCATCTCGCGCAGCGCGTCCGCCAGACGCTGGGAGCGCGCGGCGCCGCCCGCGAGCAGATACACCTGGTATCCGCCGTCTTTCCAGCGGCGGACGTCCTTTTCCAGATCCCTGAAACGCGTCATGTACTGTGACGGCGAAGCTGCCTTCAGTTGCACTGCCAGGTCGGGGCGGATACCGCTCATATCGCGCAGGAAATCCTGCGTGAGCAGCATCGGAAGCCCCTCGAACTGCGAAAGAAAGCCTTCGAGATCCAGCAGCAGGCCAAGCTGCTGCGGGACAGCCTCATGGCGTTCCAGCGCGTTCTTGAGGTCCTCCGCGAAGCCGTCCAGACGGTCGGTCACACGGGATCGCAGGCTGTCCGGCTGGTCGATCATGATGATGGGGTCATGGAACCATTCCCGCACCTGCGGCTGTACGCTCCAGGCCACGCCGGCCCACTGGCCGGCGTTCATGAGAATGCCCGACTCCTCGAGCGTATCGGCGTCCTCGAGCAGCCGGCCAAGGCCGGTGCGGCTCGCCATGCGCTGGGCCCCGTCCGCTTCCGCCAGCCCAGTCATCAGCATGTCCTGCGGCAGGCGTCGGATCTGTTCCCGCGTATACTCCCGGATGCACTCCGCCGCTGCCTGCCGTTCAGCTTCCGGCACAAACATCATGACCGCAGGCGGGAGTTCCACCGACGTCAGACGGTCGAGACTGCGCTGGGTCAGGCAGTCGAAAGAACGGATCGAATCGATCACGGTATCGAAAAACTCAACGCGCACCGCGTTCTGGGCGTCCGGAGCGTACACGTCCACGATCTCGCCGCGCCGCGCGAACTGGCCGCGCCCCTCGACCATATCCACGCGCTCATAGCCCGCCTGCGCGAGGCGTTCGAGCAGCGTTTCGGGCGTGATCTCCATTTCCGTCATCAGCCGGACCGTATGCGCGCGCACTCCGGCGACCTCGGGCAGGGCAGTCATCAGCGCCTCCGCGGTCGCCACGGTCACGCCGGGTTCACCGTCCAACGCGTTCAGGAGCGTCTCCATGCGGGTATACTGCGTCTCGCGGCTCGCGGCGCCCTGCACGAACTCGGGCATATCTGCCGGTAGGACGTGCGGACGCTGGTTCAGCAGCTGCCCGCTGTCTTCCGCCATGCGCAGCGCGGCCGCCTCGCCGGACGCGATCACCAGCACATGCCGCCCGGTCGCCCGGCACAGCCAGCACGCCAGAAAGACCCGCGCGCCTTCGCACAGGTCGTAGACCGCCGTTTTCCGGTTTTCACCGACAGCGGTTTTGATATTCTGAAACGCTTCCCCGCTGCCGATGCGGGTCAGTAACTGATCAAGCATTCTGCGGTTTCCTGTTATATTCGTTCATAGCCTTGTCGATGTCGTGTTCCACCCAGCATATCGCCGCGTCGGCCGCCAGCTGGTACGCGTTGAAAGCCGTCTCCCGGGCTTCCTGCGTATCGAAGTGTCCGAGCACGTAGTCCGCCAGATCCCATTCCGGAGGCGGCGTCCCCATGCCGATGCGGATGCGCGGGAAATCCCCGCTGGCGGTATACTGCACGATGCTCCGCAGCCCGTTGTGCGTGCCCGGCCCGCCCTTGGCGCGCAAACGCACCTGCCCGAAAGGCAGGTCGATGTCGTCCACGATCAGCAGCACGTCCCTGGGCTCGATCTTGTACCAGTTGAGCGCCTCGCTGACCGTCATCCCGCTCAGGTTCATGAAAGTCTGGGGCTTGATCAGCACCACCCGCTCCGTTCCGATCAAGCCTTCCCCGATGGTAGCCTGGAACTTCAGCTTTTTGATCGGTATATTCAGGCGCACACTCAGAATATCCAGGGTATCGAACCCCGCGTTATGCCGCGTATGCGCGTACTTTTCCCCCGGGTTTCCCAACCCTATAATGATCCGCATAATTCCTCCAAACCTGAAAAACACTGTCCGGTCGGCCAGGGCGACCAGCGTCCCGCAGACACGCGAAAAGGCCGCAAATATCATTGCAGCCCCTACAGTATACACGATAGCTCCCTACTTTTTCAAGAAGTATTTTAACCATGGCTTGACAACCGTCTGACATGGTGCTATAATGCCCACGTTGTCAGGGCGGCTGTGGCATCGCGCCCGCGAAGCTCTCAACGCCAGATCTGGGTGTAGCGCAGCTTGGTAGCGTGCTTGAATGGGGTTCAAGAGGTCGAGAGTTCGAATCTCTCCACCCAGACGGAAAGCCTGAAATCGTTACGGTTTCAGGCTTTTATTACACCATCTGAGTTGCAGATACAGGAGCTATCATAATAATGGCAAACATTGGTGATCAGATACGAGACGCCCGCAAGGCGAAGGGCATCACACAGGACGCATTGGCGGAAGCTATGAACGTATCGCGGCAAGCCGTTTCCCATTGGGAAACAAACCGCACAATGCCCGATGCAGAAACGCTTATCAGGTTGTCGAAGGTATTGGAATACAGCTTTGAAACAGCAAGCATGGAGCAGCCAACGGCAGTAGCGCTGGAGGATAAACAAAAGGACGCAGGACAGCCCGCGCCCGTTTCTTCTTTGAATGAAAAACCTGCCGAGGGTGTTAAGCCTCCGCGCAGAAAAGCACCGTATATCATCAGCGCGGCGGCATTAGTGCTGATCGTGCTGTGCGTCTGTCTGTTGGTTGTGCCCGCGCTTATGAGCACAACCACAGCTAAGGAACGAGCATATAAATCGCCTGTTGATGGGGCAACCTATACAATAACACGCTTTCAGAAGGCGGCGGACGACGAAAAAGGAAAAGCTTATTTGCTTATCAATCCCGCATTGAATATCAGCCACGGGGAAAACTATGATTATTGGATGTGGAATATTGCCTATCACGAAATGAACGGCATTGCTTTTTCCATTGATCGTATCGAACAGGTGATATTTGCCAAAGAAAAGGAAAATGTAGAGCAGATTATCACGGCGGCGGATATTCGTGCGTATGGGATGGAAACCGATATTCCCGCAAACGGCGATTGGAGCTATCAGGGCGGTTTGCCTGTTCAGGATACCGTATCGGGAGTAGGCGTGCTGCTGCGCGGCACAGACGCAAACGGCGCAGCGCTTGCCTTTACAGCATACATTCCCTTTACAGAATAAAGATTATCCTGCTATTGTTCGTTCCTCACCTCGAGGAACGTTTTTTGTGCGGTAAAAAGCCGTGCAACAGGCAAATGCTATTGAGAAGAGCGCTAATGCTACGGATAAGAGCGTGATTATCTTTCCTTTATTGCTTATCATAATAATAGCAATAAGCACGAAGGGAAGGAGGGCAATGCTTTATCTTGGCTGGATTGTAGCGGCGTTTCTTGCTGGAGGTATCATAACAGCACTTTTCTTCACACGGCGGAGGACGCTGCGCGAAAGGTTCGTTGCTATGGGGTCATTGGTCGGCAAGGAATACACGCAAATTGCGGTGGTGGTGAAAGCCTCACCGCAAAACACCGTTCGAGAGGCAAATGGGCAGACTTTGAGAGCGTGGGAAGAAGGAAACTATTTTGTATCCCTCTTGTTCGATAAGGATGATATTTGTCTCGGCGTGATGGAAGAACGAGGATAACGACAAAGGAGGAAAATCACGATACTGATTAGCATTGACACATATTTATAGGCTATCATTGTACCAGCCAGCTATTACATGCAGTTGGACAAGCCGAACGAGGTCATAGAAGCTGCTGGAGGCACAAAACTGGACTACACGAAGTATGTCAAGGGCGTGTTTGAAAAGGCGTATGAAAACCCGCTGCTTCGTGCCTCCGATGTAGCGAAGGTAAATTAAACAAAAATGCAAGAAAGGTGTGTTGAATATGAATGTACCTGCTGAAACACAAACACTATCCCCCTCGTCGCCCACAGCAATTCTGCTTATTATCATAACGCTGGCCGTTATGGTTCTTATTCCTGTACTGATAATTCGGTCAATAAAAAAGAAAATCAGGGCAAAGAAAAATCAAAAAGATGAACAGTATCAGCAGTTGGAAGAATCACACAAACGCTGGATCGATACGCTAAATCAGAAGTTGCACGCAGACGGTTTCAATGTATCTGGTGAACGTTGGTGTAATGATTTACGGGCTGAAGAACCAATTAGGGGAACAGGAAAAAGACAAGTTGTGTGGCTAACTTCTAAAGCTTTTTTAATGGATAATAAAAATCGTCGTATGGCGTTTGTTTTGCTTGGAGACACACCGAAGATTGATTATATCAATTATGATGATGTGATTTCCTGTGAAGTCCTTTACGATGGAGTAAAAAAGACAAATACAACGCGAGTAATACAGGGAACAAATGTTGGAAAAACACGTGCTTATACAGCAAATAATTACTCAACAAGCAAAGATTACGTAAATAGTTTGGGAATCAAACTAATGCTTCGCAACCCCAACAATCCCACTTATGTCATGCCGCTGATTACCAGGCAGTTTGAAGAAACAGAATCGTTTGCTAAAAACTGTGAAAAATTCGCTCAAGAAGTCAATGATTCTATTTATGCCATTATCAACGGATAAAGAACGAATATAGCAATCGTTCCCGCCATCCTATGCGCAAGGTGGAGGGAAGAAGCTATGACAAATGCTGCTGTTGCGGAAAACCGTGAACACTCAGATGAGCGGATTGATATTGTGGGTATGATTGTTTGCGTTATCCTAGTTTGAATAGACGGAAAGCCTGAAATCGTTACGGTTTCAGGCTTCAGATCGTAGACAAAATGGTTTCAGCAAGCAGTTGCTGGAGCCATTTTGTATTGAGTTTTCAAGATATCCTTCAAAAACCGGAATAAACGACTGAACTGGCGGGAAATAAAGGGACTTCCTCCCAATATCCTGGCCAGTT
>JAFRNK010000112.1 GCA_017430225.1 Clostridia bacterium | reverse complement strand
TACCTCATGTCTTGTGTTATAGTTGTCATGCAAGGTAAGCTCCTTTCGTTTGGTTTTGTGTCGCAGCTCAACTATAACCGATTGACGCTTGCCTTGCACTCTTTTTTATTCACTTGTCCAAGATGTATTGTAATCCTACATCCCGCATGGCTGAAAATGTAAAATTTTATTTGACAAGCCCAGTGATTTTGTGATATTATACATTTTGCGTCAGGCCGTCTCATTAGCCCCGAGACGCCAGGGCGTATGCCCGGGTATGCGACCATCATAACCGGCCGAAAACAATGTACTTCCGCAACGAAACAGGAGGAAACTCACTTGAAAACCTATATGGCAACCGCGCAGGCTGCGAACGCCGGGCGCAAGTGGTATATCGTTGATGCGGATGGAATGGTTCTGGGGCGTCTCGCCAGCCAGGTCGCCAATATCCTCCGCGGTAAGAATAAACCGACCTACACCCCGAACATCGATACGGGCGATTATGTGATTATCATCAACTCTGACAAGGTTCGTATGACAGGCAAAAAGCTTGATCAGAAGATCTATTATCATCACAGCGGTTACGTTGGCGGTCTGAAAGAGACCAAATACAAGGACCTGCTCAACAAGAAGTCTGACTTCGCGGTCCGTCACGCGATCGTCGGCATGCTGCCCAAGGGGCCGCTCGGCCGTCAGATGGCGAAGAAGCTCTACGTCTACAAGGGTGAGGAATACAAGCAGACTGCGCAGCAGCCTGAAAAGCTCGAACTCATCAAGTGATCGCTGCATAAAGGAGAAAATGATTTATGGCAACTGCTGATTTCCAGGCCGTTGGACGCCGCAAGTTCGCTGTAGCGCGCGTACGTCTGGTGCCCGGCGAAGGTAAAATCGTCATCAATAAGCGTGATATCGACCAGTATTTTGGTCTTGAGACCCTCAAAATGACCGTCCGTCAGCCCCTGGCGCTGTGCAACGTGTCCGGCTTCGACGTTCTGGTCAACGTCAAAGGCGGCGGCCTGACCGGCCAGAGCGGTGCGATCCGCCACGGCATCAGCCGCGCGCTGTGCAAAGCGAACCCCGAACTGCGTCCCGCCCTCAAGAAGGCTGGTTTCCTGACCCGCGACCCGCGCATGAAGGAACGCAAAAAGTACGGCCTCAAGGCTGCCCGCCGCGCTCCGCAGTTCAGCAAGCGCTGATGGTTTCCTGATCGACTACGAATACGAGGTGTTATTATGGGTCCTACATATCATCCGAAAAAACGCCAGCGCAGCAAGGTCCATGGCTTCCGCGCGCGCATGTCCACCAAGAACGGCCGCCGTGTGCTTCAGGCAAGGCGCCGTCGTGGCCGTAAACAACTGACCGTCTGATGATACTGCTCTTTGAGGCGCGCCGGTGTCACTGACTGGCACAACTGCGCCTCATCAGTAACAGTCAACTGTTTCGTGGCTTAGCCCGCCCCGCTTTGTCCATTCGACAACTATGTGGGGCGGGTTTTTTGATAGCTCATACGGAGGTCAGTGTGCAAAAGCAGCATCGGCTCCGAAAAAACAGTCAATTCCAGTATGTATACCGGAAAGGCAAGAGCGCGGGCGCGCGTGAACTGACGGTGGTCTATCTGCCTTCAGGAAGGCAGCTCGTCGGTTTTTCAGTCGGCAAGAAGGTCGGGAACGCGGTCACGCGCAACTTGGTCAAGCGCCGGCTCAGGGCAGCGTTCCAGCAGGAAATGCCCGCGCTTAAAAACGGCCTGTACATTGTAGCCGCCCGCAGCGGCGCCGCGGCAGCGGATTATAAGACGCTCCATCGTTCTCTGTGCTATGCGCTGAAGAAGCATCAGCTATATACATCATGATGAAACGTGTATGTATCGGTGCGGTCAGGTTCTATCAGAAACACCTGAGCCCGCTCAAGGCGTCTTGCTGCCGCTTTGTCCCTACCTGTTCAGAATACGCCGCCGAGGCGATCGAACGCTTCGGCACGGTGCAGGGGATTTCGCTGGCAGCGAAGCGCCTGGCCAAATGCCAGCCGCTGTGTGAAGGTGGGTTTGATCCGGTGCCGGAAGGACCGGATATGATCATAAAGAAGGGATGATTGACTTAGAATGACTGCAATGCTAAGGTCAGTACTTGACTTTATTTACGGCATTATCGGCAATTACGGCTGGTCCATCGCGATCTTCACGATCCTGATCCGCGTGGTCCTGCTGCCGCTCGACATCAAGAACAAAAAAGGCATGATCAAGATGCAGAAGATGCAGCCGAAGATCAATGCCCTGCAGAAAAAATACGCAAACGACCAGCAGAAACTGCAGCAGAAGCAGATGGAGCTGTTCCGCAACGAGCATTACAACCCCATGTCCGGCTGCCTGCCGATGCTGATTCAGCTGCCGATCCTGTGGATCATGTTCGGCGCCATGCGTTCGCTGGCAAACGAGCAGATGGCACACCAGATCATCCAGTACGTCTGCGGTGAAACGCCCCAGCTTTCCGGATGGCTCTGGGTTAAGAACGTCTGGGCTTCCGACTCCCTGTTTGCGGCGATCGTCCCCACGCTGCAGAACCTGCAGCAGATACCGGCGGACGTCTGGTCGTCTGTGCTGAGCAGCCTGCCCCAGGAGACGCTTCAGACGCTGGCTGCCAACATCCCGAACTATACCGAGGGCATGTTCGCCGTAGCAACGAACGATCAGGCCCAGGCGCTCGCTCAGGCGCTTTACGCTGCGGCCGAGCTGCAGCCCACTTACCAGGCGGCAATGGAGATGCTCGTTTCCAACCTGAATATCCTCCTGGTGTTCAATATCAACATTTACAAGCAGTATAACGGTTTGCTCATCCTGCCGGCGCTGGCCGCGATCACCCAGGTCATCATGACCAAGTTCACCCAGCCCCAGGGCGCTGATGCTGCCAACAACGCCCAAAACGCGCAGTCCCAGAGCATGAACAGCTTCATGAAGTACCTGTTCCCGCTCATGTCCATCTGGTTCTGCCTGATCTCCAGCGCGTCCTTCGCGATTTACTGGGTCACCTCCAACATCACCGCAGGTATTTCCAACTACGTGATCGCCAAGTATTATGACAACAAGCCTGAGGGCACAACCGCCGATCAAGGAGTTCTGAAAGCATGAGAAGCATCGAAATGACCGCGAAGACCACAGAAGACGCCATCAGCGCCGGTCTGGAACAGCTGGGCGTCAGTTTGAGCGATGTAAAGGTCGAGATCGTTGAAGAGGGCAGCAAGGGCCTGTTCGGCCTGTTCGGCAGCCGCCTCGCCAAGGTCCGCCTGACCGTGACGGAAGAGGACGCCGAGGACGAGGTACACGAAATCTTCGCGAACTCCCTGAACGGAACCGAAGAAGAAGAGAAAGCGGCTGAGCCCGCACAGCCTGCGCCGCAGAAGGCGGAAGCCCGCCCCGCGAAGCCCGCGCAGAAGAAGGCTGCTCCCCGCAAGAAGGAGCCCAAGGCAGAAGAGCCGAAGGCCGAGCCCGCTGAAAAGAAGGCGGCTGAGAAGCCCGAAAAGCAGCCCGCGAAGAAAGCGGAAAAGAAGGCCGAACCCAAGAAAGCGGAACCGAAGAAGGAAGCCGCTCCCGCGGAGATCCTTGATCCTTCCACGCTGGCCGGCAAGGCGCAGGACTTCCTGAGCAACGTGACGCGCCTGATGGGCGTCGAAACCCAGGTGCATATGAAGACGGATGAAGAAGGCTTCCTGCACGCGGACCTTCAGGGCGATACCTCCGGTATCCTGATCGGCCGCCGCGGCGAAACGCTGGACGCGCTGCAGCACCTGACGAGCCTGTACATCAACAAGGGCAAGAGCGACTACACCCGCATCACGCTGGATACGGAAAATTACCGTGCCCGCCGCGAGGATACGCTCATCCGCCTGGCGAACCGTTACGCGAACCGTGCGGTCAAGACTGGCCGCCGCGTCTCCGTGGAGCCGATGAATCCCTATGAGCGCCGCATCATGCACAGCGCGCTGCAGGAAAACGAAATGGTGGACACGCACTCCGAAGGCGAAGAGCCGAACCGCCATATCGTCATCACTCCTCGCAAGCAGCCCGCGCAGCGCGAGCAGGCTGAGTGAAGCCATGCAGAGCGGACGGAATAACGCAAACAGAATAGTATTGGTCATATTGGCGGCAGTCGTTCTCGCAGTAGGCGCTGCCGCCCTTTTCTTGAACCTGAGCCAGGCTCCGGCAAAAGCGACGCGCGAGGTACGCATATACCGCGCAGGCAAGCTGTATGCGACCGGCCATCTGGGACAGGGCGAGGAGATCGTCGTGCGCGGGGAAGACGGCGAGGAGAATGTCGTCGCGTTCACTGAAAACGGCGTGTACATGAAGAGCGCCACCTGTCACAACCAGCTATGCATCGGCCAGGGCGAGGTGACGCTGGAAAACGTCAATACGCGTTTCTACCGCAACGAGATCATCTGCCTGCCCAACCGCGTGACCGTGGAGCTCGTGCTGACGGACGAGGAAGCGGCGGATATCCCGGACGTGTGATTCCCTGCTGTGAAAGCGCCGTGTGATTGACGGGTGTATGATGAATGCGCAGAACATCTGACATGATGGAAATCAATGAACAGATTATCCGTTATCTGGCGGATACATATCAGCCGGAAGCTGTCATCGTCTACGGCTCTTTCGCTGACGGCAGCGCCGGTGAACACAGTGATTTCGACGCGCTGGTCATCGCGGACCATGCCAAAGCGCATGACAATGCCGTCATTGGCGGTACGGTGCTGGATGTCTTCGTCTACCCGCCGGATGTGTTCCGGGCTGAGTACGATCCGGAGGAGTTCGTCCAGGTATTCGACGGGAAGATCATACTGGATAAAAACGGCATGGCGGAGCAACTGAAAAACAGCGTGCTCAGGTATATTGAAAGCATTCCGCGGAAAACGGCAACAGAGATCCGGCAGGAAGTAGATTGGTGCATGAAAATGCTCGTTAGGACAGAGCGCAGAGACGCGGAAGGCTGTTACCGGCGGCACTGGCTGCTCTGCGACAGCCTGATGATCTACTGCGATGTAAAAGGTCTGTATTACTTCGGCCTGAAAAAGGCGCTGAGGAGCATGGAACAGACGGATCCCGGAGCGTTTCAGACTTATTCACGGGCACTGCGGGAACCGGACCGGGAATGTCTGACGGAATGGATCATGTATTTGCAGAATCTGGTGCAGTGACGGAGATGAAGAAACGATGAGTACGCTGGGAAATATCCTGTGGTTTGTATTCGGCGGCTTTATCAGCGGCTTGGCCTGGCTGGTTTCCGGACTGCTGTGGTGTATCACCATCATCGGCATCCCGTACGGAAGGCAGTGCTTCAAGTTTGCCTCCCTTTCATTCTTCCCCTTTGGAAAAGACGTGAGATACGGGGGAGGTGTTCCGTCCCTCGCCGCAAACGTGATCTGGGTGGTTTTCTTTGGGCTCTGGATGGCGCTGGGCAACCTGATCGTCGGATGCCTCTGGTGCATTACGATCGTAGGGATACCTTTCGGAAAGCAGTTTTTCAAGATCGCTAAATTGTCCCTGACACCCTTTGGAGCGGAGATCGTGTACAAGTAAGCTGCCGAGCTGGCGGATCGTTTTTTTGTTTGGAGTGATGAAACAGTGACAGATTTTTATCAGTGGATGCAGGAAAGACTGCCGGAACTGCGCGCGATGCGGCGTGACCTGCACCGTCGTCCGGAAGTCTCCAACCGGGAGTTTCAAACGGCTGCCTATATTGAGAGCAAGTTGGACAGCTGGGGCATTCCGCATGAAAGAGTCGGGAACACGGGCGTGTTCGCAGAGATCCACGGGGGTCTGGGCGAGGGAAAGATCGTCGCCCTGCGGGCGGACATCGACGCGCTGCCGATCAAGGAGGAAACCGGACTGGAGTTCCGCTCGGAGTGTCCTGGCGTGATGCATGCCTGCGGGCACGATATGCACACAGCTTCCCTGCTTGCCGCGGCGCAGGCGCTGCAGGAGAACCGGGACGGTTTTGCCGGTACCGTGCGCCTTATTTTCCAGCCGGCGGAGGAGATCGGCGGCGGTGTTCACGCGTTTGTGGAAGCCGGAAAGATGCATGGTGTGGACCGTTTGTTCGGCATCCACTCCGCGCCGGACCTGGCATTGGGCACAGTCGGCGTCAAAGCGGGGCCGAACAACGCATCCGTGGATTGCTTCAAGGTCAGGATCCATGGCAGGGCGGCGCACGTATCCACGCCGCAGATGGGTGCGGACGCGCTCTATGCTGCGGCCCAGGCCGTGGTGGCCCTGCAGGCGCTCGTGACGCGCAGGACGTCTCCCGTGGACGCGGTGCTGATTGGCATTGGCAAGCTGAACGCGGGTACCGCCTATAATATCGTGGCGGAGGAAGCCAGCTTCGAGGGCACGATACGCGTCTTCACGCGTGAACTCAGAGCGAAGATGACCGAATGGGTGACCGATACCGTACGTGCGGTCGCCGCTATGTACGGGACGGAAGCTGAAATCGCGTGGGAGGACTACGGTTCTCCGCTGGTCAACCCTGAGGAGATCTGCCGCGAGGTGCGGCCGGTCGTGGCAGCTATGCTGGGAGAGCATGCCGTGATCACGGACCGACCGCTTTCCTGCTGCGGCGACAATTTCTCCGACCTTCAGCTCGAAGCGCCCGGCGCATACGCCTATGTGGGCGTACGTTCGGAAGAGACGCCCGGCTCCGAAGGCCCGCTGCACAACAGCAGATACAATATCGACGAGCGCGCTTTGCCCATCGGCGCCGCACTGTACGCGCAGATGGCGTGGAAATGGCTCATATAAACCATAAGTAATAAGCAATAAGGCATAAGGAATAGTGTATATGATTCCGGCACCTGTTCAGGGTGCTGACATCATGACTATTACTTATGCCTTATTCTTTTGCTGTATTACTTGATTTTATCGATCAGCTCGTCAAATTTCATCTTTTCCGCCGTCCGCGGGGTGATGCCGGTATTCGGCGCGTTGCGGCGGCAGACGTCATAGGCCTCGCAGGTCGCGCAGGGGCTGTCCTCGTTCGGGAAAGCCAGGGGTGAGGCGGCGATCTCGCCGGTGTTGATCTCTTCCGCCAGACGGCCGGCGACGCTGCAGGCGTGCTGGATCAGGAGGCGCATTTCTTCGAGCGTAGCCAACGGTTTATTGGCCGCGAAGTCGCCGTCTCCTTTCAGCAGCGCGGGCATGGACAGGGGCGGCTTCCCGTCGTCCATCAGGCGGATAATGGAAGCGTCGCGCAGGGTCAGGCCTTTCAGGCCGAGGGCTTTCGCCAGCTGGCTCTCGAGGTCGGACTTGGTATCCGGATCGGGAAGCAGCGGATCCGCGAGGTGGAAGTAGTACATCCCGGCGGGGATGCCGTTCGGCTCGGCGTTGAGAACGGCCTGCATATAGATGAGCAGCTGCAGCTGCGCGCCCCAGAAGATCTTCTCAGGCTGCAGGTTCAGGTTGCCGGTCTTGAAATCGATCAGCCGGATGGCCAGACCGCCGTCGCCCTCATAGCGCTCCACGCGGTCGATGATACCGCGCAGGTAGACCCGGCTGCCGTCGGACAGCCGGAGTGGCACAGCGGGCAGGCCGTCGTCCGGATAGCCGAAGCGAAGCTCGGCGTCACCCGCGCGCATGCGGAAAGAGGAATGCCGCGCGATCAGCGTAAACGTCCAGCCGACGCGCTGCAGCAGCCGCTTGTACTGCCGGTATTCGCGCTTCCGGACGGCTGAATCGCCCATGACGCCCTTGATGAGGTCGTCGAGGGCACCTTCCGCGGCCCTGTCCATCAGCCGGTCGACCTGGGCGCGGGTCACGTCGGGCCAGGATTCCAGATTCTGCAGATCGCGGGTGAAGCCTTCGAGCGCACGGTGATAGAAAGATCCGGCATCCGTCCGGTTGATGGCCCATTCCCCGCGCTGCACGGGTTTGAGCACGTAGCGGAGGAAGTGGCGGAAGGGACAGACGGCGAAAGCCTCGAGCCGGTGTACGGAGGTCACGCGCTCCAGATACAGGCTGTGTACGAGCTCGGCGGGCAAAGGCGCCGGGTTAGGCGCGGGACGGAATGCTTCGCACAGCGCGTTGGTTTCCTGAGCTTTGTGTTCGCTCAGGTAATGCCAGGCCTGCTGCCATTCGTCGGTCATGCTCCCGCTGCGGAGCCGCGCTCCGATGGATTCCAGCGCGGGAATTGCGCCGTAGGGGTGTGCCGTGCCCTGCGCGGCGGTCACGCCGCCCTCTTCGATGAGCAAGGGGAAGATCCGGCGGATGCGAGCGAGCAGGTCGAGCTGGCGCAGGGCGGTACCGTCCTGCAGGGCTTGCGCGTGGGAGAGGTAGAGCTTTTCAGAGGGTGAATACACGGCTTTCTGTAGCTCGAGCCGCTTCAGCATGAAGCGCTCGTCCTGGCTGAGGGCATAGGAAGCGTTGAAGCGCTCCTTCAGCGCGTCCTGCTCTTCGTCCGCGATCAGACCGGGTTCGCCGACGTCCAGGACGCCGTCGTTGAGCGCCAGGATAAAGGTGACCCTCGGGCGGTCGACGGCGATGTTGCCGAGCAGGCCGCAGGGGAGAGAGCCCGCGCTCTGCGGCAGGGCGGCGATTTCCGTGCTGTTGAGGCCTGCGTCCAGCAGGCGGTGGATTTCCTCGGCGGTAGGCTTACCGGAACCGCCGATGTCGTGTGCTTGGTCGAGCAGGTTCATGATGGTATTCCAGACCTGACGGAGCTGAGCCGCTTCCGTGAGCATGTGCTCTTGTTCAAGGCGCTGTGCGTCCTCTTCCAGGTGATCGTAAACTCTGGTTTCGTCCAGGAAACCCATGAGCCTGAGGAGGGCTTCATCCATCGTCTCCGCCTGCCCGAGACCCGTTTCGAGCCGGATGAGCGGCTCCATCAGGCGCTGGCGCGCTTCTTCCAGCTCAGCGCCTTCGTCCTTCGCGGCGACGAAAGGCTTCGTGAATTTCCAGCCGCGGATGCCGTACTGCAGGATCAGATTTTCCATCCGGCACCGTTCGTCGAAAGTGAGCGGCGCATAATCGGTCTTCAGAAGGCGCAGCATATCCTCCTGGGGATAATGCCGCATGACCGCGCTCAGGGCGGACAGCAGGAAGG
>JAFRNK010000111.1 GCA_017430225.1 Clostridia bacterium | reverse complement strand
TGCCGTCCTCTTTCAGGTAAGTTACGATATATTTGATCATTTCATAGTCAGGAACAGCGGTAAAAGCCTCTGTCACTACTGTCTCAGCGGTGACTTCGGTCATGCTGCTGCCCTGCTCGACCCACTTGCCTGTCCAGCCGGGGTTTTCGGGTACTTCAGGCAGTTGCGAACCAATAGCATTGCCCTTGGCAACCTGAATCACAGCCTGGAGGATTTCTTCATCGCTTGACCAGTCAAAGGTCACCGTGATCAGTTCAGTGAACTTCGCCACAACGGTCATATCCGCAGTGACTGTTGTCTCTGCGGTGACTTCACTTCCGCTCGCAAACCAGCCATCGAAACGATAGCCTTCCTTGGTCGGATCATCCGGCATGTTCTTGCTGCCAATGGTCGCTTCGTCTTCCAGGGTCACTTCTTTAACAGTATTGCTGTCCACCTTGAAAGTGACCGTATGATAGACGATCTCTTTAAATTCCGCCGTAACGGTTATATCCTCCGTGATCGTCACTGTGCTGGGATCAACGGGATTACCTTCTCCGTCAAGCCAGGCTATAAAGTGATAGCCTTCCTGCTTCGGCGAAGAGGGAATGATGTCTGACAGCAGCACACCAGCGCTGGTGTCAACATCGAACCTACCCGTTTCATCGCCAATTATCCAGGTGACAGTGGCGTATCCATTCTCAGCGCGCAGAAGCGGCGCTGCCTTGTAAGATTTCCAGCCGTCGATTACGATGCCGTCTTCTGACAGCGCCGCCATCGGGAAGAGCTGGAACATCATAGCCAGTACAAGGATCAGAGCGAAAAACCGTTTCATACTAGAGACCTCCAATGTGTTTTGGGGTAAGAAATGCAATTATCCGGGAGACGATGATTTGGTAGTAAACGTCGAATTTTGAAGACTGGGGGTGACAATTCTATTTTGTATGATTGGGCAGGATACCCACCTGCCGGTATTCAACTATTGTGTAATCTAGCTAATTCCTTATTAACGCTCAAAATCCTGCGGGCGGATGAAAGCCCGCAGGAGAGGATTTTATTAAGCTCAGCGGCAGAGCACTTCCAGCTGCCAGCCCCAGGTCAGGGACTCGGCGTTGGCGGAGAAAGTGTAGGTCGCTTCGTTGGCGCCTTCGACTACCTCAAAGCCATTGCCCTTGTCGCAGTACCAGATGTACATGAACTCGGTGTAGTCTTCGAAGCCTTCCAGCTTGCTGGTCAGGTAGACGGGCTCGCCTTCTTCCATGACGGAACGGCGGGAGGTGAAGATGGTGACCTTGGGCTCAGCCTTGGGAGCTTCCGCTTCGACGGGTTCTTCAGCAGGTTCTTCTTCCGTGAGATCCAGATATCCGGCGATGTCATCCTTGTAGATGTAACCGAGCTGGCCGTCGATGATTACAGTAGCCCAGTCGCCGTCGAAGTCGACCACGGTCACTTCCGCGCCTTCAGGCAGGGAGGTGAAGATCGCGGCCAGGCCGTCGGCGCCTTCACGGACGTTGACTTCGGTCTCGTTGTTTTCCAGCACGATGGTCTGGGGCTCAACCAAGCCGAGAGGGGTCTCGTTGTCTTCTAATTCGATTTCTTCCGCAGGTTCTTCTTCAACTGCTTCGGGAGCAGGCGCGAAGGTGAAGGCGGGGGATTCTTCTTCAACTGCAGGTTCTTCCTCAACAGGTTCTTCTACTGCAGGTACTTCTTCCACAACGGAGACTACAACGACCGGTTCTTCCGCAACGGGAGTTTCAGCAACCGGGGCAAAGGTGAACTCAGCAGCAGGAGCCTCCGGCTCCGTTACAGCCGCGGGTTCCTCAGCCTCGGGCTCTTCCGCCGCCGGTTCTTCAACCACGGGCTCTTCTGCAACCAGTTCTTCAGCCATGGGCTCTTCGACAACAGGAGTTTCTTCAATAACCGGTTCTTCGGCCTTCGGCGCCGCAACGGGATAAATGCTGTTCGGGAAACGGTAGCCCTTGCTGATAATCTTGTTGCCGTCGGTACCGGTCAGGATGCAGCGGTATTCGAGCTTCGCTGCGTCCTCGGTCAGCTTCATCTGGTAAGTCTCGCCGACGAAGGCGATATCTTCCCACGGCTTTTCATCATTTTCACGGCTCTGCCAGGTCACAGTGTAGCTCATGTTCGCGTCGCTGACTTCCGCCATCAGATAAGCATCCATGCCCAGGCGGAGATCCGCTTCCTTGAAAGCGCGGACCTTAACATTGGCGGTGAAAGCTTCCGCCGGCTCTTCGACCACAGGTTCTTCCACGGCCGTTTCTTCGACTACGGGTTCCTCGACAATCGGTTCTTCGGCCACGGGCTCTTCTGCGACGGGCTCTTCGGCAACCGGTTCTTCGATCACGGGCTCTTCGGCAACCGGTTCTTCGACCACGGGCTCTTCTGCGACGGGCTCTTCGGCCACAGGTTCTTCAACAACCGGTTCTTCGATCACCGGCTCTTCCACGACGGGTGCTTCGACGGCGGGTTCTTCCGCGACCGGTTCTTCGACCACGGGTTTCTCGGCTACAGGTTCTTCGGCCACAGGTTCTTCTACAACAGGGGCTTCCTCAGCTTTGGGTTCTTCCGCAGCCGGAGCTTCCACAACCGCAGGAGCTACTTCAGCCTTCGGCTCTTCTACAACAACAGGAGCTTCCTCGGCTTTGGGTTCTTCCGCGGCCGGCTGCTCAACTGGTACAGGCTGTTCGGGAGCGGGCTCCGCCACGGGCGCCTCAACCACTGTCTCCTCGACAGCAGCAGGCTCCACAGGGAGCTCTTCCGCGAAGTTCGCGGCCGGGATACCCAGCAGCATCACGGCTACCAACAGCATCGAGATCGTTCTGCGCATGTTTTCCATCGTTTAATCTCCTATCTTTGCGCCATTTGCGCTTATTTTAGTAGGAAAGCTGCATTCAGGAGCACTCCCGCTACTTGACATCATTTTATCCCCACAAGGTTACAAATCCGGTCATATGGATAGTTTCATCCATCTTTTTTTCATTTTTTTCCGGCCGTACACGTAACCCTGATATTCCCGGGCTGGGGATATATCCGGTTCTGCGCACACTCTCCCTATTGTTACAATAAGGATATATCGCAAAATCTGATGATATATACAGCCCGATTTCACGCGACGCGCAAGGCGCCCATAGCAGGGAAAACTCTCTGATTGCACCGGGCGATCAGTTTCCGCAATCGTTTGCAGACCGCGTAAACATCGACCGCATCACGGTTTTCATGGGATTCAGGAGTTGAAATTGCAGACTCCTCCAAGCTCAACATTTTACAGGAATTTAACAATTTTTGCAATAGTTTTTTTCATGTTTTTTATAGTTTTATGTAACATTCATTAATCATAGAATATTTTTAATTAATTATAGAATATTTGATTATTAACAAAAAAGCAAATGTACAACATATTCTGATAACACTTCACGAATGTTGCCGGAGCATTCCTTCCCTTGACTCATCCGCCCGATCTATAGTAAAATCAGGCGAAATCAACGCACGCATCGAATTTCGCGAAGGAGGATCGTTTATGAATACCATCAAAGGCCGCTCTTTCCTGACACTGCTCGATTACACGCCTGAGGAGATCGAAAAGCTGATCGACCTCGCGGCACAGCTAAAGGCACAAAAAAAGGCCGGTCTTCCGCACCGGCTCTGCGAGGGCAAACACATCGCCCTTGTGTTCGAAAAGACGTCCACCCGCACGCGCTGCGCGTTTGAGGTCGCCGCGGCGGACCTGGGCATGCACAGCACCTACCTGGACCCCAAGAGCTCCCAGATGGGCAAGAAGGAATCCATCGCCGACACCGCGCGGGTACTCGGCCGCATGTACGACGCCATCGAATACCGCGGCTACGGCCAGGAGATCGTCGAGGACCTCGCGCGCTACTCCGGCATGCCGGTGCTGAACGGCCTGACCAACGAGTTCCATCCGACCCAGGTATTGGCCGACCTGCTGACCATCCGCGAGCACTTCGGCAGCCTGCGCGGGCGCAAGCTCGTGTACCTCGGCGACGCGCGCTACAACATGGGCAACAGCCTGATGGTCGGCTGCGCGAAGATGGGTCTGCGCTTTACCGCCTGCGCGCCGCGCGCCTACTGGCCTGACGAAAACCTGCGCACCCGCTGCTCGGCCATCGCGTCGCAGACCGGGGCAGTGCTCAGCTTCTCCGAAGACCCGGCCGAAGCCGTGAAAGGCGCGGACATACTGTATACAGACGTCTGGGTCTCCATGGGCGAACCGGATGCCGTCTGGCAGGAGCGCATTTCAGCGCTCAAGCCCTACCAGGTGAGTGCCTCGCTGATGGCGCTGGCCGGCCCTGACTGCCGCTTCATGCACTGCCTGCCCGCCTTCCACGACCTGAATACTGAAATCGGCCGTGAAATCCATGAAAAATACGGCCTCGCCGCGATGGAAGTCACCGACGAGGTCTTCGAAGGCCCGCGCTCCATCGTCTTCGACGAGGCGGAAAACCGCATGCACACCATCAAGGCGGTCATCGCCGCGACGGTCGCCGGCGCCTGATTGACAATTTCCCTGATACTACAGATAAATTGATCGTTTTACTTCAATGTTTCACGTGAAACAATGACCGAGGAACGTATGGACTGGACTCCCGAACAACTGGACGCGATCGAATCCGACCAGCCTGAACTGCTGGTCAGCGCCGCCGCGGGTTCCGGCAAAACCGCAGTGCTGGTAGCGCGCGTCCTGCGTATGCTGCGGCAGGGCGGGGATATCACGCGTCTGCTGATCGTCACTTTTACGCGCGCGGCAGCCGCGGAGATGCGCGAACGCATCAGCGACGCGCTGGAAAAAGAGATTTCTGACCCGCACCTGTACCGCCAGCAGCAGCGGATGGGCCGGGCAAAGATCTCCACGCTGCACACCTTCTGCCAGACCGTGATCCGCCAGCACTTCGAACTGATCGGCATCGACCCGCTCGCGCGCATCGGGGACGAGGCGCTGCTGGAACGGCTGCTCAACAAGGCCGACGAAGAAGCCATGGAGGCCGCTTACGCTGCGCCGACCGACGAGCAGGAATACCTGTTCGATACCGCAGCGCCGGACGTGATCCTCGGGATGTGCGAAAGGCTGCGCAAATTCCTGCTGTCGATGCCCGACCCATGGGACTGGGCGGAGCGCGTGACGACGCCGTTCGAGGGAAAACTGGACGAATTGCCGGCCTTCCGGCTGCTCATGGAGATGACCGTCCGCCGCCTGCGTGAAGCCGGCCGGACGCTCGATCTCTGCGAAGAACGCCTGCGCGACCCGCTGACGCCCGCTCGCTTTGAAAAAGCGCTCGCCGCGGACCGCGCGCTGCTGGACGATTATCTGAATGACGCGGAGCAGGGCCTCCTGCGCGGCGGGAATGTCAAGTTTTCCGTGATCCCACGCGGGAAAAAGACCGACGTAGACGACGAAGAGGCGAAGGCCGCCTATCTCACGCTGCGCGACCGCTGGAAGGAGCAGATGAAGGCCGCGGTCGAACCGCTGCCGACCGACGACGGACAGGCGCTCGCCGACAACGCGCTCGCGACCCGCCTGTCCAGGGGGCTATACCAGCTGGCGAAAGCGATCCAGGACCGCTTCCAGGCGCTGAAGAACGAGCGGAACGTACTCGATTACAACGACCTGGAGCATTTCTGTCTCCGCCTGCTCCGTGAGGAGCATGTCGCCGCGGAGCTTTCCGAGTCCTTTGACGCGCTGTTCATCGACGAATACCAGGACGTGAGCCCCATCCAGGAGGAGATCATCCAGGCCCTGCACCGGGGCAACCAGCTCTTCCTCGTCGGCGACGTCAAGCAGAGCATCTACCGCTTCCGCCAGGCCGACCCCGGCCTGTTCATGGACAAGTACGCGCGCTACCCACTGGAGAAGGGGCATTCCGAGCGCAAGATCCTGCTGCAGCAGAATTTCCGCTCCGCCAGGAATGTGCTCAGCTCTGTCAATCTCGTGTTTTCGCACGTCATGCACGAGAACGCGCTCGAGATCGAATACGATGAGGCCGCCGCGCTGAAACCCGGTCCCAGCGCGGCAGAAGGCCCGGAAACCGAGCTGCGCCTGCTCGTTTCCGCCGACGAGGAAACCGGCGAAGAGCAGCGCGTGAAGGACAGTTCCGCCTGGGAAGCACGCTTCATCGCAGAGCGTATCCAGCAGCTCATGCGGGAGCGCTCTCCCGATCAGCCCACGCGCGGGCGTTACCGCTACCGCGACATCGTGATTTTGCTGCGCAGCGCGGCGGGCCGAGCTGCGGTCTACGCTTCCGCGCTCCAGCAGGCGGGCATTCCCGTCTACGCGGATGCCGACGCGCAGTATTACGAACTGCGCGAGATCCAGGACGTCATGAACCTGCTGCGCGTCATCGACAATCCCTACCAGGACCTGCCCCTGCTCGGCGCGTGCCGCGTGCCCTGCTTCGGCTTCACCGAGCGAGAGCTCGCGACGGTCCGCATTAAAGATACTTCCCCGAAGACGCCCTATCACAAGGTATTCTTCGACTGTGCGAAACAGCCCGACACGCCGCTCGGAAAGAAAGCGGCGGACTTCATAAAGACATTCGACCGCTGGCGCTTCCTGTGCGCGCACATGCCGCTTGAGGATTTCATCCGCCTGCTGCTCGACGAATCCGGGATCTATTTCCTCGCCGGCGCGGCTGAGGACGGCGCGGACCGGCAGGCGAATCTGCGCCTTCTGTGCGAAAAGGCTGGCGAAAGCGTAACGCTGTTCGACTTCCTCACCAGGACCGACCTGCGCGCAAGCTCAGACGACAGCCGCACGGCGAAATCCCTGAGCGATCAGGAAGACGTGGTGCGCATCATGACCATGCACAAGTCCAAGGGCCTTGAATTCCCGGTCGTTTTCCTGGCGGGACTCGCGAAACGCTTTCGCTCGGTCAGCGCGGAACAGCCGATGCTCGACCGCGACCTCGGCATCGCGCTCAGTATGGTCAACGCGGAAGAGCGCATCGAACGCCGCACTGTGACGGAATACGCGATGGAGGCGAGCCTCGACCGCAAGGCGAAAGCCGAGGAGGCGCGCATCCTGTACGTCGCCATGACCCGCGCCAAGGAGCGGCTGATCATGTACGGCGCGCCGGCCGTTTTCCATACCGCAGCCGAGAAATGGCGCGCCCTTTCCGACCCCGGCGCCGCCCTTGACGCGGCCTGCATGCTGGACTGGATCGTCCCTGCGCTCAGGCTTGGTACGCCGGACGGAGACCAGAGCTTTACCGCGCCGAACGGTTCCCGCTGGCGCGTGACCCTTGAGCCGCTCGAACGCCTGCAGGATGACGTGCAGGCCGGAACAGGCGGCTGGCCGGTGCCCGAAACGGGTTACGTCGACCCCGCGCTGAAAGCCCGGCTGAGCGCGGTCATCCCTGAACCGCAGCCGCTCAAAGTCTCCGTCAGCGCGCTGAGCCACCGGCCGGTCACTGAGGACGACCAGGAAGAAACGCCCGAGAAAAAACGCAATGTTTCACGTGAAACATTGGAGCGCCATCCCCGCTTCATGCAGGAGCGCGTCCTGACGCCCGCAGAACGCGGGTCCGCCGTCCACAAAGCGCTCGGCCTGATCCCGTATGACCTGCTGCGCAACCCGAAAGCCCTGAACGAGGCCCTGATCGGCGCCCTGCTGGATCAGATGCGCGAAAAGAAGCTGCTGACCGCGCAGGAGCGCGATGCCGTACGTCCGCGGCAGCTGCTCAAATTCTTTGAGTCCGGGCTGGGGCAAAGGGCCCTGCGGAGTCCTGAAGTACGCCGCGAATGGTCCTTCGCGCTCAAGGCGCAGCCGGACGCTTACCTGCAGGGTGTGATCGACCTCTGCTTTATCGAGGACGGCGCATGGATCCTGGTGGATTATAAAACGGATGCCGTTGATAAGGCATCCGTGCTGATTGACCGCTACCGCGACCAGCTGACCTGGTACCGCAAGGCGCTCAGCGCCCTGACAGGCATCCCGGTGCGGGAGACGTATGTTTATTCCGTTCTGTTGGGTGAATGGGCTGAGATCGGCTGATCACATCGCAAATTGGGTGATGCAGAAGGCCGCGTAAACCAGCAGCAGGATGATGCCCTGCGCGCGGTAGAGCCTGCCCTTGAACAGTGCGGGCAGGGTCATGAGCGCCATCACGAAGAACATCACCGGGATATCCAGCACCAGGCTGGCGCTGACGCCGCCGATCTTGCTTCCGTCGGGGATCCCGAAGGGATTGAGCGTTATGGAGAGCCCGGATACCAGGACCAGGTTGAACAGGTTCGCCCCGATGACGTTGCCGAGGGAGAGCGACCCGTGGCCTTTCGCCAGCGAGGTGATGGCCGTCACCAGCTCCGGCAGCGAGGTGCCCAGCGCGACGAAAGTCAGCGCGATCACGGATTCGGGTACGCCCAGCGCTTCCGCGATCAGGGTGCCGTTGTCCACCAGCAGCCGAGCGCCGACCGCGATCAGTGCCGCGCCGATAACCAGCAGGATGATGCTCTTGCCCAACGGCATTTCCGCTTCAGTTTCTTCCGCTTCCGCGGGTTCCGCGGGGGCGGGATTCTTTTTGAGGGAGTATACGCTCAGCACCATGTAGACGACGAACATGCTGAGCAGGATCAGTCCGACCGGCCGCGTGAACTGGCCCGTCGTGTAGGCCACGCCCGCAAAGATGAAGGCGGCGATGAAGAAGAAGATCACAGGCAGCCGCAGGCTCCGGGAGTCCGTCTTTCCCGGACGCACGGCGATCGTCAGCGCGGAAATGAGCGCGGTGTTGCAGATGACCGAGCCGATCGCGTTGCCGTACGCGATCTGGCCGTGTCCCTCGAGCGCGCCCGCCGCGGAGACCATGACTTCCGGCAGCGTCGTGCCGATGGAAACGACCGTTGCACCGATCAGGATCTCCGGCACATGGAAGCGCCGGGCCAGGCCGATAGCGCCGTCCACAAACCAGTCGCCACCCTTGATCAGGCAGACGAGGCCGAGAATAAACAGCAATACGGGTACGAGCATAAATCAAATACCTTCTTTCTTGTTATCGGACACCGGCGTTACAGAAAAAGACCTGCGCCATGCCCATTGTCACAGCGCAAGTCTTGCCATCTCATTTGTTCCGGCCCGCGGCTGCGCGCGGACGGCTGACGGTCGCAAACCCACCGGTCGCCCGGCGTTCGGCTACTCCCTTGCACCCGCTCAAAATATCATCTTTCGCCCGGTTTGTCAATGCTTTTTTCAGCCCGCCCGATACTGCATCGGCTGCGGCAGGGACGTCAATAATTGCGGCTCCGCGCTCGGGTCCAGCCACTCGTCCGTCCTGTCCGGCGGGCAGATAGCCGGCATCCTGTCGTGGATAAACGCGATTTCCGGCGCGGCCGGCCGCGTCAGGATCGAGAGCACGGGCAGGCGCCGGCCTTCTTCATACCGGTAGATGCCCATCAGCCAGACCGGGCCGTCCCAGGCCGGCCGCAGCGCGAAACGCTGCTTCTCCGGTCCGCTGCGCTGCCATTCGAAATAATACGCCGCGGGAATCAGGCAGCGCCTGTGCGCGAAGGAGTCCCTGAACAAAGGTTTTTCGTGCGCCGTCTCGCTGCGCGTGTTGATCAGCTGTTTCCCGTTTCCGAGGGTGTATCCCCAGCGCATGAGAAAGGCGTCTTTCTGCCCGGTCCGAGAAAGCGCCAGCGCAGCCACGTTCTGCATCGGGAAAACCTCGCCCCGCGCCACCGGCCCGTTTTCCAGCCGCCCGGCGCGCGCGTCCGCCGCTTCGACGATCCGGACGATCATCTCGTCCATATCATCTTCCGGCACATAAAAGCGTCCGCACATAACAGTCAGTTGAACGCGCCGTGCTTGCGCATATCGTCGATCACGTTTTGCGTGACCTTCCGGCCGTAGCATTTTCCGTTCTCGTCACTGATGTATACGCCGACGAGTGTCGGTCCTTCGCAGCCTTCGTCCCAGTTGTAGATGCCGGATCCCTGGAAATACGCGTCCTGATAGCTGTTGAAGCTGAAAACATTGCTGTTGTCGCTGGCGTTCAGGAATCCGTAATCGGCCCACATCTCCCAGTTCTTGTATCCCATCCAATGGTACCACTCGCCTGTCAGGTCGTAGGCGCTCGGCGCGTAGATTCCGTACCATCCGGTCGTGTCGCCGACGTTCTTGTCGAAGATGACATAGCCAATGTTGTTTTCTGCGCTGTACTTAACTGTGCCATTGGACTGTTTGAAAGTATCATACACGTATATGTGATAACTTCCCGTATAGGTGTAGATACAGTTTTTGCTGTTCTTGACCCCGAATTTGAACTGGATCGTATTTGCCCATTGGCCGTGATACGGGCAGACCAGCAGGTGGCCCGCTGTGATCAGGCCGCGGCGTCCGACCATGGTGCCGTTCCCGACGCGCTCGCAGCGGCAGTTATACTTGACATACATCCGCGCGACTGCTCTTTCGGGATACTCCCTGTATCGTGTGTTGTCCGCAAGAGCGGAAACCGAGTTTGCCAGGCACAGCACAATGATAAGGGCGGCCAATGTGCGCGTAACACGATGTGACATATAGAGATCTCCTTCGCATGATTCTTTATGAAACGAGTATAACAGTGACAATACTCAGTTCCTGAACAGCCCCATGATCTCGTCCTGCGTCAGCGCGTCGGGCAGGGCTTCGCCCGGCGTGATCAGGCGGTCGAAAAGATTCTTCTTGCGTTCACCGAGGCGGACCACCTGCTCCTCGATCGTGCCGTGGGTGACCAGGCTGAGCACGGTCACCGGCCGCGTCTGGCCCAGGCGGTGGGCGCGGGAAGTCGCCTGCTCCTGCGAGGTGGGATTCCACCACGGGTCGTAATGAATGACCATGTCCGCGCCTGTCAGGTTGAGGCCCGTGCCGCCCGCTTTCAGCGAGATCAGGAAGACCTGTCCCTCGCCGTTGTTGAACCGCTCGGTCAACTCCTGACGTTCGGAAGTCGGCGTCGCGCCGTCCAGGTACAAGGTTGTGACCCCTTCTGCGTGCAGCCGCTGTTCCAGCAGGTTCAGCATGCGCGTGAACTGTGAGAACACCAGCATCCGGTGCCCAGCCGCCAGCGCGGGCAGCGCGATGTCGATGAACAGTTCTTCCTTGCCGGAGCCTTCGATATATCCGTCCATGCACAGCGCCGGATGGCAGCAGATTTCCCTGAGCTGGGTCATCGCGGACAGGATCTCGACCTGCGCGCGGTCGAAGCCGCGTTCGCGCACCGTGCGCTCCAGGCGGCTGCGGCACTGCCATACCACCGCGTCGTAAACCTTCTTCTGTGCCTCCGTCATCTCGGCGAAGAGCATCGTCTCCAGCCGTTCAGGCAGTTCCGCGAGCACGTCCTCCTTGACGCGGCGCAGCAGGAAAGGCCGGATGCGTCGACGCAGGTCGTCCAGGTCGCCCTCTTCGTCGTACCGGCGCAGGAAAATGCCGTACCGGGGCAGGTATCCCGGCAGGCAGAAGTCCATCAGCGACCAGAGCTCCCCGACGTGGTTCTCCAGCGGGGTGCCCGTGAGCGCGACGCGCGTACGCGCGTTGAGGCGCTTGACCGTGCGTGCGGAGACGGACTGCATATTCTTGATCTGCTGCGCCTCGTCCAGGACGGCGAAGCGCAGGTTTAGCCGTTCCGCCTGCTCGATATCGCGCCGGAGCAGCGGATAACTCGTAATGAGCACCTGCGCGGGCGTTTCTGCCATCGCCTGGTAGATCGCCTCGCGCTCCGGCTGGGAGCCCTGGATGATCTGCACCTTGAGCTGCGGCGCGAAACGTGAAAACTCCCGCGCCCAGTTATAGATCAGGGAGGTCGGCGATACGATGAGAGAAGGTGCGCAGTCAGCTTCCAGCGCGTTCACGCGCTCGATCGCGGCAATGGTCTGCACCGTCTTGCCCAGGCCCATTTCATCCGCGAGAATGCCGCCCATCTGCAGGTGGTCGAGCATCATCAGCCACTGGTAGCCTATGCTCTGGTACCGCTTCAGCTCTGCGATCGCGGGCGGCGGCGCCTGATATTTGAAGCTGGTCAGTTCTTCCGTCCGCTCGTCCGCGGTATACGGCAGGTCGGCCTCTTCCAGCAGGTGCTTGAGGTAGCTGGCACGGAAAGCGGACAGCGGGCGGCTGTCTTCCGCCAGCGCCTCCCGGTCGGCCTGCTCGTCCTCCGTCAGCGCGCGCGCAAGGTCCTCCCAGCCTTCAAGGCCGGTCAGTTCAAGGAATTCGCCGGTGCGCAGCCGGTAATAGTGCTGTTTTTCATAGATTGCTCGCATCAGCGGATACAGCTCGTCGATCGGCCGGTCCCCGTCCAGCATTTCAAGCTGGATCCCGCCGCCGTGCGCGGTCATGCGCCCGTTCAGGCGCGGCTGGTGCGGCTTCAGGTTGACAAAGTCGCGGCTCATGAAGACCTCCGCGAGCCCTTCGAGCCTCGCCACGCCTTCATGCATCAGGTACCAGATGCCCTCCGTCTCGTGCAGCACCGCTTCGCCGCCCTGCACGTGGAACCCGGCATCCGAAAGACAGCGCATGATCTCCGCCTCCGAGACCGCGTCGCGGTACAGCATCACCGCTTCCGGCTCGGGTGCGAACGGGTTGATCTCGTATCGGTCATACAGGTAGCGCAGCCGCGCTTCCACGTCCGCGCCGCGGCGGTCCAGGTAGATCTTCGCCCGCAGCTTGAACCGCCTGAGTTGGGACGTCAGCTGCCCGTCCAGGCTGACCGCCATGGCGTCATAGAGGAGCGGCAGGGCAGAATTCAGGAACCGGCTGACCTCCTGGCCGCGGTACAGATAAACAGCGTTTTCTTTTTCGAGATCGCTCCCGATCCGGCTGAGCAGGATGCGCTGCTTTTCCGGCAGCCGCCACACGGCGTTCTGCCACAGCACGTATTGCCCGTCCCTTGTCAGCGCGCGCAGTTCGCCTTCGAGCGTGATCTGCGCCTGCAGCTCGCGCACGCTGCCCGAAACCTGGCATACCAGCGGCAGTTCGCCTTCCTGCACGCCCGTCAGGCGGGTCTTCTTCCGGTCTTTGAACAGGATGAATTTCCGCCTGGACAACAGCTCCAGCACGCGCCGCAGCGCAGACTCACTGAGCGGCAGGCAGCGCCCGCCGTCGACGATGTGCAATTCGTCGTCCGATTCCGCGAAAATCAGGCTTAGTTCATTCAAAAACGCCTGATCCTTCCGATGAAACCGCCATTCCGTAAGATCGATGGACGTCCGCCCATCCAGCATGAGCCTCCGGCCTTCGCGCCACTCCGTCAGGAAGCGCCGCATCTGCCTCACCGCGTGCCGCCGGTCGTCGATTACGTTCAGCGCGATCTCCGTCCGTTCCGGGCGGATGACCAGAATCGGCTCAAGGTCCAGCGGCAGGCGTTCGCTCAGCAGCTGATCGCTCAGTGAAAGCAGTGGATCGCCGCGGTATTCCGTTCCGTTCAATACTTGACCTCCCACAGTGTCAGTCCCTGCGCCGGTGCCATCGGGCCCGCCTGAGCGCGGTCGAGGGACTCGAGTATGGCCGTCATGTCCTGAGGCCTTCGCTTTCCTTCGCCCACTTCCAGCAGCGTTCCCGTCATGATGCGCACCATGTTGTACAGAAATCCGTCCCCCGTAAACCACAGGCTCAGCAGTTCGCCGTCCCGCGTCAGCCTGATCCCGGTCACCGTGCGGACTGTCGATTTCTTCGTCCGGTGATTGTTCGTAAACGCGCGGTAGTCGTGCATCCCGGTCAGCAGCCGTGCCGCCTCCGCCATCGCGGTTTCGTCCAGGCTTCCTGGCGCGAATAGCTCAAACCGCCGCCGGAACACATCCCGCGTCTCCCCGGTATTGATCCGATAGACGTAAGTCTTTTCCCGGCAGCTCAGCCGCGCGTGAAACCGCGGCTCCGTTTCCGCCAGCGCCAGCGCGGCGATGTCCTCCGGCAGATACTGCCTGAGCGCTGAAAGCAGTTCAGGCACACTCATCCTGTCCGAAACATCGAAGTGGCAGACCTGCATCCGCGCATGCACGCCGGCGTCCGTGCGTCCGCAACCGTGAACTTCCACCGCCTCGCCAACAGTACGGGACAGCAGCGCTTCCAGCCTTCCCTGCACCGTATTTTCGGTATTTCCCTGCCGCTGCCAGCCGTCGTAGCGCGTGCCCTCATACGCCAGGGTCAGTTTCAGCCGTTTCATACAAGCGCTGTATCCTTTCAAACTGTCCGGACTGCCTTACGACAGCCACACATGTTCCAACCGTATTACCAACTATCAGTATAACACATCCTTTTTGTTTTGGGTAGCCGGTCTATTTACTTTGCTCCCGCTTTCTGCTATACTGCTCTCAGCAGATTTCATGGCTTACAAGTACAGGGAACGCATCCCTCGGAGGTCCATCATGCAGCGACTCGACCGCAAGCTGAACCAATTGCTGACGACAGAGCAATTCGGTTATCCGGTGCTGCGGAATATGTACCTGACCCTCGTGCTGGATTCGTTCTTTATTTGTTTTATTTCCGTCATATCCACGGCACTGGTCTCTTCCATCGGCGAAGCGGCGATCGCAGCGGTCTCCATGGTCGGAACGGTCAACGGCATGGTGTCGATCATATTCACGTCGCTGGCCACCGGCGGCACGATCATCGTCTCCCGCGCCAAGGGCAGCGGGGATATGAACGCGGTGCGCCTTGCCATCGGGGAAGTTACCGGGCTCTGCGGCGGCATCGCCATTATCCTGAGTACCTTGCTCTTCGCGTTTTCGGAGCCGCTGGTCAGCCTGCTGTATCCCAGTGTGGAACCGCTGCTGAAGGAGTACGCGATCCGCTATATGCGGCTGATGGCCATTTCATTCATCCCATTTTCGATTTTTAACGCGATCTTCTGCGTTTTCCGCAGTTTGGGCGATACACGCTCAAGCCTGCTCCTGACCGTTGTGATCAACGTCGCCCACCTGGTACTGAGCCTGCTGCTGATCAACGTCTTTCACCTGGGCGTGGACGGATCGGGCTTCTCCTACATCATCGCGCGCGTGCTGGGCATGGGGCTGGCGCTCGTCTGGCTGCTGACGCACAACGTGTATCACGTCCGCATCAGCGATTTCCTGCATTTCCGGCCCGCGGTGACCCGCGAGATCGCGGCACTCGGCCTGCCGCTCGCGCTCGAATCCCTGCTCACCCAGGGCGGGATGCTGCTGGTTCAGGTTTATCTTGCGCACCTGACCACCACGGACCTGGCCGCGCACGCGGTTTCCAATTCCATCCTGAACCTGTTCACCATCACCGGCACCGCGATGGTCTCCCTGGCCAGCACCGTCTGCGGCCAGTGCTACGGCGCAAAACGGACAGACCTGACCTGGCAGTACAGCCGCAACATCATCCGCATCGGGCGTTTCGTCCAGCTGGCCACCCTGCTGGTGCTGTACCCGCTGATGCCGCTCCTGCTGCGCCTGTACCACGCGACGGAACAGGGCACCGCGATCGTCTATACCGCGCTGTCCATCGCCGCAGTCGCCATGCCCTTCCTGTGGTGTGATTCGAACGTATTGCCGATGACCCTGCGCATCGTGGGCGAAAGCACGTATGCCAGCGCCGTTTCGGTGCTCGCCCTGGCGCTCGGCCGCTGCGCGCTGGGCTATCTGCTGACGGTCCGGCTCGGCCTCGGCGTCCCGGGCCTGTGGATCGCCCTGGCCATGGAGTGGCTGCTGCGCGCGGCCGCGTTCCGCGTCAGGGCGAAAAAGCTGATCAAAACCAACCAGGAGGCACCCGCATGAACAAAAAACGAGCCGTTTTCGCTGCTTTCCTCATCATGGCTTTGCTGATCGGTCTCTGCTCCTGTTCCGCCGCAGACGAACTGACGGAACCCCTCAACCGTTCCGTGCCGTTCGGCATCGCGCACATGAACGACGGTTCAGGAATCCCTGTCTATAAATCGGTGACCGCCAGGACCGCTTCCGATCAGCTCAATGATTATCAGGTCTGCGCGATCCTGACCTCCCAGACCTACAACAAGATAAACTGGCTCAGGATTCGCTATGTCAGCGGCAATGCTATCAGGGAAGGCTATATCCGCGAAACCGGTTTTTATCAGCTGACCGTCGCCGGGCTGATCACCGTCGCGTCAGACGCGTCGTCTTCAGCTGCGCTGCGGGCCCTGGCCGCCGACGCCAAGGCCAACGTCTTTACCGCCCAGGCCACGCCGGCACCCACCGCGACACCCAGGCCGACGAAAAAGATCACGGCCACGCCTTCGCCGACCCCGAGATCCAGGAAAGCGACCGCGACTCCCACGGCCGTCAGAAAACGCTACGTCCTGAACACGAAAACCATGAAATTCCACCTGCCCGGCTGTTCCGAGCTCGACAGGACCGCCGCGGAAAACAAAAAGACCACCATCACCACCCGCACGTCCCTGATCGACCAGGGATATACGCCCTGCCAACGGTGCAAGCCGTAACGCCATAAACCGAAAAAGAGATTGCTGCATATCAGCAAAGCTGCCCTCATCCGACCTCACTACGTTCGGCCACCTTCCCCCGAGATCGGGGGAAGGCTTTTGTTTCGTGCTCTCAAATAGTTATGCTCCCATCATTCAAACTTCTCCAAAGATTATAAAAAGCCTATAATATGCTCTTTGAACCGTCCGAAAAAACAAGAAGAGAGTGAATCCATTTTATAAACACTGCTTGATTAGCATAAAAAAGCCTTCCCCCCGATCTCGGGGGCGGCGGAGGCCGCCGCCCCCAGTGGGCAATGAAGGCGGGTGAAGCCGCAATGAGGCACAGAGCGCGAAGCGCGACAATGCCGAATTGAGGAACATTGTCACGCCGCAGGCGTGACAGATGAGGGTATTCAATAATTTGTGCAATAGTTCCTTTTATGGTTTTACGCTTTCAGCAGCTCCATGACCGGCGCGAGGGAAAGCTCGTCATACTGCCATGCCTCGATCTGCCAGGTTTTTTCCGGCAGGCCCTTCAGGATGTAGGGCACGTTCATGTCCACAGCGATCACTTCGATCCCGGCGTCCGCCATGCGGCAGGCGGCGTCGATCGCCTTCTGCAGGTCGGGATGGCGGGTCAGGAAGACGACTGCCTTCTTCGTGCCTTCCGGCACATCCTCGTCAAGTCCGATGTACTTCCCGCCGAACGCTTCCGCACAGCAGAGAGCGCCGTTCAGGGGCACGTTGTCGCTGGCGAAGGATTCCGCGCGCGCGTCGACGCCCAGGAAGACCGTATCCGCGCCCAGCTTCGGCAGCGGCCTGTCGTCCGGCGCATGGCACACTCGCACTGCTTTGCGCATGACTTCCCTCGCCGTCGCTTTCTGCTGCTCGTTCCCGAACTCGCTTCCGTCTCCCGCGGCCAGCGGCAGGCTCTGCTTGCGCTCCACGATATGCCGGAACCGCTCCTCCATTTCCGCCGGGTCGAAGGTGCCGTTGTCCAGCGACTTGTACAGGTAATTGCACGCGGCGCGGGCCTGGTCCGCCGAATGGCAGATGAGCGCGATATCGATGCCAGCCGCCAGCGCGCGGCGGGTGCCTTCCTCGATGCCGAACATATCCATGACCGCGTTCATTTCCATGCCGTCGCTCAGGATGATCCCCTTGAACCCGAGCTTCTCACGCATGAGGCCGGTGATTACGTTGCGCGACACCGTGCCCGGGATGCGCTCCGGCTCAAAGGCCGGGAAGACCACGTGCGCGGACATGATCGCTTTCAGTCCCGCCGCGATGCCCGCACGGAAGCTGACCAGTTCGCGGTTCCAGACGACCTCGGCCGGCTTGTCCACGACCGGCAGCGCCAGGTGGGAGTCCACGTCGGTATCGCCGTGTCCGGGGAAATGCTTGCCGCAGGCCAGGACGCCCGTCTCCTGCACACCCTGGATATAGGCGACGCCGAATTCAGCGACCTTCTCGGGCTCCGTGGCAAAGCTGCGGTTGCCGCCCGCGGCTTCGGGATGCGTCAGGCAGTCGAGCACCGGCGCCAGGTTGAAGTTGACGCCCGCCGCCCGCAGTTCTTCGCCGATGAGCCGTCCGATCTTCCGGGCGTTCTCCGGGTCTCCGGTCGCGCCGATGGCCAGCACGCACGGCGTCTTCACGGCGATGTGCTCAAGCCTGGACACGCGCCCGCACTCTTCGTCGATCATGATGTAGGGCTCGATGCCCGTTTCGCGCACGATCAGTGCGCGGATGTCCGCGCACAGCGTGCGCAGCTGCTCGAAGCTCTGCACGTTCCTGCGGAACAGGATGACGTTGCCCACCTTGTACTCGCGCACCAGGTCGACAAAGTCCTGCGGGATGGTCGGGCCGTCAAAGCCCACGGCCAGACGCTGGCCGATCATCAGTCTGGGATCCATGACAATACCTCCAATTTAAGCTTTTATAATGTCAGTTGAGTTTTAGTGAGGAGTTAGGAAGTAGGAGTGAGGAGTTCAGGTTCAACCGCTTCCGCCTGGCTACAGCGTTTGTCTGATTCTTGCGGCCGCTGCGCGGCGATATGGCATATGAGCTTTTTATCAAAGAAATCGCTTCAGCGATTTCATCCTGAACTACTACTTCCTCACTCCTAACTCCTCACTTCCTTACAGCAGTTCCAGCTTCTGCCGCTTCGCTGTGGGCGAAGTGCCGAAACAGGTCGCGTGGTCGACACCGATGCGCGCGCCGCGCACGATGCTCAGCGCCTCGTAGTAGCGCAGGTACTTGAAGCTCGTGCTGTGCTCGGCGAGCCACAGCTCTCTGATCGCTTCTTTCCATACGGGGAAGGCCTCGGTCACGTCGAACCAGTAGTAGGGCATGAACTCCGGCTCGTCCTCCCAGTTCTCCGCGCACATGAAACGGCGGATCGGCGCGGCCGGCAGCGGATGCTCGAAGGTGCGCAGCGAGGCGTAAAAGATCGCGTTGTCGGTGATCCTGTGCGCCGCCTCATGATCCTTGTGCAGGCTGTTTTTCCAGTGGTACAGCACCGCGTCCGCCTGGTACTGCCGCATGAGCGTCGCCAGCGCCAGCTCGGCTTCCTTGGTGTCGTACAGTTCGCCGTCCGGGGTGTCCAGCACGATGGATTCGCCGCCGATCTTTTGCGCGAACCTGGCCGCGCACTCCACGTTGTAGGCGCGGAAATCCGACACCGTCCAGCCCGCGGGCGTACCGCGCTCTCCGGCCGTCAGGTCCACGATGACCACACGGTCGCCGGCCATCGCGTGCTTGGCCAGCAGCATGCCGCAGGTGAGCTGCGCGTCGCCCGTATGCGCGCCGACAGCCATGATCGTCTTGGGCATATAATGATCCTCCTGTATGATGATAACCCTGTCAGTCCAGGGGTTTTGCCATCAGCGTAAACGCCCTCGCCGGCCGCAGCCCGGCTTCCGTATAGATCTTCTTCGCCGGATTCTCCATGCCGGTAAACAGCGTGGTAAACTGCGCGCCTTCCTCCCGGAACGCCTGCAGCAGCAGGTTGAACAGCACCGTCGCGATGCCGCGCCGTCCGTATTCGGGATCCGTGCAGATGCCCGTAAACCAGCCGCGGCCGCTCTTCTGCAGGTCCACCGGTCCGGTAAAACCGACGATTTCGCCCTCGTGCGTGGCCGTCAGCAGGACGCGCGGACCGGCAGGCCGGATGCCGTCCGCCCAGAAGCGGCTGTCCGCGTTCGGCTCTCCGGCTTCCCACGCGGCGATTTCCGTCCGCAGCACGTCGCGCCAGTACTCGCTGCCCACCCGGTCGCACAGCCGGTCGAAGCCGCAATGCAGCGCCGGGTCGTAGGGTCCGGTCACGATCCCCTCCTGCCGCAGCTTTTCCTGCAGGGCAGGCACTTTCGGGCTCATGCGGTAATCGGACAGGTCGATATACATCGCCACCTCGCTGTACCGCCGCTCAAACCCTTCGTGCAGGAAGAATCCCGCACCGGCGCAGTCCTCGTCCAGGCCGGGCATATTGTTATGGTCGTGTCCCGGCGTATCGGGAATAATCCAGCTCAGGTTGACCGGATTGACGCTGGAGATGAACAGCGTCGCCGCGCCGCGGGCCTTCATGTGCCCGCACAGCGCTTCCAGCAAGGCTTTTCCGACTCCCTGCCCGCGCGAAGCCGCATCGTCCAGAAGCACCGTCAAATACGCGTTTCCGGGTTTTCCGCCCCGGAAACTTTCCGGCGGCACGCCATGGACGAACCCGCACAGCCGGCCCTCCGACTCCGCGGCAAACATGCAGTCCGGTTCGCAGCCTTCGCGGTCAAAAAACGTCTTCCCGAAGCGTTCCTCCGTCATCGGTGCGTACAATACCTCGCCCTGTCGGACGCACTCGTTCCAGACCCTGATCGCGGCGGGGATGTCTGTCGGAAGAAAAGGACGAATCAGCATAGGCGGCTCCTTTACTCAATCGTACAGCAGGAAGGGCTTCCGCGCTTCCGTAAACGCTTCCCGCGCGGGCCTGTGCGCTTCCATCAGCGCATGGGCGTCGTACTGCCCGAGCCGGTAGGCGTCCGTGCCCAGCAGCTTGTCGATAAACCACGCGCCCATCGTGCTGGGGATATATTCCAGCTTGTCCGGATACAAAGCGCGGATCTCGTCCAGCAGCGTCAGGCCGCCTTCGACCACCCGCGCCTCGCGGCGGTCCGTGATGTGCACCTGGACGCCATGGCAGGATTCGCCCGCGTACTTGGACGCAGCCGGCGTAAAAGAAACCGGCCGGAACCAGAGCCCCGGCAGCCCGTGCTCCCGCATCCGCGCCGCGAGCCGGTCCGCGTCGATCCACGGCGCGCCGATATACTCAAACGGCATGGTCGTGCCCCGGCCTTCCGAGACGTTCGTGCCCTCGAACACGCAGGTGCCCACATAGGCAAACGCCGTGTGCAGGCTGGCGCAGTTGGGGGATGGCGCTACCCACGGCAGGTCAATCTCGTCGCCGTACATGCCGCGCTTCCAGCCTTCCAGCGGAATCACTGTCAAATCAAGATCAAGGCGCAGGTGATCCCTGACCCACAGCGCGTACTCGCCGATGGTCAGCCCGTACCGCGTCGGCAGCGGATAAGCCCCCACATAGCTGGCAAAGCGCGGGTCGAGGACAGCCCCTTCTACGCGCTCCCCGCCCAGCGGATTGATGCGGTCGAAGACCACCACCGGCTTGCCCGCCTTCGCGCACTCCTCCATCGCATAGGAAAGGGCGTACAGGTAGGTATAAAACCTCGCGCCCACGTCCTGCATGTCGAAGCAGAAGACGTCGAACGCCGCCAGCATTTCAGGCGTCAGGCGGTGCGTCTTCCCGTACACCGCGTACACCGGCACGCCCGTCTCGGGATCCGGCCGCGTTTCGTACGCCTGGCCGGCCTGCACGTCCCCGCGGATGCCGTGCTCCACCGCGAACAGCGCCGTCAGGCAGTACCGCCCGTGCAGCAGGTCGATCGTGCTGCGGAAATGCCGGTCGATCCCGGTCTGGTTGGTCATCAGGCCGACGCGCCTGCCGCGCAGTACACCGTCCGCCAGGTCAAGACGGTCGATGCCGGATAAAACCTTTGGTTTCGTGTTCATAGATCACCGTTTTTCAGCATTTAAGCTATAAGTGTAAAAGCGGGGCCGTCTCCGGTGGAAACGGCCCCTGATGCTTTTCTCAGGTCATTGTCTGGACCGGAGAATGGGTTGATTCAAGCAGCAATTATTTGCCCATGAATTCATTCAGCTGACGCTGCGCTTCAGCCAGCACATCGTTCAGGCCAACGCCTTCCAGTTCGGCCTTCAGCTCGGGAATGACTTCAGCGGGGTCAGAAGTACCGGTCTGCAGTTCATAGATGTACTGCTCCCAGATGTTCTTCATCGCCAGGCACTGATCGGCAACGGGGGAGATATCGAACATGAAGCCGATCGCGGAGGAAACAACAGCTTCCTTCTCATAGCGCTCGACCAGCTCAGTCCACTGGTTGGGGTTGGCGGGCACGGACTCGAAAGCAGAGGCTTCGACGGGGCCCAGCGCGTAGGAACCTTCCGCATAAGCGGCCAGGCTCATGTTGGCGTTGCCCAGGTCGGTCCTGCGGACGATGCCGGGTTCAACCACTTCATAGTGCTTGCCTTCGATGCCGTAACGGGCGATGGTGCGGTATTCTTCGTCGCTGTTCATCAGGTTGATCAGCTTCATCGCTTCAACAGGATGATTGGAGGTGCTGCTGATGGAGGACACGGAGCCGATCAGACCGTCGGTGTCCAGGGTCGGGCCGTCGTAACGGGAGATGAAGCAGGCCTTCTTTTTGGCATTTGCCCAGACGGTTTCAGCGCCGAACCAGCCCTGGCCGGACTGCACGACACCCGCGATGGAACGCGGCATGGACTCGGTGACAGCGGCATCCTGGTTGATGTAGCCCTTCAGGTACCAGTCATGCAGGGTCTCCAGGCGCTTGGTGAACGCGGGGACATCCAGCGCGGACTTGACGACCAGCTCTTCATCGGTGCCCTTCTTTTCCCAATCCAGGCCGATGTAGTATTCCATGGAGATCCAGTCGAGCAGGCAGTTGGACCAGCTGGTCGCACCGGCTTTGTTCATCTTCAGCGGGATTTCGCCGGGATGGAGCTCAACATACTTCGCCATGTAGTCGCCCATTTCTTCGAAGCCGATGTGCTGCGCTTCATAGCTGGTGGGATCGAGGCCCAGTTCGTCTACGAAGAAATCGGTATCCAGAATCCAGAAGACTTCCTTGCCGTAGTCCTTGACGTGCGGTACGCCGTAGATGGCATCGCCCTTCTTGACGCCGGCCCAGATGTTGTCGGGCATGAGCTTCTTCATATCCTGGCCGTATTCTTCGATCAGCTGAGCGATATCCAGGAAGTTGCCGGACGCTACGTTGGTAGCATAGTCATTGTACCAGCCGCAGGTGAAAGCGATGTCGAAATACTCACCACTCTCGCGAGCCAGGTTGATCTGGTCACCAGTCATCCACTTGTACTCGCAGGTAACGCCGATCTTTTCCGCGCTGATCTCGTTCAGCTTGGCTTCGACTTCGGGCCAATCAACGGGAGCATCTGCGGAGGTGAACAGCCACCAGACCAGATGGACGGGTTCGTCAGCTGCGGCAAAGCTTACCATGGACATAAGCATCATCGCGGCCAACAGGATTGCAAGCAGTTTCTTCATATGGGGTACCTCCTATAATATTTTGCTAACGGACAAAGTCTGTACCGACCTTTGGAGCCGTTATAGCCTAAAATCAGCCCTTCACCGCGCCGACCGTCAGGCCGGAAATGTAATACTTCTGGAAGAAGGGATAAGAGAACATGATCGGCACGACCGCGATGACCACGATCGCCATGCGCATGGTCTCGCTGGGCACGTCCTGCGCGTCTGCGCCGATGTTGCTGGCATTGTTGATCAGGAAACTGATCTTCTGCTCGATACTGACCAGCACGAACTGCAGCGGGAACAGATCCGAGCGGTTGGAAGAAATGTAGATGCTGGCCAGGTACCACTCGTTCCAGTACGCGAAGGTCAGGAAGAGCGCGATGGTGGCAATGGCCGGCAGGCAGATGGGCAGCACCAGCTGGACGAAGATCCTCAGCTGGCTCGCGCCGTCGATCTTGCCGGATTCGATCATCTCATCCGGCACCGTCGAGGTAAAGAAGGTGCGCATGATGATGATATAGAAACTCGAACACGCCATCGGCAGGATCAGGATCCAGTACGTATCCTTGAGGCCCAGCACCTGCGTATTGACCACATAGGACGAAAGCACGCCGCCGTGGAACAGCATGGGGATAAAGATGAAATACGTAAAGAATCCGCGGAGCTTATATGTCCTTCTGGACAGCGCGTAACCCATCGTCGAGGTCAGGATGACGCCCAGCGCCGTACCGACCAGTGTAATGCCGATGGAGTTGACAAATGCCCGGCCTACAAGGCTGCGCATGTTCCATACGTACCTGTAAGCGGACATGGACAGTTCCCTGGGGAAGAAACTGTAACCATACTGACCGATAGAATTCTCAGAAGTGAATGAAATGATGATGACGAATATTACAGGCAGCACGCAGACCAGCGCCAAAAGGATGAACAGCAGGGAGTACAGGACGTTGGTACCGGGAGAGACCCGGTTGAAACGTATCATGCCATCGCTCATATTGGAGGCATTTTTCTTCGCGTCCAGCTCGTTGTAAGCTTCGACTTCTTTTTTACGTGCCAATCCGTTTCCCTCCTTTCTCAGAAGAACGCGTTCTCGTTGTCCACCTTGCGCACGATGGCGTTGGCCGTCATCAGCGTGATGCAGCCGAGCACGCTCTGCATGAATCCGGCGGCAGACGCGTAGCCGTACGTCGGGATGGTGGAATTGAACAGGGAGTTATACACATATACGTCCAGCGTAACATAAACGTTGTACAGGGAAGTGGAATTGCGGGTCGTCTTGTAGAAGAGGCCGAAGTCCGAATTGAAGATGCGGCCCACCGCCATGATGAACATGATGATGATGACCGGCTTCAGCAGCGGCAGCGTGATGTATTTGGTCTGCTGGTGCTTGCTCGCGCCGTCGATGACCGCCGCTTCGTACAGGCTGCCGTCAATGCCCTGAATAGAGGCCATATAGACGATCATGTTGTATCCGACGCCCTTCCACACGTTCAGGAAGGTCAGGAAAAACGGCCAGTAATTCATGGCTTCTTTCTGATACCATCGGACCGGTTTGGAGCCAAGACTGAGCAGGACATTGTTGACCAGGCCTTCTTTGGTGGCCAGGAACGCATATACAAAATAGCCGACGATAACCCAGCTCAGGAAGTGGGGCAGGAAGATCGCCGTCTGGCAGACCTTGGCCAGCCGCTTTGAATACAGATGTGAAATAACGATCGCCAGAGAGACCGGAATAACTATGCCCAGAATAATGAACACGATATTGTAACAAACCGTGTTGCGGAACATGGCGACGGTCGTTTTCGCGTTGGACGAAAACAGGAATTTGAAATTGTCCAGACCGCACCAGGGGCTGTTGTGGATCAGGCTCCACAAAAAGCCCTTGCCCGGCGAGACTTTATACTTTTTGAACGCGATGAGGATACCGAACATCGGGATATAGCAGAACAGCAGATACCAGATGGTCGTCGGCAGGCTCAGGAAAAACAGCTGCAGGTCGTCCAGCGAAAATCTCTTGCGCTTTTTCCCCGGCTGCTGATGGGTCATGGCCACTTCTTTTTTCTGCAACTGCCGTCACCTCCCGGCCTGTTTTTTGTATACACAAATAACGCTACATGTTTTTAGAACTTTTGCTGGAGAAGAATATCACAATTTTCCCAAAAAGTCAATCTTTTAATGATTTTCAATTGAAATTTTTACGAAAAATCAACACGGCATACCGCCCGGGCAAAGAAGCCCCTGTCCCAGCACAATGACTGACCCGCGATAAACGACCGTAAGACCCGCCCGTCCTGGTCGGTCAGAAAGATCGCCCGGCCGACGGTCTGCTGCGGGTCGCCGCGCCACGTCAGGCGCAGCGCCTGCCACCGCGCGCCGGTCATCATTGTTTTCAGCCCGCCCAGCAGCGCCTGCGTCTGCGCGCTGCCGCCCGTCAGCAGGGCGTTGTTCCTGATGGTCAGCGTGTTCTGGGGCCGGGCAGGCAGAGCCGCATCCACGGCGTCGGTCACCGCGTCCTCCGGGTCCGCCGTACCGCGCGGCCACGCCGTCACACGGTTGAAGACAAACTCCCGCTCGTCGTGCCTGAGCTGCATATAGTGCGCGGCCGTCATGGCCAGCGCGTCGCCGTAGTCCGGACGGGCCGGGGCAATGCCCAGGCGCCCCGTCCGCGTGATGTACGCGTACGCGCCGCCCGCGCCGCATACCTGCATCAGCGCCTGGCGGAGCGTGCAGCCTTCGCCCCAGTCCGGTTTCCGGCTGATCACCTGGCTGCGGTTGCACGCGAGCACGCCTTCCACCCCGATCCCCGCGGCGGCGGCGATGTTCGCGAGGATGTCCGTCAACATCGCCGGATAGGACGTCGTATCGTTCCAGACGTTTTCCAGCGCGTTCGCCATCGCGTCGAAGCCCCGCAGTTCCAGATAGGCGTCGTTCTCGTTCCCGCGCATCTCGTCGATGTAAAAGGTGCCCAGCGGCACCTGCACCGGCCCCAGCTCCGTCTGCACGCGCATCCGCATGATGACCGACGCGCCGAGCAAGGCGCGGCTGCCCCGCAGGCTGCCGCTGGGATACCATTCGTGCCCGGCGTTCGCCAGCCGCAGCGAGAGCACCGCCGCGGGCGCCTGACCCAGGAGCGGCCCGTCGCCGCAGCCCTCGTCCAGCTGGAAAGACACGATTTCGCCCGGTCCCAGCGCCTGCTCGCTGCCGTCGGGAAAATACAGGGCCGCAAACGGCGCCATCCCGCGGTTCGGCGCGCAGGCCGCCCGCCACAGTGCCGCACGGGTATCCGCCGCCTGGCTGTCGCCCGCCTCATAGGTCACGGTGATGACCGCGCTGTGCACATGCGTGGTCGACATGTGGCTGCCCTCGCCGCCCTGCCCGCCGTATGCCCGGTAGGTAAAGGCCAGCGTCAGGTCCGGATAGTTCCCCGCGCTGTCCGGGATGAACAGCCGGGTAACCTCCTGCTCGAGCGCGGTCGATCCGTTGACCGTCAGGATTCCGCCGGTATAGCCGATGCTCGCGCTCACGCGCAGGATCGCCTGCTGAACCGCCGCGCCCCGCGGCAGCTGGCTTGCGGCATAGGTCACGTACTCCCGCGCGATGGACGGCGTCGTATACCGCACTGTGCTGCCGCTTTCGGTGCCCGTCCACGTGGATTTCAGGTAGAAGTCCCTCGCGTTCAGATACAAAGTCGCCATGCGCTCACCTCTCCCTCAGTACGGCGGTGATATCCCTGCAGCAGCCGGGGCTGCCGCCGCTTTCCACCGTCATCAGGTCCGCGTCCAGGCTGACCAGGATCATTGTCAGGCTCGCCTGCGCTCCGGCCTTCGGATCCGGCAGCGCGACCGTCAGGAGCACACCGTCCGTCAGCGCGGACAATACCTGCGCCGCTTCGGTCCGTCCGAGGCCGCGCCACGTCAGGCTCACCCGGCGTTTCACCGCCAGCCGGTCCGCGGCCAGCGCGCCGTCCGCTGTGGTTTCCATACGCCCGACGCTCTCATAGCTCATTTTCAGCGCTGCCGGTGTCGGCAGCACCAGTCCGTCAATCGTCAGCATGACTCCGGACCTCCCTTCCGTACTGCCGGCGCAGGCTGTCCTGCGCTTCGGCGTTCATCAGCGCCCACTCGCGGCGGTCAAAGGGCAGCCGCCCGCGCTCCTGTTCCTCCGCGTCAAGCTGTTTTTCAGGCTCCAGGCGTCCGTTCGTTTCAGGATTCACGCAGTCACCTCCGCTTCCCCGCTCACACAGACCGCCGCTTCCAGCGACACCGGCGCATCCGGATGCGCTGCTGTCAGCGCGACGGCGCTCACCCAGCCCTGCCAGGCAAGTCTCTGGCCGCCCGGAACGTCCAGGCTCATCGTGACCGTTTCCGCTGTCCGGTACTTCCCGACCAGCAGCGCCTGTCCGGCGTCGCCCGCTTTCAGCAGCATGGTCAGCCGCAGGTCTCCCGCGTATTTCCTGACCGGCTTCCGGACGCTCCAGCCCGCGTCGAGCGGCGTCGCGTCCACCGCTTCGGCCGCCAGTTCCGGGCACTTCAGCCCGTATACCGCGCCGACCTGCGTCCCGTCCACGCTCACCCGGATGCCCGGGCTCCGCGTACCAACATTGTTCTGTGGCATGATACACCTCCAAAAATAATACTGATTCTCATCTGATGAATGTACATATGCGGGATGGATTCTGAGACAGATCAAGGAAGCCGTCCGAAAGCGTATCCGGAAATACGGTGAGGATGGGTGACGCAGAGATGTCGCAGAAACCGCCCGCAGATGTGCATGATTCAGGTGAGAATCAATATAAAAATACCCGGTCGTTCCGGGTATTCTTATCGTAGCATATTCCGTTTTCCTCTGTAAAGGATCAAAATGCGATCAAAACCGTATCATTTTCGTATCATTTGCGGAAACCGTCGAATTTCTTCACCACCGCGGCGATATCCTCCGGCAGCCGCTTCAGGCATTCCTCTTTCAGCTCCTCCGGCACGCCGTAGAAGGCCTCGGCCATACTGCCGGCGATGCAGGTCAGCGTATCGCAGTCCCCGCCCAGCGAAACCGCCGTGCGGATGACGTCCTCGAAACCCGTCCCCTCCAGGAAGGCTGTGATTGCCTCCGGCACCGTCTCCTGGCAGCTTTCCACATGGCAGTATTTGGGCCGGATCTCATCGCAGGTGCGCGACAGGTCGTAACCGAACTCCCGGACGATATACTCTTTGATCGCTTCTTTTCCGCTGCCCGTCCGCGCCAGGAAGATCGCGCACGCCGTCGACTCCGCGCCTTTGATGCCCTCCGGATGGTTGTGCGTAACCTCCGCGGTCAGCCGCGCGAGACGCCGCGTCTCCTCAACGGTGTCACACAGCCATCCGGCGGCCGACACCCGCATGGCGGAGCCGTTCCCGTAACTGTTGTAGGGCTCGGGATCCTTATCGTGAAGCCACGAACGGAAGCGCACGCCGTAGCCCGCGTAAGGGTATCGCCGCCCCCACTTCTGCATGGCGCGCTGCACTTCGTACTTCACGGAGATATCGTCTTTCCCGACCGTCTTCATCAGCGCTTCCGCCACCGCCACCGTCATCACGGTATCGTCCGTGTACCCGGAACTCGGAACAAACAGTGGGAAATCCTTCGTCTTGCCGCCCCTGTCGAATTCATACGGGGATCCGATGATGTCCCCTAAAATCGCTCCGTACATGGTGTGCCTCCTGATCCGCTTTCCGACCTTGCCGGCCTGAATGGAATTATACCATCTTTTTCCCTTTCAGAAAAGCACCGACAATCAAAAAAGGGGAAGCCGCCGTCTCCAGCTGGTTTTCCCCCGATTCCTGTTCGTTATACTATTATTTGGTATTGTGGATCAGCTCCAGCAGCGCACAGCCGTAGCTCGCGCCGATGACCGTCCTGCCGTTGTAAATATACTGCAGATAGTTTTGATTCATGAACAGGTCGTTCATGGTCTGGAACGGGATATAGCACTCCCCGCCGATGCTGTACAGGTGAATGCCGTACGCGCCGAGATCCAGGTAGGTCCCGCTGCCGTGCCGGTTGAAGGAACGGCCTGCATTGACAAAGAAACGGCGGCCGTACGCCGGGTCGCTCCTGGCATATAAATCATCGAAGAAATCATCCGGGACCGTTTCGCCGCGGGCGGTGATCTCTTCCGCCTGTTTCAACAGTTCGTTGAACTCTCCCAGAAAATCCACTTCCTCCGGCTCCGGCAGGTCCATGGCCGCCACCAGGGAAGTGACGCCGGGCTTCGCGGTAAAAAGATTGTAACTGTCGAACAGGATCTGATCCGCAAAGGGCAGGAAAACCATGTTCGTGCCGTTATCCGGACGGGTGACGAAGTAGGTGTCGACAGCGCCGGTCTCCTCCGCAGGCCCCGCTTCAGGGGCCGCCGCGCCTCGGCCGTATTGCTTCATCAGGTCAGAGAAACTCACCATACTGAATTCAGTTCGCCCAGAAAGGTCATTTTCGCCAGAAAATCCGTCAGGAACGCGCCGATACCGTTCCTGAAATCCTACAGTCCCAAAAGAATGTTCATATCCATTTTCTTCAGCTCCTTTAATAATATTGTTCCCGCAGCCACTGCACCGACCGTTTCAGCGCGTCGACAGTCTTCGTCTCGAGGACGCAGCGCGCGTTCCTGCTTTCGGCCAGGCGCAGCCGCTCTCCGAGATCGATCTCCCCGTCGCTGAGCGCGAGGTGGTTCCTGGGCGGCGTTTCCGTCCCGTCGTGAATGTGAAAGTGGATCAAATGCTCCCGATGCCCGAGAATAAACGGTACGTCCTTCTCGCGGACCGCTTTCGAGTGTCCGATATCCCAGGTCAGGCCGAACTTCGGGCTCTCCAGCAGGTACTCGACGGCCTTCTTCTCATAATCGCGGAATCCGTCGGTGTTTTCCACGGCGATCATGATATCGCTGTCCCCGATCCAGTCCTCGCACAGGGCACGAAACGCGGCGAAGGATTTCATATAGGTCTCAAAATCCCGCTCGTACATCTGCACCTTGCGGTCTGGCAGGGTGATGTAAATGCCGTGGTTCATGTGCATATTCAGGGTCAGGGGCTGGCTTTCGTCCCCGTACCTGGCGCGCAGGCACAGGAGTTTCTTTGCCGCTGAAACAGACCGGCGCACGGTCTCCAGATACGCGCCTGTCACGAGGCGGTTGAAATCCGCGATGTTCAGGTTTTCGTCCAGATGGACGGTGTAATAGATGCCGTACCGTTCCGCGGTCCGCAGCAGGAAATCCGTCTGCTCCAGGCATTCCACCTGGTATTCCGGGAAATTCATATTCAGCTCGACGAACCTGAGTCCCAGGCTGGCGCACAGGGCGGCGTTGTCCTCCAGCGTGCGGTTCTCAATGAGCGTCGGCATTCCGAATTGCAGCATCAATATCTCCTTTTTCCTTGTTTCTCAGTATTCAAACTCTCCTTCATAAACGAGCACCGCTTCGCCGGTGAGGGTGATATTGTTCTCCGCGCTGCAGCGTACCGTCAGGTCGCCGCCCTTGACCTTGACCAGTACGTCAGTGTCCGACGCGCAGTAGCCGTTCTCGATGGCGGCGGCCACCGCGGCGCAGGCGCCCGTGCCGCAGGCCAGGGTCTCGCCGTTGCCGCGCTCCCACACGCGCATCCTGAGGCAGGTGCGGTTGACCACGCGCACGAACTCGGTATTGACGCGCTCCGGGAACAGGGAGGCATATTCGAACTGGGGCCCGACGGCGCCCACGTCCAGGCCGTCGATGCCGTCCATGAACACCACGCAGTGGGGGTTGCCCACGGACACGCAGGTGATGTTCCATTCCCGGCCGCCGATGGTCACCGCCCGATTGACCACCGTGGGCTGATTGCTGACCACCGGGATCTCTTCAGCCTTCAGGCTGGCCGGACCCATATCCGCGGTGACGGAACTGACCTTTCCGTCCCGCAGGTAGACCCGAACCCGGTGGACGCCCGAGGCCGTCTCGATGGACATGAACTCGCTGCGCACGTAACCTTTGTCGTACAGGTACTTGGCCACGCAGCGCAGGTTGTTGCCCGCCATGCGCCCCTCGCTGCCGTCGCGGTTGAAGGAGCGCATTTTCGCGTCCGCCACCCGGCTGTGCTCGATCAGCACGATGCCGTCGCCGCCGATGCCATAGTGCGGCGCGCACAGCGACACGCACAGGGATTCGGGGCAGGTGATGCCGCCGTCGAAGTTCTCCACAAAGATATAGTCGTTGCCGCAGGAGTGCATCTTGGCAAAGTGGATCTTCTGCCGCCAGGCGCGCATGGCGTTAATGTCCACCAGCTCCGTATTCCGCCCGGTGAAGCGGCTCTCGATGATGCCCGCCAGCGCGTTTGCGGTGTCCAGCGACGTCAGGCAGGGAATGCCCAGCTGCATGGCCCGGCGGTGGAGCAGCGTATAGTCGCCCACCGTGGTGTCCTGCACCGCGCCGGTGTAGATGATGTAGCTCAGCGCGCCGCTTTCCATCAGCTCGCGGATCTCGCCGGACTCGGTGGCGTTCTTCACGGGCTGCACGGGGATGCCCATGCGGCGAATGGATTCCGCCGTCCCGGTGGTGGCATACAGGGTCAGCCCCAGATCGCTGAAGCGCTTCGCCAGGGAGAGGATGTCCTCATAATCGTTTTCCGCCACGCTGATCAGGATGCCCCGTTCGTGCCCGTGCAGATCCGGCACGGTGAAGCCCGCGGCGGTCAGGCCCTTGAACAGGGCCTCGCTGACGGTCTTGCCGATGCCCAGCACCTCGCCGGTGGACTTCATTTCCGGACCGAGGATGGAGTTCGCGTCGTTCAGCTTCTCGAAAGAGAATACCGGCACCTTCACCGCCGTATAGGGCGGCGTGCGGTACAGCCCGGTACCGTAGCCCAGGTCGGTCAGGCGTTCGCCCAGCATCACCCGAGCCGCCAGATCCACCATGGGCACCTGGGTCACCTTGCTGATGTAGGGGATCGTGCGGGAAGCCCGGGGATTGACCTCGATGACGTACAATTCGTTCTCGTAAATCAGGTACTGGATGTTCACCAGGCCCTTGGTGCCCAGCGCCAGCGCCAGTTTTTCGGAGCAGTCGCATACGCGCTTTAAGTCGATGTCGTTCAGGTTGTAGGGCGGATAGACCGCGATGGAGTCGCCCGAGTGCACGCCCGCGCGCTCGATGTGCTCCATGATGCCGGGGATGAGCACGTCCTCGCCGTCGGAGATCACGTCAACCTCCAGCTCGATGCCGGGCAGGTACTGGTCGATGAGCACCGGATTCTCGATGCCGCCCGCCAGGATGCGCTCCATGTAAGCCACCGTGTCCTTCTCCCCGCGGGAGATGGTCATGTTCTGCCCGCCGATGACGTAGGAGGGCCTCAGGAGCACCGGATAGCCCAGATCCTCCGCAGCATGGACCGCTTCCTCCAGGGTGCGCACGGAATGCCCCCGCGGGCGCCGGATGCGGAACCGCTCCAGCAGCGCGTCGAAGCGCTCGCGGTCCTCCGCCAGGTCGATGCCCTCCGCGCTGGTGCCCAGGATGCGGATACCCTGCCCGTCCAGGAATTTCGTCAGCTTGATAGCTGTCTGCCCACCGAAGGCCACCACCACGCCGATGGGATTCTCCACCCGCAGGATGTTCATCACGTCTTCGGGGTACAGGGGCTCGAAGTACAGCCGGTCCGCCGTGTCATAGTCCGTGGACACGGTTTCCGGGTTGTTGTTGATGATGACCACATCGTAGCCCATTTCCCTGAGCGTCCAGACGCAGTGCACCGAGCTGTAATCGAACTCAATGCCCTGGCCGATGCGGATAGGGCCGGAGCCCAGCACCGCGATGACCGGCTTGCCGCTGCGAGGCAGCGCCCGGCTCTCACAGAAGCCGGACGGGCAGCTGTAGAAATACGGCGTCTCCGCGGCGAACTCCGCGCCGCAGGTATCCACCATTTTATAACTCATCTGATGAGCGGGCAGCTCCGCCGCCCCGCTGAGCTTCCGGACCGCATCGTCCGGATATCCCAGGCGCTTGGCCTCGCGGTATTTTTCCTCCGTCAGGCCGCTTTTCAGGTTTTCTTCAAACTGCGCCATGTACTGCAGCCGGTACAGGAACCAACGGTCAATCTTCGTCACGGCGTACAGCTCGTCCACCGTCCGGCCCGCTTTCAAGGCCTCGAACACGGTAAACAGCCGCCGGTCGTCCTGCGCATTGAGGCGTTCGTCCAGCGTGTCGCTGTTCAGCGGCGCCGCATTCAGCGTGTTCAGCCCGATCTCCGCGCCGCGCACCGCCTTCATCAGGGCTTCCTCGAAGCACTGGCCGATGGCCATGACCTCGCCGGTGGCCTTCATCTGCGTGCCAAGGCGGCGGGAAGCGCCGGAGAACTTGTCGAAAGGCCACTTGGGGTACTTGACCACTACGTAGTCCAGCGTCGGCTCGAAGCAGGCGCAGGTTTTTCCGGTGATGTCGTTGGCGATCTCGTCCAGGGTGTAGCCCAGGGCGATGCGAGTGGTCAGCTTGGCGATGGGATAGCCCGTGGCCTTGCTGGCCAGGGCCGAAGACCGGGATACGCGCGGGTTGACCTCGATCACCGCGTACTCGAAGCTGTCCGGATTCAACGCGAACTGGCAGTTGCACCCGCCCACGATGCCGATGGCCTCGATCATCCGGAGGGAGGCGCTGCGCAGCATCTGGTATTCCTTGTCCGACAGGGTCAGCGCCGGGGCCACCACGATGGAATCGCCGGTATGCACGCCCACGGGATCCACGTTTTCCATGGAGCAGACGGCGATCACGTTGCCCGCGCCGTCCCGCATGGTCTCAAATTCGATCTCTTTCCAGCCGGAGATGCACTTTTCGATCAGCACCTGGGTGATGGGCGAAAGCTCCAGGCCCGTGCGCGCAATGACACGCAGCTCGTCCTCGCTGCCGGCGATGCCGCCGCCGCTGCCGCCCAGGGTGTAGGCCGGACGCACGATGACCGGATAGCCGATATCGGAAGCGGCTTTCACCGCGTCCTCCAGCGTTTCCGCGATCTCGGAGGGCACACAGGGCTCGCCCAGGGCTTCCATCGTCTCGCGGAATTTTTCCCGGTCCTCCGCGCGCTCGATGGCCTCGATGGGGCTGCCCAGCAGGCGCACGCCGTACTTTTCCAGCACGCCGAATCTGCTCAGCTGCATGGCCAGGGTCAGCGCCGTCTGGCCGCCCAGCCCCGCCAGCAGCCCGTCCGGCCGCTCCTTCTCGATGATGCGCGCCACCGTCTCCACGGTCAGCGGTTCCAGGTAGATCTCGTCCGCCAGATGCTTGTCGGTCATGATGGTGGCCGGGTTCGAGTTCACCAGCACCACATTGATACCCTCGTCCCTGAGCACCCGGCAGGCCTGCGCACCCGCGTAGTCAAATTCCGCCGCCTGCCCGATCACGATCGGCCCCGAGCCGATCATCAGCACTTTGCGGATGGTTGCGTCTTTAGGCATTGTTTATCTCCTCAAAATTCACCGCCACTTCCCCAAACCAGGGCAGCGCCAATGATACATATCCTGACTGGGGACTCATCAGTACCCCTGTTTTCAGCAGCCGGTCGCGATAGGGATTGAACTGATTGCTGGTCCATCCGAGGATACTGCGTATGCCTGAGATTTCACCGGATGGAACCCGCTGAACAGCCAGTACGACATCCCGGTCATTCTTGGAAAGTTCAGACCAGATTTTCTGATATGCGAATTCCGACAGGTAATCTCTGGCGCGGGACATCGCTTCATTCTCATTTTCAGGGTATTCCCAGCAGAAATAACCGACAGTCTGGAAGGCAAACGCATATCCTTTGGTCGCTTTTGCCAGGCGGGTCGCTTTCTCCTCGGAGATTTTCAGCGTTTCCATATACTTGCGGACCATGGGGATAAAGCTCAGCGGCGCCAATACCGTGCGCGGCGCCCGTTCCAGAAAGGTCATTCCCTCTGCGTTGCGCAGGCGTTCGATCTGGTGATACAGACCCGTCATCAGCAGGAAAACCGGCAGTCCTTCCCGGATAAAAATCTGGTAAGCGCTTGCAAAAGCCCTGATTTCACGGCTGTTGGTCGCTTCATCGATGGTCACCAGTACGCGGAGATGATGCTTTTGGATGCTGCGCAGCATCCTGATCAGAACATCCTCAATATCTGTCGCCGCGGGCGCTTTTTTCAGCCCCACATTCACGCCGAACGCCTGCAGGTTGATCTCCGCTTCCTGAAACCACTGGCTCAGGGTCTGGTGGCTCGCCAGTTTGGCAGCCAGGCTGTACAACAGATCCCTCTGCGCATTCAGATCAACGACAATCCACTCCGGCTTTTCCCGCAGACGGTGGGCGATCTGGGTAATGAATACCGTTTTCCCGCATCCGCGGATGCCGGTGACCAGATTCAGGTAATTGGAAGGCCTCTCCTGGCAGAAATCGCTGACGATCCGCTCCGCCTGCGCCGTACGCTCCACTACTTCAAGCGGCGGCTGACCGAAAACCAGCGTGTATGGATTAGACATCAGACCCTCCTTGAATTCACCGCGTTCCGTTTTACTGTTCAAAAATCTTTTACTGTTCGTTTACTGTTTCAAAATTCTTTACTGTCCGTTTACTGTCCTGAAATATTTTACTGTTCGTTTACTGTTTTGTCAAGGTACGAAAGCGTTTTTAAAGATAGCAAAACTATTGCAGAATCCACAATTTATCATAAAATCAAAAGTAAAATCCTTATTCCTTATGATTTATTCCCGATACCTTCAATTCCTGCTTCTTACTTTTTCTATTTCATCATTTCCATAAACCTGTCGAACAGGAATCCCGTGTCCTTCGGCCCAGAGCAGGCTTCGGGATGGAACTGCACCGTCAGGCAATTCAGGCCGGGATAGCGCATGCCTTCGCAGGAGCCGTCATTGGCGTTCACAAAAGACTCCTCGCCCACGCCCTTCAGGCTGTCCGCCACCACCGCGTAGCCGTGGTTCTGGCTGGTGATCCAGGTGCGGCCGGTTCCGAGTTCCCGCACGGGCTGGTTGCCGCCGCGGTGGCCGTACTTGAGCTTGACGGTATCCCCGCCCAGGGCCAGCGCGGTCAGCTGGTGGCCCAGGCAAATGCCGAAGACCGGCTTCTTCCCGATGAGCTTTTTGAGTTCAGCGATGGGGCCGACGTTCTCCTTCGGGTCGCCCGGGCCGTTGGAGAGCATGATCCCGTCCGGATCCTCCGCGAGGACCTTCTCGGCGAGCGTGTCCGCCGGCACTACGTGCACCGCGCAGCCTCGGCACTGCAGGCTGCGCACGATGTTGCGCTTCATGCCGTAGTCGATCAGGGTCACGCGGTGTTTCTGTTCCCCCTCCGCGGGCCAGTCCGCCGGCGCGGCGCAGGTCACGCTCTTCACGGCGTTTACCACAGCGTAGTTGCGGATAGCGCTCAGGTCTTCCGGCACGCTGCTGCAGATGACGGCGTTCATGACGCCCTCTTCACGGGTGATGCGCACAATCTGCCGCGTATCCACCCCCACGATGCCGGGGATGCCTTTGCGGCGCAGGTACTCGTCCACCGTATACTGGCACCGGAAATTGGAGGGCGTATCCGAAATCTCCCGGCATACGTAGCCGAAGAGCGCGCTCTCGCCCTCGAAATCCTCCTCGATAATCCCGTAATTCCCGATCAGGGGGAATGACTGGGTCACGATCTGCCCGTAATAGCTCGGGTCGGTCAGGGTCTCGATATAGCCTTCCATGCCGGTGGTGAACACCAGTTCCCCGATCCGGTCGACTTCCGCGCCAATCCGGCGGCCCTTAAACACGGCGCCGTTGCTCAATACAAGATAAGCTGTTTTAGCCATGACAATCCTCATCAATCCACATGAATAGCGCGCAAAGGCCAAACCCTTCGCGCGCCTATTTTACATGATATCCGATGGTTTGGCAATTAAAGTACGATAAAAAGGCAATGACTGCGGGGGTTTGGCGGTTTTCCTGCAATCCGCCGTTCACATTCTCCGACATCACTTTATGCGCATTTTTATACATCTGTTGCTGCTCTGTTTTTGTGTCTGGTCCGCGCAGATCAGGTGATCATTATTCGTGCTGTCCTGCGCAGAAGTTGTCTCAATTCTGAAAAGTTCTTGTTTTTTCAGCTTATTTTGATATAATAGGCTCGTCAGCCAGCGGATCCGCGTGCCGTATTCAACTCTTCGGATACCAATTTATACATCCTGGCTTTTTCGCGTTTTCAGGCGTTAAAATGGCGAATTATCGTTATTTTCCGGCTTCTTTACTTTGATAAAGCGCAATTGCCGACCATTGAGTCTCCTTTTGCGGAGCAACGAATGATCATATTCCCCGCAAGCCGCGAGTACTGTATACCCAATTTTACATTGTTGCTTATACGTATAATTGGCATAATTAACAATATTTGAGAAAGTGAAAGGCTGGTTTCTATGGCAAACGAAACTACTGACAACAGCCGTTTCCCGGACGGGTTCCGCATCCTGCACGGAAAGCAGGAATACATCACCTATCGGGAGCATTCGTCTGTCCGCATCTGGGCGTCCGACGTCGCGGGGCATTACGACAACCACGTCCATTCCGCCATCGAAGTCATCCTGCTACAGCGCGGCACTGCCATTTATCAGCTGCCCGACCAGACCTACCGCGTCCAGCCGGGGCAGATCCTCTTCATCCCCTCGGGCTGCCCGCACGCGCTGACGGAAACGGACGATACCCTGCGCTACCTGCTGCTGTTCGAGCCAAGCCCGCTCTATACGCTCCAGGATATGCCGCAGGTCAGCTTCATGACGCAGCACCCGATCTATCTGCAGGACAAAACAGACCTGCGCGAACAGGTCTGCCATCAGCTGATGGAAGCTATCGACTGCTATTTCCAGAAAAAATCCATGTGGAATACCCAGTGCTACGCTTACCTGATGCAGGTCTACGCCCTGCTGGGCCGGCAGTACCTGGACACGGCCGCCCCGCACACCCCCGCTGCCCGCAAGCGCATCGATCCCGAGATCATGAACAGCGTCATGACCTACATTTCCGAGCATTATATGGACGATATCTGCCTTTCCGACGCGGCGGCGTTCGCGGGCTTCTCCAAGTATTATTTCTCCCGCGTCTTCAAGGAATTCGCCGGTGTCTCCTTCTCGGAATACCTGCTGGTCAAGCGCCTGAACGCGGCGTCCAACCTGCTGATCCGCACCATCCAGCCGATCCACGAAATCGCGCAGTCCTCCGGCTTCGGCAGCGTCGCCACCTTCAACCGCGTGTTCCGGGAGCAGAAGAAATGCACCCCCACCCAGTTCCGCGCCATCTACGGCACCATGGTCAATGCGGACATCAACATGCCGATCTTCCACGCCAAAGAAGCGGAAAATTAAGGGTTGTTGCACAACCCCTTCGATCAAATAGATACTCCATTTGATCGACAGAACACCTTTTCCTCTCGTCCCTTCGGGACTCCCGGGCGGAAAAGGTGCAAGGAAAGCATTTTTGCTCTCGCAGGGCAAGCTCTGCTTCGCAAAAATGCTCCTCGCACCGCACATGTCGCTGCTGCGGATTATACTTGGAGTGGCTGCGGCCCCTCCAAACCTCCCGGAGTTTCCCGATTGCCCTATACTCTTTGTTGCACAATCCATTTGGAAAATCGATATACAGAAAATCGATATACATTGGAAAGAAAGCGGATGTTGCATATTATCTTCTGCAACATCCCCTTATTCTTTTACTTCGATTTTACGATTATCCTGCCATCTCGCACGTCCCGCAAAGCGCGTCCAGCGCCTGCGCGCTGCGGCGGCGCAGGGTCAGCGGGGTATAATCCACGTGATAATGCTTCGCGTAGCGCCTGGCCAGTTCCGGCCAGCTCAGGTGCTTGATATACCGTTCCGTCAGCAGGTACCGGCTCTCGTCTGTCAGAGACGAAAGCAGGCAGTCCGTCAGCGCGAGCTGCGCGTCGAGCGACGCGCTTTCCCGCCTCAGCATCCACAGCCGGTTGCGGAAGAGGCGCATCTCTTCCGTCAGCGCGTCCTCCGCGGCGCGCATCCCCAGCAGCGCCGTGGGATCACCCGGCCCGGAAGCCGTACGCACCGCGTCCGGCGGCAGCGCTTTGCCGATGCTCTGGAAGGCTTCCTCCTTCAGCTCTGCGAGGCGTTTTTCCATGAGCGGGATGTAGCGGCGCAGGTACTCCGCCCGGGCCTTGTCCGAACGGTAGCGCCACAGTTTTTGTTCAAGGGTTTTTCTTTCCATCGCACTCTCCTTGCGCTGCCTGTATGATCCTGCAGTATTCGCCCAGCGGCAGTACTTCCGGCGTTTTCAGCCGCCGGCGGAGCGTCCTTTCCGACAGCCCGACCCTCTCCGCCAGGATATCCAGCGTCATCCCGTGCCTGCGCGCCTCGCTGAGCGCGTCGCGCAGCAGGCGTTCCGGTTCATACCCTCCCGAAAGCGCCGCGGGCGCTTTGATCGCCCGGGGCTGTGCACTCTTCCGCCGGACCAGCCGCAGGGGATCGTTCGAACCCTTCCTCGCAGGCGGGAGACGCCGGATCTTCCCGCGCCGTTTCATCATGAACCGCCTGGGTTCCATTTCAATCGCCAGGCGGATATGCGCCTGCAGCGGTTCCACGCTCCGCGCCTGCTCTTCATCGTCCGGCGCGGGGTATGCCAAATACATCATCGTCACTTCCTTTCGCGTTTTTCCCCGGGGTTGCGGGATGATTATAAGCCGCGGAAAACCTCTCTGGCAAGGACAATCTGAACCGCGAAAACGCGGTGAATGATGATCGTTTTCTGATGTATTATCAGCCGTTTTCGCCGATTGATCGCGTTTTTGCTCACTGCCGATCAAGATGGAACAATTGATGACCCCAACTTCACAATTCGTTAACAGTTGCCCAAATAAAAACTGCCGGTCAAAGCCTTACGGCCCTTCCCGGCAGTTTTTGCTATAATCGAACCTTATTCTTTTTGCCTTTTTCCTTCTTACTCAGAATGACACTGTTTCCGGCGCAGCCGTGAACGAACTGAAGGTCGCCGTGGCGTTTTTGAAATACAGCACCTGCGTGTTGTCGTCGTCCGCGCTGTACATCGCCTTCAGTGAGGGCATCTTGTCCAGCATGGCGGCCTTGGCCTCGCGACGGTCATCGTTCACCAGCTCACCGGCGAGCCGCAGCCATGTGCCGTCCTTGAACGCACAGATCTCGACTTTCGGATTCGCCGCGATCTGTTTGGAAACCGGCTTCACCTTGCCGGTCTGGATGTAGAGCTTGCCTTCGTACAGCAGCGCCGTTCCGAAGGGCCTCACCCGCGGCTGATCCCCTTCGACCGTCGCCAGATAGTAGGTCTGCGCTTCTTCCAGAAACTGATAGACTTTTTCAATACTGCTCATTTGATAGCCTCCTTTTCTTGATCAATTGTGTATGTGTATTATAATAAAAACTCGATGACAGCGCAATGAGTTCAATGACAATTCCTGCTTTCCCTCTTCTCCAGCCACCTCTTCACCGGCCTTTCATATCCGTATGTCAAGACGACCGCAAGGATCAGCGGGAGCAGGAAGCAGCAGATCGTATAAGGCCACTGCCAGGCGGTCTCGCCGTCGTACCAGGGGGTTTCGGAGACGGACGGGATCAGTTTCCACTCCTTGAGGTGTACAGCCAGGTTCTGGTGCCAGATGTAGAACTCGTAGGACAGGACGGAGAGGAAGCGCATCAGCCGGTTGCCCAGCAGGAAGCGCACCGCCGGCAGGGAAAAACACGCGCTGACGGAGAATACGCTCAGCGCCGCGCCGATCATGAACCGCCGGTCCATCTGCCCCAGTCGGATGTTTTCGATGCCGTTCTCTGCGGCCTGGCCCTTCATCAGCTGCAGGTACATCGCGCCTGCCAACACCAGGAGGATCGTAAAGAACAGCTTTTCCGTATTGTTCTCCCCGCGGAGCCGCTGCCGGAGCGCCACGATCGCGCCGGCGGAAACGAACCCGAACAGATAGATGTCCAGGAACGCCGGCAGCTGGTTGATCAGCAGCGCGGTATCCTCCAGCCCGCTCACATAATAGCGGTAGCCGAACGCGATCGCCAGCATGCCCGCGCCGGTCAGTACGGGGCGCTTCTGGTACAGCCGGCAGACCCACGGGAAGAGTAGGTAAGCCTGCATTTCCACCGCCAGCGTCCACAATACGCCGTTCAGCGGCGAACCCGTATAGGAAAACGGGAACAGGGTGTGCGTAAAGGTAAAGTGCGCCAGCAGGTCGCGCACGGCCTCCCACACGGTGGCGTATCGGTGCGCCGGCAGCGCGTCCAGAAAGAAGGAGACCACGATCGCCAGCACGTACGCCGGCGCGATGCGGATCAGCCGCCTCCGGTAATACTGCAGCGGCCGGGGCGAGCGCTCCGTGCCCGCGTAAGGCAGGAACATCAGCAGCCCGCTCAGGAAGATCAACCCGTCCACCGCCGCGTAACCGCTGCGGGGGATGTAGTCGAGGTTCACATAGACCCCGCCGATCACTCCGATGGGCATGAGCCAGCTCTGCTGCCAGATGTGGTACCAGCCGACAATAAAACTAAGAAGCACCCGGACGCCGTCGAGGACGTCCAGGTGTTTTTCGTCAATATCCCCTCTGTAAGGGGCAAACCAGTTCTGCAGTGCCTGCGGCATGCTTATTCTTCTCCGGCTTCTTCCGTCTGGCGGACAAGCGCGTAGTTCTTGCCCGGGTTGCTGCCCTTGGTCACGCGCAGCGACATGCGCGTCGCCGTGTTGTTGATCGAAAGGATGCGGTACATGGTGTCCAGGTCGTTGGCGGCATTGCCCGTGCGCAGGGACCAGTTCTTGACCGTGTAGTACTGCGACTTTCCGTTGATTTCACAGGTGCCGTCGCTGTTGAAGACGAACTTGTCGCCGCGGGAGGTCTGCCATACGCCGATCACCTGGTAGGCGCGGCGCGTGATCTTCTTGCTGGCGACGTCCTTATAGTCCAGCAGCTGGGTGTAATAAGCATAGGCCTCGTAAGGCTTGTCGCTGTTGTAGAGCTGCTCGGCGTACTCATAGGCCGCTTCCTGCCAGATGTCCTTTAGGTCCGCGTACTTCGTGCTCGCGGTGTTCAGGTCCAGCCCATCCAGCGCCGCGATGACTTCCGCCCATTTCCGCTCCCCGGCCGCCTTCTTCGCGGCATCGTAAGCGTCCTGATAGTAGTCGTCGTAACTCGTCTCGGCCTGCTCGGTCGCGTCCTTGTAATCGCCGATGGTGTTGAAGATTTCCGCCGCCCCGCTCAGGTTGCCCGCTTCCTTTTCCGCGGTCGCGATCCGGTAAGCCAGCTCATTGTAGATATCTTCCGCGTCCTTGTAATCCCGGACGGTCCCAAGCAGCTCGTAGGCGCGCTGGTCGTCGCCCTCGTTCAGGGCCGCCATGGCTTCCTGGTAGGCGCTTTCGCGCAGGCTTTCACTCGTATAGGCGTATTCCGGGATCTGTTCGAGCAGCGCGTGCGCGTCCGCCCAGCGCTCTTCCGCCATCGCGGCCTGTGCCTGCGCGTAGATCGCCTGCTCGCGGAAAGTGGCGCTGTCCTCGTAATCGCCCAGCAGGGTCAGCAGTTCCGCCGCCTGGACCGGCTTGTTCTGGTCCAGCAGCTGCTGCGCGTAATAATACCGCGCCTCGTTCAGCTTTTCCCCGCTGTCCGCAAAGTCAGCCGCGTCCGTGAACAGATTGACCGCCAGCTCGTAATCCTTCTCCTCAAACGCCTTGAGGCCCAGCCGGTAGTTGATCTCCGTCAGGTACTCGTCCACGTCCTTGTAACCGGCGATGGTCAGGAACTGTTCGCGGGCGCTCTCGTATTCTTCCGCTTCCATGAGCGCCATGGCGGGTTTGTAGACGGTCTCCTTGCGGGCGTCTTCCACGCCTTCGATGTCCCCGGCCTTGGTCAGCAGTTCCTCGGCCTCGGCATACTCGCCCTCTTCGATCTTCTGCAGCGCGGCGTTCAGGTAGCACTGCTTCATCAGCTTCTCGGAATCCTCAAAGGTGACGATCTTTTCAAACATCTCCGCCGCTTCGAGATAGCGGCCTTCGTCCATCGCCTCCACCGCGGGCTGGTACAGGCAGCGGGTGGCCAGGCGGTAGGCGTCCATATAATCGTCGGCCAGCAGGAAGTATTCCGCAGCTTCCTCGTACCGGCCCTGGTCAAACAGCTGGTTGCCCACGCCGTAGTACGCTTCCTTCAGCCGGATCGCGCTGTTGCGGTAATTGCCCAGGGTGAGCAGCGGCTCGATGGCGTCCTCGGGACGCGCGTCCGCCAGCGCCGACAGGGCGGGGATGTACAGGCACTCGTCCGCCTGCGTCGCGGCGTCTTCATAATTGCCCAGCGTCAGGAAGTCTTCCCGCGCTTTTTCGTAATCTCCCGCGTCCATATTGCGCTTCGCGCGCTGGTATACGCACAGGAGCTGCTTCTCATTGCTGTCCTTGTAGCCGGCCGTCTCGCCGAAAATCGCGTACGCCGTGTCGTATTCCCCGGCGTTCAGGCGTTTCTGCGCCTGCTTGTAGCGCGCTTCCTTCGCGAGATCCGCGCTGTCCTTGTAGCCGCCCAGCGCGTCAAAACTGTCCTGCGCGGCGCGGAGAGAGGTATAAGTGTCGCCCGCCAGCGCGGCCTGCGCCTCGCGGTAGTCGCATTCCTTCACCATTTCCGCGGCGTTCGAGTAATCCCCGAGCTCGAGGAAAGACTGCCGCGCGGACGCGTAATTCAGGTTGTCCAGCTCCCGCTCCGCCATCGTGTAGCGGTACCAGGGCAATACGTAGAAGTATCCGCCGAATCCGATCGCGGCGGCCAGGAGCAGGCAGATCAGGGTGATCAGGATGCGCTTGTTACGGCGGTGTTTGACCTGCTTCTTCTTCTTGTCTTCGTCGTCCTTCTGTTTCTGTTCTTCGTGGGCGATGCGCGCCTTTTCTTCCTCGTCCGATTCGCGCTCGGAGCAGATCTTTTCGATCACAGACTCATTGTAGTTGGTAAATACGGCGTGCTTGGCGCGCAGGCAGCGGGAGCAGATTTCCATACCCGCGGGATTCGGCCGTCCGCAGACGCAGATCCACACCGTGCCCTGGTCGGAGGGGCAGACCGACGCGTCCGCGCCGGCGAGTTCGCGCAGGATGGCCAGGCGCTTGGGATCCGGCGGCGCGGGCAGAGCATATTCCGTCATGTGCGTCGCGCCGCGGCGCCATACGGTGCCGTCGTCAAACCAGACCTTCTCGATCAGCAGCTCCATGCCGCTGGCGTCGATGCCTTCCTCTACGCGGACGGACATCTCAAACGCGCAGCGGGTCGGCGCTTCCAGGCCCTGCACGCGCTCCACGTGGCGGGCGGTCTGCTCGCCGTTAGCGTCATAGCACAGGTAGCACGCCTGGATACTGACGACCGTCTTTTCGGACAGATTATATAACTGGACCGTGCAGAACGGCGATTCAGCCGTCGGCATTCTGAAATGCCACAGCTCAACCGGACAGGTCAGGTCAATTCTCATGATACAACCTCCAAGCCCCGGGAAGGGCTCAAGTAATTTGAAATAGTGAGGAATCAGAAGCGATGAGTACCCATAAAGGGCACGGATGATGAGCTGCTATCGAAACGCCTGCAGCGTTTCTTCATCAGCTCCTCACTCCTCCTTCATAATTCCTGACTTGGTTTACTGCATCTGCAGCGTAATCGTCCTCAGCATGCCTTCGGTGACGTACAGGATCATTTCCACGCGTTTGCCGTCCACGGTCTGCACGTAGTGCACTTCCGCCTGGCCGGGGTACTCAGAATCCATGACACCGTAGCTGCCTGCCGTGACGTCGCCGTACAGCCAGGTGTGGATGCCATCGGTGCCGGTCGCTTCATAGCAGAAGCGGCCGAGGATCACGTCGAGCGTATCGCCCACGATCAGGCCGCGCGGGCCGGTCAGCAGGTCTTCGTCCATCGAGATGTTGTCGACGCTGATCGGCGTCTTGTCCGCTTCGCAGATGAAGACCGCGGTCATCGCCTGCCACTCCATAACGCGGATCAGGCGGTCGCCGTCCTCGGCCCATTCTTCGGCAAAGTCATCGCCCAGCAGCGCTATCAGGTCGTCGGGAGTGACGCTCAGGAAGTCGATCCCGGAGAAGAGCAGGTCGTCGCTGTTGAAGACCTCCGCTTCCATGCTGTCGCCGTTGGAAAGGAAGGCGGAGAACTCCGTCGTCGCTTGCACGTCGAGGATGGCCGCGATCTCGTCCTGCGCGTCCGCCAGGGTCAGCAGCTCGCCGTCAAATTCGACGGTGATCGTATCGATGATGCCCGCGGTCAGCGTATAGGTGACCTTGCTCAGGCTGACGCCGTTGGTGGTCATCTGGTACAGGCTGTAGGTCACGGATTCGGCCCGCTGGCCGTTGCGCTTGAGCACGCCGGCGGATGCCTGTCCGGGCAGTCCGCCCGTCTGGTACAACACCGCTTCTTCGCGGGTGCCGGCCAGGCTCTCGTTCTCGTTCGGCCAGGCGGCCAGCAGTTTTTCCACGGTGTCGCCGGGGCGCAGGCCGCGGATATCCGCGGGCGTCACTTCGTCCTCGTCCGGCACCATCTCGTAAAACACGCTCATGATGCGCGTCGCGCTGGACAGCCGCTGCGTATCCGCAATCAGCGTATACCAGTCGAAGGTCAGCGAATAGGCTCCGTCTTCCATCGATTCGGACGCGTAGCGGTTGTCCGCAATGCTGTCCTTGAGAAGCTGGTCGCGCCATGCGTTCAGCTCATTCCTGCTCAGCGCTTCCGCTTCGCCAAAGGCCGCAGGCACACAGGCCGCCGCCAGAGACAAAGCCAGGAGCACCGCGAAAACTCTTTTCATCATGGTTATCAGAAGTCCCCCTTATATTATTGGAACAGCATCGTTCCTTCCCGCGTCAGGACCGCGTAAATCAGCGGATGCGGGGCAGGCTCGCTTTCGGTAATTTTGATCGTATCGCGGATCGCCGACTCCGCGTGCCGGTATTCGACTTCGCTGCGCGCGTGGATTTCCGCCAGCGGATCCCCGAGGTTGACGCGGTCGCCGAGGCGAACGTGCATGATAAAGCCGACAGACGGGTCAATCACGTCTTCCTTGGTCCGGCGGCCCGCGCCGAGGCTCAGGGCGATGAGGCCCAGCTGGCGCGTGTTCATCGAAGTGACGATGCCGGAATGATCCGCGGTCACGACGCGTTTGATGGGCGCCTGGGGCAGCAGGTTCACGTCTTCTGTGACCCTCGGATCGCCGCCCTGCGCCTCAATCATTTCCGCAAACTTATTGAGGCCCGCGCCGCTGTCGAGCGCAGCGCGGAGTTTCTCGTCCGCTTCCGTCATGTTGGCCGTGACGCCCGCCGCGCACAGCATGTGCGCGCCCAAGTAGATCGCGACCTTTTTCAGGTCGCCGCCTGCGCGTCCGGACAGGATGTCGATCGCTTCCTTGACTTCCAGCGAGTTGCCGACGTGCGTCCCCAGCGGTTCTTCCATGCCGGTCAGCACCGCGGTGACCTGCCGTCCGGCGTGCGTGCCGATCTCCACCATGGTCTTCGCCAGTGCCATGGAGTTTTCCAGGCTGTGCATGACCGCGCCGGTGCCGTATTTGACGTCCAGTACCAGCGCTTTCGCGCCGGACGCGAACTTCTTGGACAGGATGGAAGACGCGATCAGCGGGATCGAATCGACGGTCGAGGTCACGTCGCGCAGGGCATAGAGCCGCTTGTCCGCCGGCGCGAGCTCCGTGCTCTGGCCGACGACCGCGCAGCCCACGGTGCGCACGATTTCCACGAATCTTTCCTTCGGCAGGCTGGTTTGCATGCCGGGAATGGATTCCAGCTTATCTACCGTACCGCCCGTGTGCCCGAGCCCGCGGCCGCTCATTTTGAGCACCTTGCCGCCGCAGCTCGCCACCAGGGGCGCGAGTACCAGGGTGGTCGTGTCACCGACGCCGCCGGTGGAGTGTTTATCCACAGGCACACCGCCGACGTCGGGATCCAGCATCTCACCGGACTGGGCCATCGCCATCGTCAGGTCCGCGGTTTCCCGCGCGTCCATGCCGTTCAGGCGGATCGCCATCAGCATGGCCGCCAGCTGATAATCGGGTACCGTTCCTTCAGCCGCCGCCTGCGCAAATTCCTGAATCTGCTGTGTAGTCAGCGTTTTTCCGAATTTCTTCGCAGTGATTGCCGAGAGAAAATCCATACCCTTTCACCCCCTTAATACACAGTGTAAGTATATCATAACGAATATTGAATCTCAATGTATGTCTGTTACGAAAGCTTAATTGTTGCATTTCAAAACCATGAACTTTTAGCACCGTCACAATGCTCACAGAAAACTGAAATGAGGAGATTTTACAACTCGGCCGCCGCTGCGATGCAGGAGATTTCGGCCTTTTCAAAGAATTATAAAAATCGGTATGGGTTTGCTTCGATCGGCGAAAGGAGTCCCTATGAGCCTTATATATCTGAAAAAACTGACGGGAAAAGCGATGGCCGGCCTGCTCGCGGTCCTTTTGCTGCTCCAGCCGGCAGCAGCGTCTCCGCTGCTCGTTCCCGACAGCTGCGGCACAGACGCCTGTCCCATCCCCACCGTCAACGAATCGAATCAGCCGGTGTACGCTGTCGTTTCACCGGTGGGTTACCACGCGGTCGATATGATCGCGCAGGCGCCACGGCTGGACACGCTGGCCGGGAAAAAAATCGCTCTGGTCGGCGGGAGTTTCATGGCATCCGTTACGCACGACGAATTGCAGAAATGCATCCGTGAAAACTATCCGGACGCGCAAGTTTACATGTTCCAGGACGTGGGCAGCGGCGGCCCCTATTCCGTATTCGGGCAAAGCAGCCAGACCCGTTCTTTCCAAAACAGGCTGCAGGAATTGGGGATCGACGCGGTAATATCAGGCAACTGCGGCTGCGGCCTGTGCACGACCAAAGAATCCGGTTCCGCCATCGCGGCAGAATATCTGGGGATCCCCACCGTTACCGTCGGCGCGCCGACTTTTATCGCTCAGATCCATTCCTCCGGCGTCAACCGGGGCGTGCCCGTGCTGCGCACCGCTGAATATCCCGGCGCCTTTGCTTCGCACTCGGAAGAAGAACTGCGCCGCAATACCCGTGAAACAGTCTGGCCGCAGATCGTGACCGCTCTCACCGCGCCTGTATCCCAGGAAGAAACCGATCAGTTCGCTTCAGCCGGAAAACGCCCGTACGACGAAGTCGTTTATACAGGTACATTTGACGAAGTCCAGGAGTTCTGCCAGGTGAACGACTGGACAGACGGCCTGCCCGTCGTGCCTCCGACGGACGCGCTTGTCCGGGAATACCTGCGCTTCACGCCTTATGCCGCTTCCGACGTGCTCGGCATATATGCCCTGGCCTATCGGGAATGCACAGTATACACCGCTGTCGTGAACGCTGTGATGGCCGGGGTGCCCAAAGAGCTGACGCCTGTCTGTATCGCGCTGACCCAAGCCCTGGGCAGCGGCGAATGGCGGCGGCCGCTCGCCAGCACGCACGGCTGGTCGCCCTACGCGTGGCTCAACGGCCCCCTGGCCCGGCAGCTTGGGATCGATTGCGGACAGGGGATGATCAGCGAACAGAAAAATAAAGCCCTGGGCCGCTTCATCGACCTGATGATGCTGAACCTGGGCGGCTATTATGTCAAAGAAAACCGGATGGGCACCTTCGGTTATCTTACGCCTTTTGCCTTTGCGGAAGACGAGGAAGCCTGCCTGTGCGTCGGCTGGACGCCTTATCACGTGGCGCAGGGCTACGGCTGGGACGACAATACCGTGACTGCCGCCTCTGCTCTGGCCTGGGGCAACAACGTGACTCCGGCCACCAACGATCCGGAGCGGATCATGCAGCTGCTGGCCTTCGATATTACGGAAAAACAGCAGAACGGCCTTGGCAACACCAATCCCCAGGTTTACCGCACCGTGCTTCTGACCGAACCTGTCGCCAAGGACCTGGCTCAGGCTTATTCCAGCAAGGAAGCCCTTGAAAACGATCTCATCGAAACGGCACGCCGGCCGCTGTACATGCGTACGTATGCCAATTACTGGGCCAATACCGGAAGCGTGCAAAGCGACAAATATACCTTTGAAGAATATTACCGCCGCCTGATCCATACCGACGCGGAGCAGGCTGCCATGACCGACACCCCAGAATGGCTGAAGGGTGTGACAAAACAGAAGCAGATCTGGACGATCGCCGCGATGAACCCCGGAGAAACCGCCATGCTGATCGCCGGCGACAGGGCGCGCAACAAGTTCATGGTCCTGCCGGGCGGAGGATACGTGACCTTTGAAATCCTCCTGCCGGACGATTGGGACAATCTGGTCGCGCCCATGGGTTACGAACCGCTCAGCCGTTTCAAATTGGACCAAGCGGAATAGATCATTGGTCAGATCATACGGCAGACCATATCATTTTATGTTCTGTCACGACCATGCCGCTGTACAAAAAAAACCGCCGGTGGTATAATCTTCCTGATCCATCGGATCGTCAGAACTTTAATGAAGGAGGTTCCCTGTATGTCTTTCGACAACAAAAATGCCGGCATCCTCTCCCGTTGGGTGATCCTCGGCATCCTCGGTTTATTTCTGCTCTTTTTCCGTCAGACTGCAAAGAATATCGTTTACGCGGTCTTCGGCATCGGCCTCATGCTGGCCGGCGCGGCGAGCGTATACGGCTGGTGGCAGGCCCGTAAAGACGGTATGGAGGACCTGATCGGCGTCGCCGGCGGCATCGCCATGTTCATCGTCGGCCTCTGGATCATGCGGAATCCCGGCACCTTTGACCGTATCATCAACATGATCATCGGCATCGTGCTGGTCGTGTCCGGCGTCAACTGGATCAACAGGTCCAACCAGGCCTCCGGCAACAAAACGATGTATATCCTGAGCATCGTTTCCATCGTCGTCGGCATTATCATCGCGTTCTCCCATGCCGCGACCAACTGGGTCGTGACCGCCTGCGGCATCGCCCTCATTTATACTGCCGCGACCGGCTTCATCGGAGAAAAAGTTCTCCGCGGCTGATCAATCGACGATTTCAATCCTAAGCATATCCGACTGCGCGTCCGAAAAGACGCGCAGTATTTTTTCTGCGTAGCCCGGCAGGCTGCGGCGCATTTCCGCCGCATGGTAAAGCCGGATCTCCCCGGTCAGGTCCGTCAGGCAGTCGTAGAGCGCGTCCAGGTTTTTCCCGTAATATGCCGGGAATCCCATTTCGTCCTGCATGTGCTGATGCGCGTTTGCTTTGGTATTCATCATGGCGCCGTCCAGAATGTACATTTATCTTCCTCCAGTATTACTGTTGATTCGTTTTCGTTACAAGAACCAGAGCACTGCCCACCGGCGTGAGCCTGCCCTTGCCGCCGGTCGTGTCGGTCACTGCTTTCAGGCGGTCGTTGACCCTGATCGCCATCGTCGTGGACGGGCCGCCGTCCAGGTTGAGCGCGGTATAAGCGTCCAGGTCCGTCAAAAGCACCTGCATTTCTTCCAGGGTCATTCCGAAACTGCCGCTGCGGTTGCCTTCGACTGCAAGCAGGAAATAGCTGCCGTCCTCCCTGATCGCGAACACGGTGCGCGGATGGTGCCGGTAAAAATACACGACGTCGTCCGAGATTGCCTTCATCGGCTCCAGATTCGTCAGTTCTCCGTCTTTCATCAGCAGCGGCCCGCCGTCCGGCCTTCCGCCGCCGATGATGATTTCCGCGCGGTCAAACGGCGGCTGAACACTGATACTCAGCTGTACGGTGTCTCCCGCTTTCAGTTTCCGCAGCAGCTTTGCGCTGTCCCCGGCACCGGACAGGACCATCCTGCTATTTGGGATCTTCGTGCCGCCCTTTTTCGGCTGCTTCGCGACTTTTTCCACAACCGCACTCAGGATGCCCTTCCCGGTCAGCGCGCCGCCGGGTTTCAGGATCACTTCCGTGCCGCCGCCGGGCGTATCCGTCGCGCGGCTGTACGCATCGGTATACAGTACCAGAAAATTGTCCTTGCGGGCCGTCCTCACGTTTTCAGGCGAACAGTCCATCCGGGGCGTATCTGACCTCGGCGCGTTCAGCGCGTTGACCGGCACTTCTTCCCCGTCCGGCATGGTGAGCGTTATTTCCGCCCGAGGCTGACCGATGAGCGGTTCGCCCTCCGCCGTCATCCCGCAGGCCCATCCGTCCGGGAATTCCCCCGCCGTCAGCCACTCGTTTTCCGTTTTCAGGTTTCCGACGTTCCCGCCCCAGGCCATATCGAAAAAGTCACCGTTGACGCCCGCCAGGATCACGCCTTTAGTCCCGGCCTGCACGTCGTCCAGGATGGCCGTCAGCGCCTTCAGGCCTTTGTGGATCCGCGTGGGACTGCCCGGAACCGCCAGGAGCCGGGTGTTCAGGAGCGCTTCGCCCTGTACCTCGATCAGGCTGATCCGCTGTCCGTGGTTGATATTGCCGTCCGGCGGCAGCAGCTCGTAAAACGAGTAATCCACGCCTTCGGCAAGCTTTCCCGCCCTCGTCTCCTTGACGGTGAATCCCGTAAACGTCCTCTCCTCAGCCGCTGCGGATACTGTCACCAGCAACGCCAGCGCCAGGAAAAGCAGGAATACTCTCATCATCGCTTTCATTTCAGTTCAAGCTCGACAGGGCAGTGGTCGGATCCGAAGATTTCCTGATGGATGGACGCGCCGGCGATCCTGTCTTTCAGTTCATTTGACAGGATAAAATAGTCGATACGCCAGCCCGCGTTCCTCTCACGCGCCCTGAAGCGGTAGCTCCACCAGGAATACTGGTCTTTCTCGTCCGGGTGCAGGTAACGGAAACTGTCCACATATCCCGCTGCCAGCAGGTCGGAAAACTTTCCGCGTTCCTCGTCCGTGAATCCCGCGTTCTGGTGGTTCGACGACGGGTTTTTCAGATCAATCGGCTGGTGCGCGACGTTGAGATCGCCGCAGAAGATGACCGGTTTTTCCTTTCTCAGTCCCTCGATATATCCTAAAAACGCGTCTTCCCACGCCATGCGGTAATCGAGCCGCTTCAGTTCGTCCTGGGAGTTTGGCACATAGACCGTCAGGAACCAGTAATCCCCCATATCCAGCGCGATCACGCGCCCTTCGTGATCGAACTCGTCCTGTCCGATCCCGTACCGGACTTCCTTCGGTTCCGTTTTGGAGAATACCGCCGTGCCGGAGTAACCTTTCTTTTCCGCATAATTCCAGTAAGCATGGTAGCCTTCCGGCGCGAAATCCATCTGCCCTTCCTGCAGCTTCGTCTCCTGCAAGCAGAAGATATCCGCATCGAGGCTCCTGAAAATATCCTCAAATCCCTTGGTCATGCACGCGCGCAAACCGTTCACGTTCCAGGAAATCAGTTTCATAACGATCGCTCCCTTCTGCACTGTCATCTATTTTAATTGGATTTCCACAGGTTGTCAACAACCCCGGATATGAACTCACAAACATCCCTGCCTTCCTGTGGAAAATATGTAAAAGCGCCTGTGCCTGATAAATAAAACTTGAAAAAAACGTCCTTTTATGTCATAATAAAAGACGAAAAAGCGCGCGTTTTTCAGGTCGCATCATTTCGTCAGCAATTCATCCCTCGGCTTTTATGACGTTTATCCATAGCCCACGATCTTATAAAACGCCGCTCGCATCATTCATTTTTCAGTTTATGCACAATTTCGGCAGGCTCTTAGATGACGACTGGTTTTTATATTCAATAATAATCATCTCTCCGCCCTGACCGAGGAAAGGACACTCCCGTGTTACAGGAATTTATTGTCAATACAAATGAAATGAGCAGAGGGCTCAGTCTGGTCACGCATGCTCTCGCGGCGCGGCCCGTCAAGAACATTTACAACGGCGTGCTGATCGACGCGAAGGACAATACGCTGACCATTACCGCCACCGACGGTGAAATGACTATCCGCGCCATCGTCGACGCGGACGTCCGTACGCCCGGTGTGACGGTTTTTCCCGCCAAACTGCTCTCTGAACTGATTCGCCGTCAGAACGTGGGCCTGGTTACCTTTACTGTGGAAGACAGCAACGTCGCCCGCATCACCAGCCTGGGCAGCAAGACGAATATGATGGGGATGAACGCGGAAGATTTTCCCGAGCTCAGGGAAATTTCCAACGCCCAGGAAATCCATCTGCCCGCCAACAAGCTGCGCAACGCGATCTCCCGCGTGATGTTCGCGGTTTCCACAGACGAAAGCCGCAAAACGCTGACCGGCATCCTGATGGAGTTCTACGCGAACGAGACGCGGCTCGTCAGCATCGATGGTTTCCGCATGGCGCTGATGAACATTGATGCAGAGAACACCATTCCCGGCGGGAAAGAATTCACGAGCGTCATTATTTCCGGTCGGATCCTGAACGAACTCAGCAAGATCCTCCCGGACGACGAAACGGACGTGACGCTGACCTATAACGCGTCCCACGTGATTGTCAGCTTCGGCGCGGTCAAGATGTATACCACGCTGCTGATCGGCGAATTCATCGATTACAAGCACATCCTGCCGAGCTCCGCGCAGACGGAGATCGAGCTTGAAAAAGGCCCGCTGTACGACGCGCTGGAGCGCTGCAGCCTGATGGCGCGCGAAGGAAAGAGCAACCTGATTACCATGGAAATCGGGGAAACGGGCCTGCACATGAACTCCCGTGCCGAGCGCGGTGACGTGCGTGAAGACCTGCCGGTCATTTTCCACGGTCAGCCGCTGAGGATTTCCTTCAATTCCCAGTACCTGATGGACGTTATCCGCAACGTGGAATCGGAAGAGATCCGCATGTGCTTCCAAACGAACGTGTCTCCCTGCATCGTGAGGCCGAAAGAAGGCAACCAGTTCATCTTCCTGGTGCTGCCGATCAGGACGTTTGAGTAATACGAGGCCGATTCATGACTGGACAGGGAAAGCGCTTATCGGCGCTGCTGCTCGCCCTGCTGCTGCTGACAGCGGCAGCTGCACCGGCACAGGCGCGCTCGAAAAAAAAGAAAAATACGGCGACCCCCCGCGTACAGGCGACGGCGACAGTCACGCCCGCGCCGACTGCGGAGCCGGATATCGTCGTCACGGAAGGCGGCGAATATACCGACAAGGAGCATGTTGCCGCTTATATCCGGACTTATCATAAACTGCCGTCCAATTATATTTCCAAGCGGGACGCGCAGAACCTTGGCTGGAGCGGCAACGGGAACGACAGTGTGTGGAGATACGCGCCGGGCAAGAGCATCGGCGGCAGCCGCTTCGGCAATTACGAAGGCCAGCTGCCGGACGCTCCTGGCAGGCGCTGGTACGAGTGCGATATCGATTACAACGGGAAGAGCCGCGGCGCGAAACGCATCGTATTTTCAAGCGACGGGCTGATCTATTATACCGAAGACCACTATAACACTTTTGAAGACATTACCGAACCTGAGACGCGGGCGGGGCCGTAAATAAGCATGATCAGGACGGAGTTTCCGTTCCTGAAACATATAAGAATCATCAAAAGGAGTGCCGGCAGTTATGAAGAAAGCTATCATTATCGTCAGTTCATGCCTGTTGATTGCAGTCGTTGCGCTTTGCCTCGTATGGAACAACCTGAACGGTCAGAAGACCGAATTGGCCGAAAGGGTAGAAGCATATGACCGTTCCATTCAGGCGACGGCCAAAGAAGTAAAAGAAATGGAAGACGGCAAGAACGCTGCCGAAGCGCGTGTCGCTGAACTCGAAGGCCTCCTGGCCGCCGCAGAGCAGAAAGCAGCGGAAGCTGAGGAAAAGCTGGCATCCATTCAAAGTGAAATGGAAACCCAGATCAAGGACGCGGAAGACCAGCTGAAAGAATCCGCTGAGACGATCGAAAGCGCCGTCACCCGCGCCGTGACCGCGGAAGAGAGCGCCCAGACGCTGACCGAACAGCTCGCCGCAGCGCAGCAGACCCTGGAAGACGTCCAGACCCGCGCGAACGACGCCGAACAGAATGTGGAAATCCTGACGGAACAGCTGACCCAGCTCAGTGCCAAGGCGGAAACGGAGCTCACACAGAATGTGGAGCTGATCACGGCAAACGAAGCCCTGACCGTGGAACTGGAAGACGTCAAGGCCCAGCTGACGGAAGCCGTGACCGCCAAAGAAAAGGCGGAAGCAAAGTTCAACGCGGTTGCTGACAGCCTGCGCACCCTGTTCGCAGTGATCAATCCGCCTGCCGAAGAGGTGCCTGCGGAGGAAGTACCGACCGAGGAACCTGTGGAAGAAACAGCAGTAGCTGAACCGGCTGAGGAAGCGCCCAAAGCTGAAGAGGAGCCCGCGGAAGCCGCGCCGGCAGAAGAAACTGCTGAAGCAGCAGAACCGGCGGCTGTCGAAGAAGAACCCGCCGCGGAAGAAAAACCCGCAGAGGAAGCACCCAAGGCCGAAAAAACCCCCGCTGAAGAGAAGCCCGCAGAAGAAGTTCCTGCGGAGGAGATTCCTGCTGAAGAAACTGCCGACGGCACAGAAGCGGATGCCCCGACCGAGGACGCGGTGACGGTGGAATAATTCAGAAATATTTCAAAAAACCAGATCGAAAGGTCTGGTTTTTTTAATGATTCTTTAAGCTTTGTCCGGTAATATGTACCTGTCAGCGGAAAAAACCCGCTGAATGAAAGCAGCGACGGAGGTAAGCAGAATGAAAAGGTTTCTTGCGTTGATGATGGCGCTGATGCTGGCAGTTTCTGCGGCAGCGGCGTTTGCTGAAGATAATCAGGCTTCCAAAGGTCCCGGCGGTCCGCCGCCCGATTGGGATATGGGCGAGCCGCCCGCAGGCGATCCCCCGGGAGATCCGCCGGACGGCATGCCCGGCGGGCCGGGCGGCTTCGGCGGGGGCACCCCTCCCGGAGGCGGAACGGCGTCCTTTGAATATAAAGCGGCCGCGGAAATCACAGAAGCGGCGGAACTCAGCGATCAGGTTTATGTGTCCGTGACCGCTGACGAGAGCGCGCTGATCGTCAATACGTCGGACGAGGTCGATCTCAATAATATCTATGTGACCAAATCCGGCGATTCCGACGGCGGAGATAACTGCAACTTCTACGGCCTGAACGCGGCGGTGCTGGTCATGGGCGGTTCCACGGCCACGATCACCGGCGGGACAATCGAAACGTCCGCTTCCGGTGCGAACGGCGTCTTCTCCTACGGCGGTAACGGCGGCAGGAACGGTGCTGTGGGCGACGGAACGACGGTGGTCATCTCCGACACGTCCATCACCACGACCGGCGACGGCTCCGGCGGCATTATGACCACGGGCGGAGGCGTTACCTATGCCAGCAACCTGACCGTGAATACTTCCGGCAAGTCTTCCGCGGCGATCCGCACCGACCGCGGCGGCGGCACGGTCGTCGTGGACGGCGGCACCTATACTTCCAATGGGCTGGGCTCTCCTGCGATTTACTCCACCGCGGACATCACTGTGAGCAACGCGGCGCTGACCAGCAATCTTTCCGAGGGAGTGTGCATCGAGGGCAAAAACAGCATTACGCTGATCAATTGCGACATGACCGCGAACAACACGCAGTGCAACAGCCACGCGACCTTCCTGGACACGATCATGATCTATCAGTCCATGTCCGGCGACGCGGACAGCGGCACTTCCGCCTTTACCATGACGGGCGGCAGCCTGACCAGCCTGAGCGGGCATATGTTCCATGTTACCAACACGCATACAGTCATTGCGCTGTCCGGCGTGAAGCTGGTCAATGAAGGCAGTGATGTGCTTCTTTCCGTCTGTGACGACGGCTGGAGCGGCGCTTCCAACATCGCGGAATTGGTCGCGGACGCACAGGCTCTGAAGGGCACCATCCTTGTGGGCGACAATTCCACCATGACCCTGACGCTGAAAAACGGTTCAACTTTTGAGGGCAGTTTCAGCGGTGAAATCGAAAACGCGAAGGGCGAGACGGTATCCTCAGAAATCGGCACCGTTTCCGTGATCCTTGACGATACCAGCACCTGGACGCTGACCGCGGACACGTATATCAGCGAGTTTTCCGGCAATACCGCGAACGTCGTCGGCAACGGATACAAACTGTATGTGAACGGTGAAGCTTTGGAAGGCATCCGGTAAGTCAAAAGATCGTAACAAAATAAACAGCCCTCATCCGACAATGAATCGGTCGGATGAGGGCGTTTATTGACCTAAAGCCTGATCACAGGTTATCCCCGTTGGCACAGATGGTTTCGGCATACCAGCCGAGACTGTCCTTGGGCGTGCGTTTGCCCGTGGCGTAGTCCACATAGACCAGGCCGAAACGCTCCGTATAGCCCTTTGCCCACTCAAAGTTGTCCAGCAGGCTCCAGTAGAAGTAACCGCGGATGTCCACGCCGTCTTCGCTGGCCCGGCGCAGTTCCCGCAGATAGCGGCGGATATAATCGATTCGGTTCGGGTCATGGACTTTACCGTCCAGCATCACCCAGTCATGGCAGGCCATGCCGTTTTCGGAGATGATGAAGGGCAGGCGGTACCGCTCCCAGAGGAAGCGCGGCCCCCAGTACAGGGCCCGGGGCGTCACCGGCCAGCCGAAGGACGTCCGGGGATGGCCGAGAGGATAGGGAACCTGCTCAAAGCCGTCCGCGTTGTCCGCCGCGCGGAATTCTTCGCCTTCGTAGATATTCTGGGTATAGAAGTCGGGCACCTGGTGGATCAGCTCCAGATCCTTTTCCCAGCCCGCGGGCAGGTACTGGCCGTACAGCTTCAGGCCATCCTCCGGATAGCTGCCCAGGATGACCGGATCGCTGAACCAGGTGACGGAAAAGGCGGGAGTCTTGTCGTTCATCTTGAAATAGGCTTTGCGGGCGGCTTCCACGTCTGCCGGGTTGCTTTCATCCTTCGGGACCGCCGGACCGGCGCAGGGCGCGTAGCCTACTCGGACGTCCCTGACCTTCTCCCGCAGGACGATGCTGGCGCGGCCGTGGCTCTTCAGCAGATTATGGCAGGCGATGACCTGGTCCCGGTGCCCGAGCTTCAGGCTCGGAGCGTGCAGCCCAAGCACGTAGCCCATCCCGATGATGCACTGGGGCTCGTTGATGGTGATGAAGTCCTTGACCCGGTCGCCGAAACGCTCCGCCAGGACGCCGGTGTACTCCGCGAACCAGTCCGGCATTTCTTCGTTCAGCCAGCCGCCTTTCCGCTGCAGGCACGCGGGAAGATCCCAGTGGTAGATGGTCAGCCACGGGCGGATGCCGTGCTCCAACAGGCAGTTGATCAGCCGGTCATAAAAGGCGACGCCCGCTTCGTTCACTTTTCCCGTTCCTTCGGGCAGGATCCGGGGCCAGGAGACGGAAAAACGGTAGTTGCGGATGCCGTGCGCCGCCATCAGGGCGACGTCTTCCTCAAACCGGTGATAATGGTCACAGGCGGTTTTGCCGTCAGACTTGTCCTGGATCTTCCCGGGCTGCTCACACAATTCGTCCCAGATGCTGGGGCTTTTGCCGTCCTCGTTCCAGGCGCCTTCGATCTGGAAGGACGCGGTGGCTGTACCCCAGATAAAATCTTTCGAAAAACTCATGTCAGCGTCTCCTTTTCCTGTTTTGACGGCCGATATTCATGCTGTTATCCTGCCTGTTCGCCCTTGTGCATCCACTGGTACAGGGCTTCCCCGGCGGTTTTGTTCATGCCCTGGACTTCCGTCAGCTCTTCCAGGGTCGCTTCGCGCATGGCTTTGATGCTGCCGAAATGGGTCAGGAGCGCGCGGCGGCGCGAGGGGCCGATGCCGGGGATATCCTCCAGCTGGCTGTGGACACTGGCCTTCCCGCGCAGCCCGGTGTGGAAGGTGATGGCGAAACGGTGGCTCTCGTCGCGCACACGCTGGATCAGGTGCAGAGCGGGGCTCTTGCGGTCCAGGAGGATGGATTCCTCCCGGTCGGGCAGGAAGATCTCCTCCATGCGCTTGGCGAGGCCGAACATCGGCACGTCCGCGCCGGCGGCGAGCATAGCGGTGCGCGCGAAGCGCAATTGCTCCGGGCCGCCGTCAATCAGCACCAGGTCCGGCATGGGCCACTTTTCGTTCGGGTCTTCGCTCACGGCGCGGCGGAAGCGCCGGCCGAGCACCTCGTTCATGGACGCAAAGTCGTTCGCGCCTTCGACAGTCTTGATGCGGTAGTGCCGGTATTCCTTTTTCGCGGGCTCGCCGTCGATGAACACGACCATGCTGGCCACGGACAGCACGCCCTGGGTGTTGGAGATGTCGTAGCCCTCGATGCGGCGCGGCACGGTCTTCATGCCGAGCACTTTGCCGAGCTCCTCGCACGCGCCGACGGTGCGCTGGCGTTTGATTTCCGCCTGCTGGTTGCGCTTGTACAGAGCGTCGTCGGCATTCTTCTTCGCCATCAGGATCAGGGCGCGCTTTTCCCCGCGCTGCGGGGTGAGCAGCGTGCAGGCCGCCTGGCGGCGTTCGCGCAGGTAGTCCTCCAGCCCCTCGGCGTCCTCGGGCAGGCTTTCGCACAGGACCTCGCGGGCGGGCTTCCGCCCGTCGTAGTACTGCAACAGGAAAGCCGCGAGGACTTCGTCCGGCGCGTCCGCGCCTGCGCCTTCGAGGGCGTAGGTTTCGCCGCCGACCATCTTGCCCGCGCGGATCAGCAGCACCGCGGCCATCGCGTCCAGGTCGTCCCGGCTCAGGGCGATCACGTCGCGGTCCAGCGCTTCCGTGCTGTTGACCTGCTGGCGCTCCTGCAGGCCGTCGATGTCCGCAATGCGGTCGCGGATCTGGGCGGCGCGCTCGAACTCGAGCTTCCTTGCCGCCTCTTTCATTTCAGCGGTCAGCTCGTCGCGGACTGCCTGGTAATCCCCGTTCAGGAAGGAGAGCGCCCGCAGCACCTGCAGGCGGTATTCCTCCTGGGTGCACAGCCCGGCGCAAGGCGCGAGGCAGCGGCCGATCTCGTAGTTCATGCAAGGCCGGCCGGGGGTCTTGCGCGGCAGCTCCTGCCGGCAGGTGCGCAGTTTGAAGGTCTTGCGCAGCAGGTCCAGCACGTCGCGGACCGCGCTCGCGCCGATGTAGGGGCCGAAATACCGCGCGCCGTCCTTGGCGGTGCGCCGCGCGAGCGTCACCCGCGGGTAGGGCGACTGTACGTCCACGCGGATGTAGGGGTAGCCCTTGTCGTCCTTGAGCAGGATGTTGTAGAAAGGCCGGTGTAGCTTGATCAGGTTGCATTCCAGCAGCAGGGCTTCCAGGTTGGTCCGCGCGAGGACAATATCAAAATCATCCACGCGGGCGACCATGGCAGCGACCTTCGGCGTGTGGTACGAATTCTGGAAATAGCTCCGTACCCGGTTCTTCAGGTTGACCGCCTTGCCCACGTAGATGATCTGTCCGCGCTCCTTCATCAGATAGCAGCCCGGACTGTCAGGCAGATTTTTGATTTTCAGCTGGAGGGTGTCGTTCATTCCTCTTCTTCGTCAAGGCCGGTGCTGTCCAGCACGGTTTCCGCGGCCTTGATCAACCGCTGTTCCAGTTCTTCGTCCTCGATGGGGGTGAACTCCTCCATCTCCTCTTCACCTTCGACGGGCGTCACGCGCATCACGTAACGGTCCGGGTCCTCGGCGGTGCCTTCCAGGTCAGTGGAGAGGATCACGTACTCGTCCCCGTTGAAATAGAAGTAGCGCTCGACGCGCAGCGAAATTTCGCCTCCGTTTTCGTCCTCCAGAGTGACAATATCCAGTTCATCGTCCATATCCGCTGCCTCCTTTGAGTATTTCATCCTGATTATACCGCGGGAAAGCCTGAAAGACAAGAGAAAAGGTGATGTTATTTCTTGACAACGGCAGTCCCCCGCGGTAATATGTTTTCAGTCTGAAATTTGAGCGAGAAGGAGAATGCCGCCATGAAAAAAGCGTCCCTGATTCTGGATAAGGATTATGCCATCGGGCAGATCGATCCCCGTATGTACGGCTCGTTTATCGAGCACCTGGGCCGCGCGGTGTACGGCGGCATTTACGAACCCGACCATCCCACGGCGGACGAGAACGGCTTCCGCGAAGACGTGATCGCCAAGGTGCGCGAGCTCAACATCCCCATCGTGCGCTATCCGGGCGGCAACTTCGTGTCCGGCTTCAACTGGGAGGATTCCATCGGCCCGCGCGCGCAGCGCCCGCGCCGCCTGGACCTGGCCTGGGGCACGACGGAAACGAACGAGGTCGGCTTGCACGAGTTTGTGGACTGGGCGCGCAAAGCGAATACGGACGTCATGTACGCGGTCAATCTGGGCACCCGCGGCCCGGACGCGGCGCGGAACGTGGTGGAATACGCCAACCATAAGAGCGGCAGCTACTGGAGCGACCTGCGCGCAAAGAACGGTGCGAAGGACCCCTTCGGCATCAAGCTCTGGTGCCTGGGCAACGAAATGGACGGTCCCTGGCAGATGTGCCACAAGACGGCCTACGAATACGGCCGTGTGGCCAACGAGGCGGCCAAGATGATGAAGTGGGTGGACCCCTCCATCCAGGTGGTGGCCTGCGGATCCGCCGCGCACGACATGCCAACCTACGGCGCCTGGGAATACGAAATGCTCATGGAATGCTATGAGAACGTGGATTACGTCTCCCTGCACCGGTATTACGGCAATCCGACCGGCGATACGCCCGGCTTCCTGGCCCGCAGCATGGACCTGGACGACTTCATCCGCGAAGTAGTCGCGATCTGCGACGCCGTCGGCGGCCGCAAGCACGCGAAGAAAAAGCTCAACCTCTCCTTCGACGAGTGGAACGTATGGTACCATTCCAGCCAGCAGGACAAGGAGATCCTGAAGGCCGACAAATGGGGCCGTGCCCTGCCGCTGCTGGAGGATATCTATAACTTTGAGGACGCCCTGCTCGCCGGCGCGATCCTGATCACCTTCCTGAAGAACGCCGACCGCGTCAAGGTCGCGTGCCTGGCCCAGCTGGTCAACGTCATCGCGCCGATCATGACGCGCAACGGCGGCGGCGTCTGGGCGCAGACCATCTTCTATCCCATGATGCACGCCAGCCGATACGGCCGCGGTACGGCCCTCCGGCCCATCGTCACCTCCCCCGTCTACGACTGCAAGGATTATGAGCGCGTGCCGCTGGTGGACGCCGCGGCGACCCTGGGCGACGACGGCAGCCTGACCGTGTTCGCAATCAACCGCAGCATGGACGAGGACATCGAGCTGGACTTCGACCTGCGCGCGTTCGGAGACCTGAAGGCGCAGGAGCACATCGTCCTGCACCACGACGACGTGAAAGCCGTGAACACAGAGGCGAATCCGGACAACGTCGTGCCCGCGCCCGGCACGCCGGTCAAGATCGACGGCGGCAAGGCCTCGGTCGTCCTGCCCGCGCTGAGCTGGAATGTGATGAAATTTAAAAAGTAATATCGGGCAAACATAGTAATAACGTAAGGGGATGTTGCAGAAGATCATCAGCAACATCCCCTCTCTTTTCAGGCATATCGTTTTTTCAAATAGATTGTGCAACAAAAAGTGTCAGGCAATCAGAAAACTCCGGGAGGTTTGGAGGGGCCACAGCCCCTCCAAGTGTAATCCGCAGCAGCGACATGTGCGGTGCGAGGAGCATTTTTGCGAAGCAGAGCTTGCCCTGCGAGAGCAAAAATGCTTTCCTTGCACCTTTTCCGCCCGGGAGCACCGTAGGTGCGAGAGGAAAAG